>NZ_JACGTN010000023.1:0-275482 GCF_014763005.1 Stenotrophomonas sp. Br8 | reverse complement strand
TCCTGCAAGCCCACACCGCCCCACCAACCAAACAGAAACCCAGAGCCGACGCTTCGGCCGTTGCAGTTGCAGTTGCAGTTGCAGTTGCCGTCGCTTCTGCGGGCGCCGGGCTGCAAGCCCGGCACCCACTTCACACTTCAACAGCAGCGACCGCCGTTGCGCCCGCCATACCGCGCTTCCTGCCGCTCGCGGAAGAACGTCTTGTAGTCCATCGGCTCGCGGTCCGGATGCTTCTCCCGCACATGCCGCACATAGTTGTCGTAGTCGGGAATGCCGCAGCACAGCCGCGCCGTCTGCACCAGGCGTCGCCATAGACGGCGATGCGCCTGGTACTGCCCCACCGGAACCAGTTGCGTACTCATTACAGGTCCACCATTTCATGCGGCTTGAGGGCCACGTACGGGGTCTCGCGGTCGCTGCGCTGCGGATTGCGGCGCGCCGCCACGATCGTCTTGATCGAATACACCAGCACCGACGCCACCACCAGCAGGAACAGCGCAGTCAAGCCGGTGTTGACATAGGCGTTGACCACGATCTGCTGCATCTGTGCGACCGACTTTGCCGGTGCGGTGATGGTGCCGCTGGCCAGGGCGTCCTGGAACTTGTGCGCCTGGGCCAGGAAGCCCTGCGCCGGATTGCTGTCGAAGATCTTGATGAAGCCGGCGTAGGTGGTGCAGATCAGCAGCCACACTGCAGGCAGCGCGGTGACCCACGCGTAACGGTCACGCTTCATCTTGAACAGCACCACCGTGCCCAGCATCAGCGCGATGCCCGCCAGCATCTGGTTGGAGATGCCGAACAACGGCCACAACGTCTGGATGCCGCCGAACGGATCGACCACGCCGGTGTACAGCAGGTAGCCCCACAGCGCCACGCAGCCGGCCGTACCGATGATGTTGGCGGTCCACGACTCGGTCTTCTTCAGTGCAGGAATGAAGTTGCCGAGCAGGTCCTGCAGCATGAAGCGACCGGCACGGGTACCCGCATCCACAGCGGTGAGGATGAACAGTGCCTCGAACAGAATGGCGAAGTGGTACCAGAACGCCATCATCGCGTCGCTGCTGCTGGGGATCGCCTCATGCAGGATCTGCGCGATGCCCACCGCCAGGGTGGGCGCACCACCGGCACGGTGCAGGATGGTTGGTTCACCGATGGCTGCGGCCGTGGCCGTCAGCTGTTCGGGAGTAATGGTGAAGCCCCAGGTATTGGTGATGTAGTGCGCGGCCGACGCTGCATCGGCACCGATCACGGCTGCCGGGCTGTTCATCGCGAAGTAGATGCCCGGATCGATGATCGAAGCGGCCACCAGTGCCATCACGGCCACGAACGATTCCATCAACATGCCGCCGTAGCCGATGTAGCGCATGTGCGCTTCATTGGCCAGCAGCTTCGGTGTGGTACCCGAAGAAATCAGTGCATGGAAGCCCGACACCGCGCCGCAGGCGATGGTGATGAACAGGAACGGGAACATGCCGCCCTTCCACACCGGCCCGTCGCCGCTGGCAGCGAACTGGGTCAGTGCCGGCATCTTCAGTTCCGGCATCACCACCAGGATGCCGATGGCCAGCGCGATGATCGTGCCGATCTTCAGGAAGGTCGACAGGTAGTCGCGGGGTGCCAGCAGCAGCCACACCGGCAGCACCGAGGCGACGAAACCGTAGCCGATCAGCATCCAGGTGATCTGGGTGCCGGTGAAGGTGAAGGCCGGGCCCCAGGTCGGGTCTGCTGCCACCTTGCCGCCGAACCAGATCGCGGCGAGCAGCAGCACCAGGCCCACCACCGAGATCTCACCGATCTTGCCTGGCCGGATGTAGCGCATGTAGACGCCCATCAGGATCGCGATGGGCATCGTGGCGATCACCGTGAACATGCCCCACGGGCTTTCCGCCAGCGCCTTGACCACCACCATCGCCAGCACGGCCAGGATGATGATCATGATCAGGAAGGCACCGAACAACGCGATGGTGCCGGGCACCTGGCCCATTTCTTCGCGTACGAGGTCACCCAGTGAGCGGCCGTTGCGGCGGCTGGACAGAAACAGGACCATGAAGTCCTGCACCGCCCCGGCCAGCACCACACCGACCACCAGCCACAGCAGGCCGGGCAGGTAGCCCATCTGCGCGGCCAGCACCGGGCCGACCAGCGGACCGGCACCGGCAATGGCGGCGAAGTGGTGGCCGAACAGCACGTGCTTGTTGGTCGGGACGTAGTCAAGGCCATCGTTGTTGATCACCGCCGGGGTGGCCCGGGTCGGATCGATCTGCATCACCTTGTCGGCGATGAACAGGCTGTAGAAGCGGTAGGCGACCAGGTACAGCGATACCGCCGCCACCACGATCCACAACGCATTGATGTGTTCACCGCGTCGAAGCGCCACCGTACCCAGGCAGAACGCGCCGAGCAGGGCGAGGGCCGCCCAGCCTATTTTGGAAAAACCTTTCATGAGGTGCTCTCTCCCGGAAAGACAGGCAAAGAGTCCCGCGTGCCCTTGGCAGGGTCAATGTGCACGGGACCATTCAGCGGTAGTACTTTGGTCGTACATGGGTGTGGCAGGTGGCGATGTTCCCTCGCTGCCCACAACGCAGGCGGTGCCGGCGTGCGGACATGACATGCGGCGAACACCAGGGATGGAACAATCGGTTGCGACGGCATCCATTGGCGTTGCGCGCTGCAGCGTCCATTTTTACTGGCATCCATCCAACAGGAGTCACCATGAGCCTTCCCGAGCCGGTCCGCGTCCTGCGCACCATCCGCGGCATGCCCACCTCCGACGGTGCCGGTGTCCGCCTGACCCGGGTCATCGGCGGTCCGTCGCTGCCCGACCTCGATCCGTTCCTGCTGCTCGATGAATTCGGCACTGATCGGGCCGAGGACTACATCGCCGGTTTCCCGGAGCATCCGCATCGTGGTTTCGAGACCGTTACCTACATGCTCGATGGCCGCATGCGGCATCGCGACAATCACGGCAACGAAGGCCTGCTGACCCCGGGCAGCGTGCAGTGGATGACCGCCGGCCGTGGCCTGGTGCATTCGGAGATGCCCGAGCAGGAAAGCGGGCAGATGCGCGGCTTCCAGCTGTGGGTGAATTTGCCGGCGCGCGACAAGATGACCGCGCCGAAGTACCAGGAATTCGCTCCCGAAAAGATTCCGGTGGTGCGGCCGGCCGAAGGCGTGCAGGTCAAGGTGATCGCCGGCACGGTCGAGGGCACGGCGGGCCCGATCGCGCAGCCCGCCACCGATCCGCTGTATCTGGATATCGAACTGGCCGCCGACCGCGCCTGGACCTATGCGCTGCCGGAAGGCCACAACGCGTTCGTCTACGTGTTCGAAGGCGGGCTGACGGTGGGCGAGCAGGATGCAGCGCGCGACGTGGCGCGGCAGGAACTGGCAGTGCTGGGCGGCGGCGAGCAGCTGCATCTTTCGGCAGGTGCTGAAGGTGCGCGGTTGATCCTGGTGGCGGGTCGCCCGCTGCGCGAACCGGTGATGCGCCACGGCCCGTTCGTGATGAACACCCGCGAAGAACTGATGCAGGCCTTCGTTGATTTCCAGGAAGGCAGGTTCTGAGGGGCAGCGCCGGGCCATGCCCGGCGGATGCCCGGTGTGCCGGATCCTGCGGGGACGCTGCCAAGCAGTCATCCCCGCACCCTCTCAGCGGCCGTCGGCCACGGCAGACGGCGTCAGGTTCATGCCCTGCGCAAGCTGCTGCAGTGTGCCCAGTTCCTGGGAGCTGTCGGGATACAGCGCGATCTGCGCGTAGCGACCCTTGTCCAGCTTGACCACGCTGATGCGGCGTTCGGCATAACCCGGTGGCTCCTGGCCGCCCAGATCCGGCTGGTACCAGTACATCGATTCACCGGCAAAGCTGCCCTTTTCCTGGCGCAGCGAGCGGGTCAGGGGAATGCCCGGATCGCGCTGGCTGAGCATCAGGCTCAGCACTTCGCGACCGTCCCCGGTGGCCGCACGGCAGATCAGGAAACCGGACTGTACCTGCTGCTGCCATTGCAGGCCGCTGCTGGCGGGCAATGAAGGGCATTCGACCGGGGCCTGCGCGCAGGCAGACGCCGCAACGAACAGCAGGCTCGACAAAACAACAGGCGCGAACTTCATGCATCCCCCAAGGTGGCGTGTCGTTGGCACCGCCGGTGTCACCGGCGGCTGAGGCATCCCATCCCCGGATGCCGTCCTGCCCGGCGAAAGCACGGGCGGATGACCAGACCTTAACGGAACGTGAGCGATCGCACAAATCGCGGTTACATCCGTAACCATTGCGGCCGAAGGTCGGCCGCAATGGCACGGTCACGGCTCAGCGGTCGTTGCCGATCCACTTGTAGATGATGCCGCCGATCGCACCGCCCAGCAGCGGGGCGACCCAGAACAGCCACAGCTGGCCGGTTGCGCCGCTGCCGGCGAAGAAGGCCACCGCCGTGGAGCGGGCCGGGTTCACCGACGTATTGGTGACCGGAATGCTGATCAGGTGGATCAGGGTCAGGGCCAGGCCGATGGCCAGCGGCGCGAAGCCTGCCGGCGCCTTGCCATGGGTCGCGCCCATGATCACGATCAGGAACACTGCCGTGAGCACCACTTCGCACAGGAACGCGGCAGCCACGCTGTAGCCACCGGGCGACAGCGCACCATAGCCGTTGCTGGCGAACGCACCCGCCTGGCTGCCATCAATGGCGAAGCCGCTGGCACCGGAGGCGATCTGCAGCAGGATGAAGCCGGCCAGCAGGCCGCCGGCCACCTGGGCGATGATGTAGGGCAGCAGATCCTTGGTCGGGAAGCGGCCGCCGGCCCACAGGCCCACGCTGACCGCCGGATTGAAGTGCGCACCGGAGATATGGCCGAACGCGTAGGCGCCGGTCACCACGGTCAGGCCGAAGGCCAGCGCCACGCCGAGGAAACCGATACCCAGCGGATTGCCGTCGCCACCGAACTTGGCGGCCAGCACAGCACTGCCACAGCCACCCAGAACCAGCCAGAACGTGCCGAGGAACTCGGCGGACAAGCGTTTACCCATGCTCATGTGTTGCACTCCTTTGACGGTCGAAAGTGTGATTTATGTCACATTTCAGTGATCAGCGGGTGACTGTAGCGTCAACGCCGGGTGCAGGGATACACCCTCGGATGTGTGCAACACGCGATGCTCAATGCTCGGGCAGGGGAATGAATTCCTTGTCGTCGCCGGGAATGGTGCCGAAACGCCCGGCTTCCCAGTCGTGCTTGGCCTGCTCGATACGTTCCTTCGAACTGGAAACGAAGTTCCACCACAGATGGCGCGGGCCATCCAGCGGCTCGCCACCGAACAGCATCGCCTTCACCGGCGTCTTCGCGCGCAGGCGGCCGCGCGCACCGGCTTCGGGAATCACCAGGTGCTGGGCCGGAATGTCCACGCCATCCAGCTGCGCTTCGCCCTCGAGGATGTACAGCGCACGCTCGCGGTGACCATCATCGATGTCGATCTCTGCATCCGGGTCGAGGTCGATCGCCACGTTGAGCGTATCGGCGAACACCTTTACCGGCGACTCCTCGCCGTAGGCGCGTCCGGCGATCACCCGCAGCCAGGCACCGTTGCGACGCTGCTCGGGCAGGGTGGCAGCCGCATGGTGGTAGAACGCCGGTTCGATTTCCTCATGCGACTTCGGCAACGCTACCCAGGTCTGCGTGCCGTGGATCGGGTTGTCATGGTCACGGTCCAGTTGTGGCGTGCGCTCGGAATGGGCGATGCCACGGCCGGCGGTCATCCAGTTGACGTCGCCGGGACGGATCACCTGGTCTGAACCCAGCGTGTCGCGGTGGCCGATGGCGCCCGACCACAGATAGGTGACGGTGGCCAGGCCGATATGCGGATGCGGGCGCACGTCGATGGCCGTACCGGGGTGCATGAGTGCCGGGCCCATCTGGTCGACGAACACGAACGAACCGATGCTGCGGGCCTGCAGGGTGGGCACTGCACGGCGCACTTCCAGGCCGCCGATGTCGTGTACGCGCGGGGCGATGATGGTGGTCATGCGGGCGTTCTCGCTGGCAGGGATCAAGGCGGTCAGGATCGCATGCTGTCGTGACGGTGACATTCCCCGTTCGGGTAACAGGTTGTTCCAGCCAACGGCGCAGCCCCTCGTGGCTGTTGGTTGGTCGCTGAAGGCAAAAGCAGAAGCCGCGCTTGGCCGGGCGGGTGGGTTGCGCAGGGGGCGCTGCAAGTACGTCCCTGTAAGCTCGGGCGCCGCATCCATGCGGCTCACGCCCCTGCGCAACCCACCCGCCCGACCTCTGACAGTTTCCGTGTGCCGTCCAGCCACGGAGAAGAAAAAAGAAAATCAAAATCAAACGCTGGTCGCTTCGCTCGCATCCACGCATGGCGTGGATCAAGCGTGTCGACCAAGGTCGACGTCTACCATCAATCGCAGTTCACGAACCGTCACCGGGAAACTGTCAGGGGTGGGGCGGTGTGGGTTGGCAGGACCGTTGGCCATGGATGGCGCCATCGAGCCCCCATGGATGGGTTTACGGCGTGTCCTGCCAACCCACACCGCCCCGCCCAACAAACAGAAAAGCCAGAGCCGCTTCGGCCCTGGCTTTTGCTGTAGCTGTTGTTGTTGCCTCTGCGGGTGCCGGGCCGCAGGCCCGGCCGATCACACCACCGGTTCGCGCAGGAGCGGGTTGTCCCAGCCTGGGCGCGGTGCGAAACGGTCGCCGTGACGCTGCTGCAACGCCTTCAGGCGTTCCACCAGTGCATCGGCACCGACTGCACGTATGTGCTGGATCGGACCGCCGCGGAACGGTGCGAAACCGGTACCGAAGATCACGCCCGCATCCAGCAGGTCCGCGTCGGCCACCACGCCTTCGTGCAGGCACGCCACTGCCTCGTTCAACAGCGGCAGGATCAGGCGATCTTCCAGATCGGCAGGCGCCTGGTAGTCGCGCGCCACGTCCGGCTTCTTGGCCCGGCCGTTTTCCCAGGTGTAGATGCCCTGGCCATCCTTCTTGCCGCGCTTGTCCGGTTCCACCGTCTGCAGCGCCGCCGGAATCTGCAGGCTCAGGAACGGTGCCAGTTCCTTGCCCACGCCAGCGGCCACGTCCAGGCCCACGGTGTCGATCAGTTCGATCGGGCCCATCGGCATGCCGAACTTCACCGCCGCCTTGTCGATCACCGGTCCCGGAATGCCTTCGGCATACGCGGTAGCGGCTTCCAGCATGTACGGGAACAGCACGCGGTTGACCAGGAAGCCGGGGGTGCCGGCCACCGGCACCGGGAACTTGCCCAGCGCCTTGCAGAAGGCGGCCAGGCGACGCTCGGTCTCAGCGGCCATGCCGTCGTGATGGATGATCTCCACCAGCGGCATCTGTGCCACCGGGTTGAAGTAATGCAGGCCGGCGAACTGCGCCGGACGCTGGATGTGATCGCGCAGTTCCACCAGCGGAATCGACGAAGTGTTGGTGGTCAGCAACGCGTCGAGCTTCATCTTCGGCTCCAGCGTCTGGTACAGCGCACGCTTGGCTTCCGGGTTCTCGATGATCGCCTCGATCACCAGATCGGCCTGCGCCACGCCGTTGCCTTCCAGGTCCGCACGCAGGCGCGCGGCTACGGCCGGGCGCTTGCTCTCGTCGCGCACCTTCTTGGCAAACAGTGCCTGCGCGCGTTCCATGGCAGGGTCGATGAAGCGCTGCTCGCGGTCCTGCAGGGTCACGTCGAAGCCCTTGTAGGCGGCCCACGCAGCGATGTCACCGCCCATCACGCCGGCACCGACCACGTGCACGTGGCGGATGCCGGAATCGCCACCGCCCAGGCCCTTCAGGCGTTCGGTGAGGAAGAATATGCGGATCAGGTTGCGCGCGGTCGGCGTGCTGGCCAGCTTCACCACCGCGCGTCGTTCGGCGTCCAGGCGTGCCTGCACCGGCTTGCCGCCGCTGCGCTGCCAGGTGCTGATCAACGCATACGGCGCCGGGTACTGGTCCTTCTTCGCCTTGCGCGCAACCTGCTTGACCATCTGCGGCGCCAGCAGCTGGCGTGCAAGCCAGGTATTGGTCGCCCACGCCGTCGCGCGCTGCTTGAACGGGCGGGTGGTACCGGACAAGGCCAGCGCCACGGCGGTGTCGAGTACTACGGCCGGTGCCACCACCTTGTCGACCAGGCCGATGCCGCGTGCGGCCGAGGCCGACAGCGTGCGTCCGGTCAGCATCATGTCCATCGCAGCGGGCGCGCCGACCAGCTGCGGCAGGCGCGCGCTGCCACCCCAGCCCGGGAAGATGCCCAGCTGGGTTTCGGGCAGGCCGATGCGGGTGGAGCTGTCATTGGACGCGACGCGGTAGCGGCAGGCCAGGGCCAGCTCGGTGCCGCCGCCCAGGCAATGGCCATGGATGGCGGCCACGGTCGGGCAGGGCAGTTCGGCCAGCTTCTGGTAGGTCGACTGGCCACGGCGGATGGCATCGTTGACGGTGCCGCGGCGATCGAATTCCTGGAATTCCTTCAGGTCGGCGCCGGCGATGAAGCCTGCCTTCTTGATCGACTGGATCACCACGCCCTTGGGCGGGTCCATGGCGATGCGCTCAAGCAGATCGCCCAGCTCCAGCAGGACATCCTGCGACATTGCGTTGACACTGCTGTCCTGACGATCAAGGGAGAGGACCACCACGCCATCGTCGCGGATCTCGGGGTGCCAGTGGCTGAAGCGGAGACCATCGAAGCTTGAGAGCATGGACGTTCCATCCGGTTGTGTATGGAGAAGGGGGCTATGATCCAGAGGTTGTTTCCCCCGCGTCAAATCCCAATAGCAGGGGTGTGGCGCCCCGGATCGCAGGCCTTGGACCGGAACGTTAACGGAACGGTGGTTAAAAGCTGGTGCGGCGCCAGGTGATCGGCGACTGAACTTTTCCCGGGATTGGCAGTCTCATTGCCCGACGTCGGTTGGGCTGACAGGAGTGCGGCCCCTCATGGCCGATGTTGATACACCACAGGAGCTGGATCTGGAACTGGTCCGGCGCGTGCAGCACGGCGAGAGTGCCGCCTTCGATGTCCTGGTGCGCAAGTACCAGCATCGGGTCGTGGCCCTGGTCGGTCGCTACATCGCCGACTGGAGTGAATGTCAGGACGTGGCCCAGGACACTTTCATCCGTGCTTACCGTGCGATTGGAAGCTTCCGTGGCGACGCCCAGTTCTCAACCTGGTTGCATCGGATCGCCGTGAATACCGCCAAAAATCATCTGGCTTCGCACAATCGCCGCCCGCCGACCGATGACATCGACATCGGTGACGCCGAGCAGTTCGACAGCGGAACACGCCTGCGCGACACCGACACGCCCGAGCGCGAGTTGATGCGCCAGGAACTGGAACAGACGGTGATGAAGGCCGTCAATGCGCTGCCGGAAGAACTCCGGTCAGCGATCACCCTGCGCGAGGTGGAAGGCCTGAGCTACGAGGAAATCGCGCAGAAGATGGGGTGCCCGATCGGCACCGTGCGTTCACGGATCTTCCGGGCGCGCGAGGCGATCGACACCGAACTCCGGCCGCTGTTGGACATCGGCAGCGCCACCCGCGAGAAGAGCCGTATATGACCCGCATTCCGAACAACGAATCGCACAACCACCAGTCTCCCGCCGGGCAACGCCTGGACGAACGCCATCGCCAGCAGTTGTCGGCGCTGGTCGACGGTGAGCTGGGGGCAGACGAGGCGCGCTTCCTGGTGCGCCGCATGGAACATGATCCGGAACTGGCTGGCTGCCAGGAACGCTGGCAGCTGCTGGGTGACGTCATGCGTGGCCAGGCGTCACTGCTGGCACCGGCCGGTTTCAGTGCCGCCGTGGCTGCCGCCATCGCCGCCGAGCCTGCGCCGCAGGCTAAGCCGAAGCGTCAGGCCCGCCGCAGTGGTTGGCGTGCCTGGGGTGGTGGCGCGCTGGCGGCTTCGGTTGCCGCCGTGGCGCTGTTCGTAGGCCGCGAAAAGCTGCAGGAGGCGCCGCCCGTCGATGTCTCCGCACCGCAGGTGATCGCCAGCCAGGCGCAGTTGCCGCCGGCATCCGGGCAGCCTGCGGCTGTCACCGAGGCGTCGGTGGACACTGCCGCGATGGCCGTGGCCAGCGTGCCGGCGGTGGCCATGGCAGCGGCCAGCCGTCGCCAGGACGCGCGCCGCGCCAGCGCCACCCGCAGCCAGCAGGCCGCACGCGTGGCCCAGCGCGATGACGCACCGCTGCGCGCGGTCGCCAGCCAGGCGCCGCTGACCCCGACCGTGCCCGCCAGTAGCGCGCGCAACCTGCCATTTGGCGAGGTCGGCAGCCTGCAGGCACGGCCGTGGCCGCGTTCCAGCCTGGCGCCCGCCGCCGGTGGCGCTCTCAATGCCAGCTTCCCGGCCCATGCCGGTGGCGCCGCGTTCTATCCATTCGAGCCACGCCTGCAGGACGACCTGCCGGCGTCGCAGCGCCCGCGCGACTGAGCCGGGTGCCGTCCCACGCCCCGCCGTCGGCGGGGCGCTTCTTTCCCTTTCCATCCGACCCGGAGGTTGCCGTCCGATGACTCCCCGACTGCGCACACATGCCATTGGCCTGTTCGCCCTGACCCTGCCGCTGGTGGCCTGTGCCCAACCGGCGGCGCCTGCCGCCCAGCCGCAGGCCGCAGCCGCTGCTGCGGCGCCCCGCGCACCGGCGCAACCGCTGGTCAGCGGTCTGCCTGATTTCACCAATCTGGTGGAACAGGTCGGCCCCGGTGTGGTCAACGTCGACACCACCATCGTGCGCAGCAACCGCCAGGCGCGGGGCGGCATGGGCCCGGGTGATGACGAGATGCCCGAGTTCTTCCGCCGCTTCTTCGGCCCGGATTTCCCGATGCCGGGGCAGGGGCCCGGCGGCCAGGACGGTGGACCCAGCATCAAGGGCCGCGGCATGGGCTCGGGCTTCATCATTTCGCCTGACGGCTACGTGCTGACCAACTACCACGTGGTCGCCGACGCCAGTGAAGTGAAGGTCAAGCTCGGCGATCGTCGCGAGTTCACCGCCAAGGTGGTCGGCAGCGACCAGCAGTACGACGTGGCCCTGCTGAAGATCGACGGCAAGAACCTGCCGACCGTGCGCGTGGGTGATTCCAACAGCCTGAAGCCCGGTCAGTGGGTTGTCGCGATCGGCTCGCCGTTCGGCCTCGACCACGCGGTCACCGCCGGCGTGGTCAGCGCCCTCGGCCGCAACACCGGTGGGCCGGATCAGCGCTATGTGCCGTTCATCCAGACCGACGTGGCGATCAACCAGGGCAATTCCGGCGGTCCGCTGCTGAACACCCGCGGTGAAGTGGTCGGCATCAACTCGCAGATCTTCTCGGCCTCGGGTGGCTACATGGGCATCAGCTTCGCGATCCCGATCGACCTGGCGATGAGCGCGGTCGAGCAGATCAAGAAGACCGGCAAGGTCACCCGTGGCCAGCTCGGCGCGGTGGTCCAGGAAATCGACGGCCTGAAGGCACAGGCGATGGGCCTGCCCGACAGCCGTGGTGCACTGGTCAACCAGATCGTGCCGGACAGCGCTGCGGCCAAGGCCGGGGTCAAGATCGGAGACGTCATCCGCACGGTGAATGGTGCGCCGGTCAACAGCTGGTCTGACCTGCCGCCGCTGATCGGTGCGATGGCGCCGGGCAGCCGCGTCACCCTGGGCGTGATCCGCGACGGCAAGCCGCGTGACCTGAGCGCGACCCTGACTGCCCTGGCCGAGGATGCGCAGGGCAATGCCCGCAGCCCGTCCGCAGGCAATGACACGGCCGCTCCGCAGACCGGTGCCAATGCCCTGCTGGGGCTGGAGGTTGCCGATCTGACCGCGCCGCAGCGCAAGCAGCTGGGTCTTGAGGCGGGCGAAGGTGTCCGCATCACCGCAGTGAAGGGCGAAGGCGCCCGTGATGCCGGCCTGTCCGGCGGCATGGTGATCCTGCAGGTGGCAAGCACCCCGGTCGGCAGCGTGGAAAGCCTGAACCGTGCACTGTCCGGGTACAAGAAGGGCGACGTGGTCATGCTGCTGGTCCGTACCGGCAGCGGCAACAGCGCCTTTGTGGCGGTCAAGGCCGGCCCGTAACAACGGATGGCCGCCTTCATGGCGGCCCTTGTGGTATCCCCGAAGCCCCGCCCCGGCGGGGCTTCGGCCATTCCGGGGGCGGTCCGGCCAGGCCAACCACGCGGCCACCCTCCGGGCGTGCGATAATCGACCGTTACCCTGACGACGCCGCGCGCCGCCGCCACCTCTCTATGTCCTCTGATTCGATGCGGAACATCCGCAACTTCTCCATCATCGCCCACGTCGACCACGGCAAGTCCACGCTGGCCGACCGCATCATCCAGCTCTGTGGCGGCCTCCAGGCCCGCGAGATGGAAGCGCAGGTGCTCGACTCCAACCCGATCGAGCGCGAGCGTGGCATCACGATCAAGGCGCAGTCGGTGTCGCTGCCGTACGTGGCGAAGGACGGCCAGACCTACCATCTGAACTTTATTGACACCCCCGGCCACGTCGACTTCTCCTATGAAGTCAGCCGCTCGCTGGCCGCCTGCGAGGGCGCGCTGCTGGTGGTCGATGCAGCACAGGGTGTGGAGGCGCAGTCGGTGGCCAACTGCTACACCGCGGTGGAGCAGGGGCTGGAAGTGGTGCCGGTGATCAACAAGATCGACCTGCCCACCGCCGATATCGAGCGTGCCAAGGCCGAGATCGAGGCCGTGATCGGCATCGATGCCAGCGACGCAGTCCCGGTCAGTGCCAAGACCGGCCTGAACGTGGTCGACGTGCTGGAAGCGATCGTGCATCGCATTCCGGCGCCGGTGCCGCGTGATACCGACAAGCTGCAGGCGCTGATCATCGACTCGTGGTTCGACAACTACCTGGGCGTGGTCTCGCTGGTGCGCGTGATGCAGGGCGAGATCAAGGCCGGCGACAAGCTGCAGGTGATGTCCACCGGCCGCAACCACCAGGTCGACAACGTCGGTGTGTTCACCCCGAAGCGCAAGGTGCTGCCGGCACTGCGTGCGGGCGAAGTGGGCTGGGTCACTGCCAGCATCAAGGACGTGCATGGCGCACCCGTCGGTGACACCCTCACCCTCGCTGCCGATCCGGCGCCGAAGCCGCTGCCGGGCTTCCAGGAAATGCAGCCGCGCGTGTTCGCCGGCCTGTTCCCGGTCGATGCCGAGGATTACCCTGACCTGCGCGAAGCGCTGGACAAGCTGCGCCTGAATGATGCCGCGCTGCGCTTCGAGCCGGAAAGCTCCGAAGCGATGGGCTTCGGTTTCCGCTGCGGCTTCCTCGGCATGCTGCACATGGAAATCGTGCAGGAACGCCTGGAACGCGAATACAACCTGGACCTGATCAGCACCGCGCCGACGGTGGTGTATGAAGTCCTGAAGACCGACGGCACGATCATCAACATGGACAACCCGGCCAAGCTGCCGCCGTTGAACCATGTGCAGGAGATCCGCGAGCCGATCATCCGCGCCAACGTGCTCACCCCCGAGGAGTACATCGGCAACATCATCAAGCTGTGCGAAGAAAAGCGCGGCAGCCAGATCGGCATCAACTACCTGGGCAGCCAGGTGCAGATCAGCTACGAGCTGCCGATGGCCGAAGTGGTGCTGGACTTCTTCGACAAGCTGAAGTCGGTCAGCCGTGGCTATGCCTCGCTGGACTACCACTTCGTGCGTTTCGATGCCGGCCCGTTCGTGCGCGTGGACGTGCTGATCAATGGTGACAAGGTCGATGCGCTTTCGCTGATCGTGCACCGCAGCCATGCCGATCGTCGTGGTCGCGAGCTGTGCGAGAAGATGAAGGACCTGATCCCGCGCCAGCAGTTCGACGTCGCCATCCAGGCCGCCGTCGGCTCGCAGATCATCTCGCGCACCACGGTCAAGGCCATGCGCAAGAACGTTCTGGCCAAGTGCTATGGTGGCGACGTTTCGCGCAAGAAGAAGCTTCTGGAAAAGCAGAAGGAAGGCAAGAAGCGCATGAAGCAGGTCGGCCGCGTGGAAATTCCGCAGGAAGCCTTCCTGGCCGTGCTGCAGATGGACAACAAATAAGCCCCGAAACCGGCCTTCGGGCCGATCGTCCGGTGACGTTGCAAAGGACCCTGAATGAAACTGTTTGAGATCCTCCTGGTCGTGCTGACCCTGGCCTCCGGCCTGATCCTGCTGGCCGACAAGCTGTACCTGGCCAAGCGTCGCGCCCAGCGCGCCGGCCTGCTCGACACCGAGCCGGTGCTGGTGGACTACTCGCGTGCGTTCTTCCCGGTGCTGGCGATCGTGCTGATCGTGCGCAGCTTCATCGCCGAGCCGTACAAGATCCCGTCCAGCTCGATGATGCCGAACCTGCTGATCGGCGATTTCATCCTGGTCAACAAGTTCTCCTATGGCCTGCGTCTGCCGATCACCAATACCCGCTTCGTGCCGGTGGGCGATCCGGCCCGCGGTGACGTGGTGGTGTTCCACTTCCCCGGCCATGGCGACAACGACCCGGCCAAGGGCGAGAACTTCATCAAGCGCGTGATCGGCGTGCCGGGCGACACCATCGTGTTCGAAGGCGACGGCGTGATCCTCAACGGCGAACCGCTGAAGTACGACAACAAGGGCATCTACGCCGGCCACAAGGGCCAGGGCGAGGGCGCCAACCTGCTGGTCGAGCACCTGCCGGGCCGCACCCACACCGTGCTGGAGACCGACTATCCGCGTGGCCAGGGCCAGTGGACCGTGCCGGCTGGCAAGTACCTGGTGATGGGCGACAATCGTGACAACAGCGACGACGGCCGTTTCTGGGGCCTGCTGCCGGAAGAGAACCTGCGTGGCAAGGCATTCCTGATCTGGCTGAACTGCCAGGGCTGGTTCTGCAAGGACGGCTTCGAACCGTCGCGGATCGGCTCGAGCATCAACTGACTTCACATCCACTCGCGTATCTGGGGAGAACGCAATGAAGACGATGAACACGCAGCGCGGCATGACCCTGACTTCGTTCCTGGTAGTCCTGATCGTGGTTGGCTTCTTCCTCTACGTCGGCATGAAGCTGTTCCCGATGTACCAGGAGTATTACGCGGTGCGCTCGGCGATGAAGAGCCTGGCCAAGGAACCCGGTATCGGCAGCATGGCGCCGGCCAACATCCAGGACCTGTTCTTCAAGCGGCTGTACATCAACTACTCGGACAATGTGAAGCCGGCCAACGTCAAGTTCGACCGTCGCGACAATGGCTGGACCCTCAAGGTCAACTACGAAGTGCGCCGCCCGCTGGTCGGCAACCTGGACGTGGTTGGCAAATTCGATTCTTCCCAGGACCTGACCCGTAGCGGTGCCGAATAAATCTTTCCAACGTGAAGACCTGATCGGTCATGCCTTCCGCGATCCAGACCTGCTCAAGCAGGCGCTGACCCATCGCAGTGCCGGCGCGCCGCATAACGAGCGGCTGGAGTTCCTCGGCGACAGCATCGTCAACATGATGGTCGCCGAGGCGTTGTACCTGCGCTGGCCCAAGGCAGACGAAGGCGCGATGACCCGCGCCCGCGCCGAGCTGGTGCGCGAAGGTGCGCTGGCGGTGATCGCGCGCACCCTGCAGCTGGGCGACCGGCTGACGATGGGGCCTGGCGAAATGAAGTCCGGCGGCCATCGCCGCGACTCGACCCTGGCCGATGCATTCGAGGCCGTGGTCGCGGCGATCTACCTGGACGTGGGCTTTGAAGCCTGCCGGGCGATGGTCCTGCCCTGGTTTGCCGCCTCGATGGAGGCGCTGCCGGCCACCGGGCGACCGGAGAAGGATCCCAAGACCCGCCTGCAGGAATGGCTGCAGGGCCGACAGAAGGCGTTGCCCCAGTACGAACTGGTGTCAGAATCCGGTGACGACCACGCCAAACACTTCCGGGTACGCTGCAACGTAGCCGACCCCGCCGCCAGCACCGAGGGCGAAGGCTCCTCGCGGCGGATCGCCGAACAACAAGCGGCTGCGGCCGTCCTTGAACAACTGGATTCCAAGTGAGCGAACAAACTCCCCATCATTGCGGCAGCGTGGCCGTCATCGGCCGCCCGAACGTGGGCAAATCGACCCTGACCAATGCGTTGGTCGGGGCCAAGGTCAGCATCGTGTCCAACCGGCCGCAGACCACCCGTCACCGCCTGCTGGGCATCGCCACCTACCCGGAAGGGCAGCTGGTGCTGGTCGATACACCTGGTCTGCACAAGGTGCAGAAGCGGGCGATGAACCGGGTCATGAACCGCGCCGCCCGCGGTTCGCTGGAAGGCGTCGACGCCGGGCTGCTGGTGATCGAAGCCGGTCGCTGGGACGAAGAGGACAGCCTGGCCTTCAACGTGCTGCGCGACGCCGGTATCCCGGTGGTGCTGGTGGTCAACAAGATCGACCGCATGAAGGACAAGGGCGCACTGCTGCCGTTCCTGCAGGAAGTGACTGCCGGCCGTGACTTCTCGTCGGTGCATCCGATTTCGGCGCAGAAGCGCAACGGCCTGGAAGCCCTGGTCCGTGATGTGCTGGCGCTGTTGCCGGAAGCCCCGCCGATGTTCGGCGAAGACGAAATCACCGACCGCAGCCAGCGCTTCCTGGCTGGCGAACTGGTGCGTGAACAGCTGATGCGCCAGTTGGGCGAAGAGCTGCCGTACGCCACCACGGTGGAGATCGAGCGCTTCACCGAGGACGGCAACCTGCTGCGCATCGGTGCGGTGATCTGGGTCGAGCGCGAAGGCCAGAAGGCGATCGTGATCGGCAAGGGCGGCACCCGCCTGAAGGAGATCGGGGCCAAGTCCCGCCTGCAGATGGAGCGTCTGTTCGGGGCCAAGGTGTTCCTGGAAACCTGGGTGCGCGTGCGTGAGGGCTGGTCCGATGACGAGGCCGCGCTGAAGGCCTTCGGCTACGAATAAGCCGCGACGGTCGCTTCGATGCTGATCGAGGACGACACCGGCTTCGTGCTGCATGCGCGGGCCTATCGCGAGACCAGCTTGCTGGTCGAGGTATTGAGCGCCGAGCACGGCCGGATCGGCCTGCTCGCGCGCGGCGTTTCCACTGCCAAGGGCCAGGTGCTGCGAGCGGCCCTGCAGCCCCTGCAGTGGATCCGCTTCAGCGCGCTGCAGCGTGGCGAACTGGCCCAGCTGCGCGGTGCTGAAGCGCTGGATGTGGCGCCGCGCCTGCTCGGCCAGGCCATGCTGGCCGGGTTCTATTTGAGTGAACTGACCCTGCGCCTGTCGCCGCGCCAGGATCCGCTGCCGGAGTTGTACCTGGCCTACGGCGAAGCGCGTGCGCGCCTGGCCGTGGGTGCCGGCCTGGCCTGGACCCTGCGTCGTTTCGAACGCGAGCTGCTGGCGGCGCTGGGCGTGGGCTTCGATCTGGAGACCGCCAGCGATGGCCAGCCGATCGACCCGGCGGCGCGCTATGAGCTGGACCCGCAGGAAGGGCCGCAGCGCCTGCTCAGTGAGCGTGGCGGCGAGCGTCGCGCGGCGGCTACGGGTTCAGCACTGCTGGCCCTGGCAGCTGACGACGAGCCGGACGCCGCCGATCTGGCCAGCCTGCGCCTGCCGATGCGGCGGGTGCTGGCTCATCACCTTGGCGCACGCGGCCTGAAATCGTGGGAGATGCTGGAGCAGCTCGCGCCCAGGCGGTGAGGGGTGTTCGGCAGGGCTTGCAGCCCTGCACCTGCCGAATCAACGTCAACGGCAAGAGCTGGCTATCCGTGGGTAGGCGGGGTGGGTCCGGTGGCAGGGGACGCCGTAAATACGTCCCTGTAGGCTCGGTCGCCGCATCCATGCGGCTCACGCCCCTGCCACCGGACCCACCCCGCCTTCGACAATTGTCCGCGAGCTGTCGGAACAGCTTTCGGCTCTGGTAGGTGTCGACCTTGGTCGACACGGTAGATCCACGCCATGCGTGGATGCTCTTCGTTCAATTCTCGAAATATTCGATTTCGATGGAGATTCATCCACGCATGGCGTGGATCTACCGGCCACCGGGAAACTGTCGAAGGCGGGGCACTGTGGGCTTGCGGGGTGTGAGCCGCATGGATGCGGCGACCAAGCCCCCATGGATGGGTTCACGGCGGCCCCGCAAACCCACAGTGTCCCGCCATCCCGCAGGAAGCCGCTTTGGCTGTTGCTGTTGAGGTTGCCGGCCAGCGGCCGGCACTACCACGGGTGCCGGGCGCCGCCCGGCCGAACCCCTCAGTGCAGCAGAGCCGCTACGGCGGCGCGGAACACCGCCTGTGCCTGCCCCGATTCGGGCGTGTGGTGCAGCTGCCGCACCGCGCGTGCCAGTCGCGCTGCACCCACGAACCCGCAGCTGGCCTGCAACCGGTGCAGCTGGCTGCGCAGCTGGCGCTCGTCGTGCTGGTCCACGGCCTGTTCGACCGCGTCGCGCACGCCCGGCAGTTCGGCCAGGAACAGTTCGCGCAGGGCGATCAGGTGGTTGCGCTGGCCATTGAGCGCGGCCAGAGCGGCGGTTTCATCCCAGTCCTCCAGCGCCAGCTCGACCGCCGCTGGCGGCACCGTGGAACCGGCGGGGCTGTTGACCAGCGCACGACGGACGGCCTTCAGCAGCTGGTCGCGGCCCAGTGGCTTGACCAGGGTGTCGCTGAAGCCAGCCTCGCGCAGGCGTGCGTGAATGGCGGCATCGCCGTCGGCGGTGTGCGCCAGCGCCGGGGTGTCCGGGTGCGAGCGGCGCAGCTGGTGCAACAGCTGGGCACCATTGCCATCGGGCAGGTTGACGTCGATCAGCCACAGATCGTGGGCACCAGGCTCGGCGCGCGCCAGGGCGCTGGCCAGTGAGTCGGCGGTGTCCACATCCGCTGGTAACGTTTCCAACGCCGCTTTGAAAAAACCACGGCTGATGATGTCGTCCTCGACAAGCAGGAAGCGGGGTCGACTGGCCCGCGGGGTCATCTGCATCAGGGCTGCCTCCATGTCAGCTGGGGTCAATCATCAAGCACGGCGGCGGCGGGCGCAAGCGGCCAGCGGCCCCGCCGGTCAGGATCTGCGACAATACGGCCCCACTTTTGCCCGCAGCCTGTTGCCACGTGGCCCGATCCCGCTCCCGCATCGACCGTACTCCCTTCCAGACCGAGATCCTCGACCTCAGCCATGATGGTCGCGGTGTTGCCCGCCGTGAAGGCGAGGGCGGCAAGGTCACCTTCATCAGCGGCGCCCTGCCGGGCGAAGTGGTGATGGCCGAACAGACCGCCCGCAGCCGCCACTTCGATGAGGCGCGCACGGTGCAGGTGCTGCAGGCCTCGCCGCAGCGGGTCACCCCCAAGTGCCCGCATTTCGGCACCTGCGCCGGCTGCGTGCTGCAGCACCTGGATGAAGACCAGCAGATCGTCGCCAAGCAGCGCGTGCTGATGGACAACCTGGAGCGCATCGGCCATGTGAAGCCGGGCACCGTGCTGCCGCCGCTGGTCGGCGACAGCTGGGGCTACCGCCGCAAGGGCCGGTTCTCGGTGCGCCGGGTCGAGAAGAAGGACAAGACCCTGGTCGGCTTCCGCGAGCAGGACCCGCGCTTCGTCGCGGACCTGCAGCAGTGCCTGACCGTGATTCCGGAAATCGGCACCAAGGTGGAGGTGCTGTCGACTTTCATCGAATCCCTGGACGGCAAGCGCGACATCCCGCAGATCGAGTTCATCGCCGGTGACCAGGCCGTGGTGCTGACCGTGCGCCACCTGCAGCCGCTGAGTGACGCTGATCGCGCTGCCTGGGCGGCCTTTGGCCAGCAGCAGGGCTTTGTCATCTACCTGCAGTCGGGTGGCGTGGACACCGTGCAGCCGCTGGACGGGCAGGGCGTGGCGCTGTCGTTCCGGCTGGCGCCGTGGGATGTCGAACTGGCGTTCCGTCCGCTGGATTTCATCCAGGTCAATGCCAAGCTCAACGAGAAGATGATCGCGCACGCGCTGGACCTGCTTGAGCCGGGTGCCGACGAGCGCGTGCTGGACCTGTTCTGCGGCCTGGGCAACTTCACCCTGCCGCTGGCGCGCAAGGTGCGTGAAGTGGTTGGCGTGGAGGGCGATGCCGGGCTGGTGGCGCGTGCGCGCGAGAACGCCGAGCGCAACGGACTGGCCAACGCGCAGTTCTACAGCGCCGACCTGACCCAGGACCAGCGCAGCACGCCGTGGATGCGCCAGGGCTTCGACAAGCTGCTGCTGGATCCGCCGCGTTCCGGTGCCATCGAAGTGCTGCAGCAGCTGCCGTTGAAGCAGTTCAAGCGCATCGTCTATGTCAGCTGCCATCCGGGCTCGCTGGCCCGCGATGCCGGCTACCTGGTCAACGAACAGGGCTTCACCCTGGTCAGCGCCGGTGCGATGGACATGTTCCCGCATACCGCGCACGTGGAAAGCATCGCGGTGTTCGAAAAGCGTTGATGAATGCAGCGCCGGGGTCTGCCCGGCGCCTGCTGCGGAAGCAACGCGCTCAGTCGGCCGGGGCGTTCTGCCACTGGCCGTCCACGCGCACGAAGGCCATGGACTGCTCGCCGTGCTCGTTGCCGTCGCCCGCGCGCACCGTGCATTCGATGACGGCCCTGTCGCTGGCGACGTCGCAGCTCCTCACGTCCTGCACCTGCAGGGCGCCGGCCGCCTGCTCGTAGCGTGCGCGCAGGGCGGGGTCGGCCTGCTGCTGCGCCTGTGCGGCGATCCGTTCCCGCAGCAGGGCCTGCACCCGATCCTTCGGCGGCGCCGGAACCGGGACATCGCGCTGGTCAGGCAGGGTCCACACGCCGCCCACCAGGGCCAGCCGCAGCAGCTGCGGTCGCGAATTGATGCCTGCACTGGCGGTGGCGATGCAGTCGACGGCGTCGCCGGCCTCGGCGGCTGCGCAGCTGTCCAGCGCCTGCAGGCGCGGCCGGAAGGTCTCGGCGACCAGGCGGCTGCTGTCGTTGGCGGGGCGATCGGCAATGGCCTGATCGAACATCCGGTCCATCGCGGCCTGTGCCTGTTGCAGCGATGGCATCGCCGTTGATGCGGCATTGGCGGCCACACACGGCAGCAGTGCCGACAGGGCAAGACAGCGACGAAGACGACGGGAAAGTGTCATGCGCGACCATTCCTTGGTTTGAGGGCCGCGCAGTGTAGTCGTGCCTGTCGCCGCGCCGATAGGCAGCGTCTGGCGTGAGCCGCATACTGTGCCCATGGGCATTGAAATCGAACGCAAATTCCTCGTCACCCATGATGGGTGGCGCACCGCCGCGCACCGGGTCATTCCGATGGCGCAGGGCTACATCAACGATCTGGGCGCGCTCGACCGCGGCACCCAGAACGCCTCGGTGCGGGTCCGCATTGAAGGCGAGAAGGCCGCACTGAACCTGAAGTCGCGAACGCTGGGCCATACCCGGCAGGAGTTCGACTACCCGATCCCGGTGGAGGATGCGCGCGACCTGCTGGCGCTGTGCGTCGGCGGCCTGATCGACAAGCGCCGGCATCTGGTCGAGTACGCCGGCCTGACCTGGGAAGTGGATGAGTTCCTTGGCGACAACGCCGGCCTGGTGGTTGCCGAAGTCGAGCTCGACAGCGCTGATCAGGCGATCGACCTGCCGGACTGGATCGGCGCTGAGGTGACCGACGACGCGCGCTACTACAACGTGGCGTTGGCCAATAATCCCTATTCACAGTGGTGAAGTAGAGAGGCGTCTTGATCCCAGCTGTGCAGAATGCGACTTAATTCCCTCCGTCCCCTTTTTTCGAGGCGAGCAGGCCACATGTCGCAGGGATGAGAATCGACATCTACTCCGACGTGGTCTGCCCCTGGTGCTGGATCGGCAAGCATCGCTTCCAGCAGGGTGTGCAGTTGCTGGGCGCCGACGCGCCCGAACTTGAGATCCACTGGCAGCCGTTCCAGCTCGATCCGGATGCGGACGCCACCCCGGTGCCGCTGCGCGAGGCCTATGAGCGCAAGTTCGGCGGTGCCGAGCGCACCGAGCAGATTCTTGGCCAGACCCAGACCACTGCGCGGGCCGAGGGCTTGCCGATGGACTTCGGCCAGGGCCAGGTGCGGGTAACCACGCTGCCGGCGCATCGCCTGTTGTGGCTGGCTGGCCAGCACGGCGTGCAGGAGGCGGTCGGCGAGGCGCTGTTCCGCGCCCACTTCGAGCATGGGCGGAATCTGGCCGACCCGGCGGTGCTGGTCGAGGCCGGCGCTGCTGGCGGTCTGGCTGCAGACGAGATCCAGCAGATGCTGGCCGGCGATCGTGGCCTAGCCGAAGTGGAAGCGGGCCTGGCGCAGGCCCATGCCCTGGGTATCTCCTCGGTGCCCACCTTCGTCATCGACGGCCGCTGGGCCGTATCCGGCGCCCAGCCGCCGGAAGCCTTCGCCAACGCGCTGCGCCAGATTGCCGCCGAGAAGGCGGCAGGGCAGGGCGCGCAGGGTGCCCCGGATGGCAGCGACGACGCCTGCGGCGCGGACGGTTGCAAGGTCTGACCGGACCGCAACAGGGGACGGAGGGGATTAAGTCGTATTCGGCACCAGTGGGTCGATTGCGCGTTAATCCCCTCCGTCCCCTTTTTTGACCACTGCGCCTGTTGGCCGGTTCTGCGACAATGCGGCACTGCGCCATGCGGGCGCCCGTTGTGGAGATCGACCATGCTGCTGATCGGCGTTGCCGGCACTGAACTGACCGCCCAGGAACGTGACTGGCTGCAGCACGATGCTGTGGCCGGGGTGGTGCTGTTCAAGCGCAACTTCGCTTCGCGGCAGCAGGTGACCGAACTGTCGGCGGCGATCCGCGCTGCCGCACCGCGCCCGCAGTTGATCTGCGTGGACCAGGAAGGGGGGCGCGTGCAGCGCTTCCGCGAGGGCTTCAGCGAGCTGCCGCCGCTGCAGGACATTGGTGTCCAGTACGCCAGGGACCCCGACGCTGCGCTGGCACTTGCCGAGCAGCACGCCTGGCTGATGGCCAGTGAAGTGCGTGCCAGCGGCGTGGACCTGAGCTTCGCGCCGGTGGTCGACCTTGGCCGTGGCAATCGCGCCATCGGCAACCGTGCCTTCAGTGAAGACCCGCAGGTCGTGGCCGCGTTCACCGCCGCCTATGTGCGTGGCATGCACGCGGTCGGCATGGCCGCCACCCTCAAGCATTTCCCCGGCCATGGCACCGTGCTGGAAGACACCCATGTGGATACCGCGATCGATCCGCGTGCGCTGGATGAACTGCGCACACAGGATCTGGTGCCGTTCGCGGCCGGTATCGCCGCCGGCGCCGACGCAGTGATGATGGCGCACGTGATCTATCCGCAGGTCGCGCCGGAGCCGGCTGGCTACTCGCCGCGCTGGATCCAGCAGATCCTGCGTGGCGAGCTCGGCTTCCGCGGCGTGGTGTTCTCCGATGACATCGGCATGGCTGCCTCGCACAGCGCCGGTGGCGTGCCGGCGCGCGTGCACGCGCACCTGGATGCCGGCTGCGATGTGGTGCTGGTCTGCCACCCGGAACTGGTCGATGAAGCCCTGCACGCGGTGCAGGGACGCTCCCTCAATACCGCTGCGCTGCTGGGCCTGCTCGGCCGCGGCGCGCTTGGCTGGGATGGCCTGCTGGCCGATGCCCGCCATGGCGACACCCAATCCCGTCTGCTTCAAACCCTTGGAAGAACCGTCTGATGCCGAACCTCACCATTTCCCAGGCCCTGGCCCAAGCTGACCTGCTGGTCGACCGTCCCACCATCGACAAGGCCATTGCCGGCATCGCCGACGCCATCGCGCGCGATTACCAGGGCGAGGTGCCGCTGTTCCTGTCGATCATGCATGGTGCGCTGCCGTTCGCAGGCCAGCTGGCACTGGAACTGGGCGCGCGTGGCCAGGACGTGCAGTTCGATTACCTGCACGCCACCCGTTACCGCGGCGAGACCACCGGTGGCGACCTGGTGTGGAAGCACAAGCCGGCCACCGCGCTGTTCGGTCGCCGCGTGCTGCTGGTCGATGACATCCTCGACGAGGGTTACACCCTGCAGGGCGTGCGCACCTGGTGCCTGGAGCAGGGCGCGACCGACGTGCGCATTGCCGCGATGACCGTGAAGAAGCACGATCGCGCGCTGCCGGACGTCACCGCCGACTACGCCGGCATCGAACTGCCGGATCGCTACGTGTTCGGTTTCGGCATGGACGTCAACGAAACCCTGCGCTGCGTGCCGGCCATCTACGCGATGAAGGAATAACAACGCGGCCGCCTGCGGCCTGCGTTTCCTGCCGCCGGCATCCTCGGGTGCCGGCGTTCTTTTTTCTCTGGAGTGCTTTTCATGCAACAGATCGCCCTGGCCGTGATTGGCGGCACCGGTGTCTACAACCTGGCCAAGCTTGACGACGTGCAGACCCACGAAGTCTCGACCCGTTTCGGACAGCCGTCCGGCCCGGTGCGGGTCGGGACATTGCTTGGTCATCGCGTGGCTTTCCTGGCGCGCCACGGTGAAGGTCATTCGCTGCCGCCGCACAAGATCAACTACCGCGCCAACCTGGCCGCGCTGCAGCAGATCGGCGCGCAACGGGTGTTGGCACTGAATACCGTGGGCGGCATCGGTGACGATTTCGGTCCGCGCGTGCTGGCCTGTCCGGATCAGGTAATCGATTACACCTGGGGCCGGATCAGCACGATCTGCGAAGAAGAAGGCACCGACGTGGTGCACGTCGACTTCGGCCATCCGTACACGCCGATGCTGCGCAGCAAGATCCTGGCGGCGGCGAAGGTGACCGGCGTGAAGGTCCACGATGGCGGTTGCTACGGCGCAACGCAGGGCCCGCGACTGGAAACCATCGCTGAAATCGCGCGTATGCGCCGCGATGGTTGCGACCTGGTGGGCATGACCGGCATGCCCGAAGCGGCGCTGGCACGCGAGCTGGGGCTGGATTATGCCTGCCTGGCGATCGTTGCCAACTGGGCCGCCGGGTGCGGTGACGGCGAGGAAATCACCATGGCCGAAGTACTGGCCAATGTGCAGGCCGCCAGCAACGGACTTCCGGAACTGGTCGGCGAATTGGCGCGGGGGTGATTGTCTTCGCGTAACAAGCTTTGCATACTCAGCTTGTGCGCGGGTTCAGCGTACACCACCCATTCATTGCATAAGGTCACGCATCACCATGCCGAACGGTACCGTCAAGTGGTTCAACGACGCCAAGGGATTTGGCTTCATCTCGCCGGAGGACGGCAGCGCCGACGTCTTCGCGCACTTCTCCGCGATCAACTCCAAGGGCTTCCGCAGTCTGCAGGAAGGCCAGAAGGTCACCTACGACGTGACCCAGGGCCCGAAGGGCGCCCAGGCCTCGAACATCGTTCCGGCCGAGTGATCCACTCGATAGTGCGTTGAAAACCCCGCTTCGGCGGGGTTTTTTTTTGCGGGCCGTGAACGTGAAGATGCCCTTGCTGTGGGAGCGCCTGTCCTTGCGTGCGAATGTCCCCCGGCGCCGGCCTGCGGCCATCGCCTCCTCCTTTACTTCGCACGCAAGGACAGGCGCTCCCGTTGCGGAATCGCGCGCGCCAGCAGAGGCCATGAAAGCCGAGCGCCGCCACCACTGCAGGCTCTCCTGCGAAGTAAAGGAGGAGGCAGCCGCGCAGAGGCTGCCGGGGGACATTCGCAGGAGAGCCGGCAGTGGTGGTGGAGCCCGATGCAAATCTGCTCGGAAGAGGAGGCGGTCGATGTACCGCCCCTGCGCCGATGGCACAATGCGGGCATGACGGAACGACTGCGCATCGCCGTAATTGGATACGGCACCGCTGGCCAGGCATTGGCCATCCTGCTCATCCGTGATGGCCACGAGGTGGAGATCTTCGAACGCGTGCCGACGCCAGGGCCGGTGGGCGCGGGGTTCCTGCTGCAACCCAGCGGACTGCAGGTGCTGTGGCAGATGGGCCTGCTCGATGCGGTGCGTGGCTACGCCATGCCGGTGCGCCGGCTGTATGGCGATACTCCGTGCGAGCGCGCGGTGATGGACATGGGCTATGACGGCCTGGATGCACGCCTGCATGGCCTGGGCATGCAGCGGGGCGCGTTGTTCTCGGTGCTGGACCAGGCGCGCGAAGGCGCCGGCGAGCTGCACGTCGGTACGACCATCGTCGAGGTCGACCACCAACAGGGGCGGCTGCGCGACAGCGACGGCCGCACGCACGGACCGTTCGATCTGGTGGTTGCCGCCGACGGCGCTGCGTCCACGCTGCGCAACGGTATCGACGGTGGCGCGGCGCTGGACCGGGTGTACCCGTGGGGCGCGCTGTGGTGCCTGTTGCCGGCCGAAGACTGGCCGCACATGCAGCAGCTGCGGCAGCGCTACGTCGCCGCGCGCAAGATGATCGGCCTGCTGCCGGTCGGTACCCGTCCGGGTGACGATACGCCTCGCCTGAGCTTCTTCTGGAGCCTGCCGCGCGCGGATTTCGAGCGCTGGCAGGGCGACGGCATGGCGCCCTGGCTGGAAGAACTGCATACGCTGTGGCCACAGGCGGGCGCGCGCTTTACCCATCTGCAGGACGCTGGGCAACTGGCGCGCGCGGTGTACCGCGATGCCGTGATGAAGCGTTGGCATCAGGGCCGGCTGGTACTGGTCGGTGATGCAGCACATGCGATGAGCCCGCAGCTGGGGCAGGGCGTGAACATGGCGCTGCTGGATGCGCTGGCACTGCGCGACGCGTTGCGCACCCACGGTGCAGGCGAACCGGCATTGCAGGCCTATCAGGCGCAACGGCGCGCGCATGTAGCGGTCTATCAGCGCTGGAGCCGCTGGCTGACGCCGCTGTTCCAGTCCGATCGTGATGCGTGGGCGAAAGCCCGTGACGTGCTGCTGGGGCCGATGGGACGATTGCCTGGCGGGCGCGGGCACATGCTGCGCGTGCTCAGCGGTACCCAGCACGGGTGGCTGGGCGCGTTGCCGCTCGATCCGGCATTCATCGACGCGCTGGCCGCCGCGCCCTCGGCGGCACAGAGCGTGGCAATTCCGGCCACCGCGTGAATCTTTCGTCACGTCGATTAACGATTACCTCACCCCGTATATGCGACAAGAGATGAGCACGCGGCAGCCGCGTCGCCCGTTTTCCTTTTCGTGATCGATCATCGCGTGGCCCGGGTGGCATCGCCGTCGCTGCCTGCTGCGGCCCGGATGTGCCGCACGATGCACGAGGAGGACGCCATGTTGTTCGCGGTCGAGAAGCTGGAATCGGAAATCTGCAAGCTGCGCGGTCTGCTGCGGATGCTGCACGAGGACCAGCCCGACGTACTGGAAGATGTGTTCGAGTTCCATGTCGGCAGTTTGATCAGCCACGCATCACCGGAAAGCCACGACCATATCCGCGCCTGCGCCCACGAGATGCTGGTGGCGATACAGGCGCTGCCGCGCCACGCTGACGAGGAAGTGTCGGATTTCAGCCTGATGCCCGGGATCGTCGCCCGCCCGTCGTAATGCAGGGCAGGCCTCGACGCAGGCCTCGACGAGTCAGCGAACCGGCAGCGGCACCACGCTGTCTTCCACACAGGCGAGCAGCTGTTCGCCCGGTGCCAGTACAGGCACGACACCGGCGGTGAACGCCGAGAACGCCGGCAGGACGGTGATGCCCTGGCGCAGCCAGAACGCGGGGAAGCGTCGACGCAGTGCCGGCAACGCAACCTGCGGGTGCACATGGCCGGCCAGCACGTGCGCGGAGGCATCGGCCAGCGGCTCGTGCCGCAGCAGGAACGGCCCCAAGCGTGCGTCGTCATGCATCTGCACCTGCAGCGCGGCCTTCGGCAGATCACGGTCGTGATTGCCGCGTACCACGTGGATGTCCAGCGCAGCATGCTGCTCGCGCCAACCAAGCCATTGCTGATACCAGGCCGCGCGATGCGCCGGGCCATGCAGGACGTCGCCGAGGATCCATAGGTGCTGGCACTGGTGCAGGGTCACCATGTCCTGCAGGCGCTGCAGGTCATTGCCGGTACCGCCGGCCGGCAAGGCGATTCCCGCACGCCGGAATACGTCCGCCTTGCCCAGGTGCAGGTCGGCGATCAACAGCGTACGACGCGCCGGCCACAGCAGCGCCCGACCACCCAGCAGCAGCATCGACTCACCGCCCAGCTGCAGCGGCAGATCAGCGGCCATGACGGCGCTCCAGCTGCTGCGCGGCACGCTGCACGCGCGTGCGCCAGTCTTCATTGCTGAACTGCCCTCGCAGGCGCTCGGCCCACAGCGGAAATGCCAACGGGGTCAGTGAAGATGGCTGCTGCAGCGACAACGAACGTGTGGCGATGCCGGCCAGCACCTGCTGCAGCCCGGGCAGATTCAGGCTGTCGTGCAGCACTTCATGCTCGGCCAGTGCCAACAGCAGATGCTCCGGGTCGTGCTCGCGCAGTACGTCATGCAGCAGTCCGGCGGAGGCCTGCAGCTGGCGCAGCGAGCGTGGCATGCCACCAGGAAGGCTGGGCACCAGCAGGCCCGACACGCGTGCGATGCCGCGGAACTGACGGCGCGCCAGCTCGCCCAGGTTCACCGCTTCGCGCAGGTCCGGCAGCAGACCTGCAGCGTCCAACATCGCCCGCCAGTCCTGTTCCTGCAGTTCCACCGGCGTTGCCGGCGCGAGCACCAGACCATGGTCGTTCACCGCATAGCCGATGCTGTTGCGCTGCCGTCGGGTGCAGCGCAGCGACAGCAGCGCGGCCAACGCTTCGTGCACATGGCGGCCCGCAAAGGGATAGACGAACAGGAACTGGCCCTCGCGTCGGCGCACGTCTTCCACCAGCAGGTGGCCGGGCGATGGCGGCGCAGACAGCTGCGACTGCAACGCCAGCAGCGGCGCAAGCCAGCGCGACTCCACGCTCTGGTCGGCGCCTGACAGCACCATCTCCAGTTCGCGCCCCAGTGGCATCGACAACGGCAACTGCCCGCCCTGCCAGCGCGGCACCACGCCATCACCACCGCCGCGTGCCACACGTACGAAAGCGGTCATGTCGCGCAGCTGCACCAGCTCCAGCAGGCGTCCTGCAAACTGGAAGCGGTCGCCCCGGCGCAGGCGGCTGGCGAACTGCTCTTCCACCGCGCCCAGGCTGCCGCCACGCAGGAATTGCACGCGCACGCTGCCGTCGCTGCTGATGGTGCCGATCGACAGCCGATGGCGCAGCGCCTGGCGGCGATCGGGCATGCGGTAGATGCCATCGGCATCGCGTACTACCTTGTGGAACTCCGGATACCGGGACAGCGCACGTCCGCCCTGCACGATGAAATCGAGCACGGCATTCCATTGCGCGTCTTCCAGCGCGGCGAAGGCATGCGTGCCACGAACCTGCTGCAGCAGTGCATCGGCGTCGAAGCCGCCAGCCAGTGCGCGGCTGACCGCGTGCTGGGCCAATACATCCAGCGACAAGGTGGGAGGACGTCGTGCTTCGATCACCCCGTCATGCAGCGCGCGTCGGGCAGCCGCGTACTCGGCCAGTTCCAGCGCGTGGCTGGGAATGCACAGTATTTCGCCACTGGCACCGGGCCGATGGCGCGCACGCCCGGCCCGCTGGCGCAGGCGGGCCACGCCCTTTGGGCTGCCCAGCTGCAGCACCTGGTCCACTTCCGGAAAGTCCACGCCCAGATCCAGGCTGGACGTGGCCACCACGCACCGCAGCGTGCCCGCACGCAGTCCGTCTTCCACCTGCTGGCGCAGCGTGGGATCCAATGAGCCGTGGTGCAGGGCGAGCGTGCCGGCATCTTCCGGCCACACCGCTGCGAGGGCCTGGTGCCACAGTTCCGCCTGCGCACGTGTGTTGGTGAAGAGCAGGCTGCTGCGCGCGCGGAACACTGCATCCAGCACGCGCGGAAGCTGGGAAAGGCCTAGATGCCCGGCCCACGGAAAGCGTTCGCCGGGTTCGGGCAGCAGGCTGCGTATCGTCACCGGCCGCTGCCGTGCGCCCTCCACGATCGGTGCCTGGGGCCGGTGTGGCAGCAGTACGTCGCGTGCCTGCGGCAGGTTGCCCAATGTTGCCGACAGCCCCCACAGCTGCATCGTGGGGGCTGCCTCACGCAACAGCGCCAGGTTCAACTGCAGCAGCACGCCGCGCTTGTTGCCCAGCAGTTCGTGCCATTCGTCCACCACCACGCAGCGCAGCTGGCGCATGCGCTCAAGGGTGTCGGGATAGCTGAGCAGCAGCGCCAGCGACTCCGGTGTGGTCACCAGTACATCGATACGACCTTCGCGGACCAGGCGCCTGTCGCGGTTGCTGGCATCGCCGCTGCGCAGCCCCACGCGCCAGCCCAGGCCAAGGCCATCGATCGGTGCCTGCAGCGCGCGTGCGGTATCGCTGGCCAGCGCACGCAGCGGCGTCACCCACAGCACCTGCAGCGGGCGTACCGCGCTGGCACGACGCGGTGTGGGGGGCGGGTCGAGCATCGCCTGCAGCAAGGGGCCGCCGAACATGGCAAGGGTCTTGCCGCTGCCGGTGGGGGTGTGCAGCAGGCCCGATTCGCCAGCCAGGTAGTGTCGCCACATCGCGCGCTGGAAGGGCAGGGGGCGCCAGCCGCGGCTGCCGAACCAGTCTTTCAGGCGCTGCAGCGCTTCACTGCGCTTCATCGCGCCAGCGCCTGCAACTGGGCCAGGTGGTCGGCTTCGGCAGCCGGTTTGTCGTGGCGCCAGCGCAGGATGCGTGGAAAGCGCACGGCAATGCCGGACTTGTGGCGCGCGCTGCGGTTTACCGCTTCGAAGCCGAGTTCGAACACCTGCTCGGCACTGACGCTGCGTACCGGGCCGAAGCGCTCGCGGGTATGCGCGCGGATCCAACGATCAAGGGCGAGGATTTCCTTGTCGTCCAGACCGGAATAGGCCTTGGCCACCGGAACCAGCGTGTCGCCGTCCCAGACCCCGAAGGTGTAGTCGGTGTAGAGCGTGCTGCGCCGGCCATGACCCGCCTGTGCATACAGCAGTACGGCATCGATGGTGAGCGGCTCGACCTTCCACTTCCACCAGTCGCCGCGGCGACGCCCGGACTGGTAGATCGAATCGCGGCGCTTCAGCATCAGCCCTTCCACGCCGCGCTCGCGCGATGCTTCGCGCAGCTGCGCGGCATGCCGCCAATCGTCGGCGGGTACCTCGGGTGACAGCTGGATGCGCGGATCGCCGAGCGCGCCGACCACCTCGGCCAACTGCGCGCGACGTTGCTGCAGCGGCAGCGCACGCAGGTCTTCACCGTCGCGTTCAAGCAGATCGTAGGCGAGCACGCGCACCGGTGTGTTGCGCAGGGTGGCGGCGCCGGGTTTGCGGCGCTGGATGCGGGTCTGCAGCGCGGTGAATGCGCGCGGAAGATTGTCAGCGTCGTCCCATGCCAGCAGCTCTCCATCCAGCACGCAGCCATCGGGCAGCAATGCGGCGGCCTGTTCGATCTCAGGGAAGCGACCGTCCAGCCGTTCTTCGCCGCGTGACCACAATGCCACCTCACCCTGGCGCCGCAGCAGCTGCAGGCGGATGCCATCCCACTTCCATTCCAGCAGCCAGTTGCTGATCTCGCCCAGCCGCTCGGTGGGCTCACCTTCCAGCGGTGAGGCGAGGAAGAATGGATAGGGCTGCTGGCGATCGGTCGGCAGTTCTTCGGCAGACAACAAAGTGGCCAGCAGGCCGGGGGAGGGCACCCAGTCGCCGAGCATGCGCTGGGCGATGCGGGCGATGTCCAGCCCGGACCATTCGGCCAATGCCTGCTGCACCACGCGCTGCGACACGCCAACGCGCAGTGCGCCGGTCAGCAGCTTGTTGAAGACCAGGCGTTCGGCCGATGCAAGCTGTCGCCAGCCCTCGACTACAGCGGCACGACGCACGGGCTCCGGCTGGTTGGCGACGGCAAGCAGGTGCTGTTCGATCCAGTCGGCCAGGGGGCGATCCTCGCCTTCGCTGGCAGGATCATCCAGCAGCAGCGTGAGCGTTTCGGCAAGGTCGCCGACCTGCGCGTAGCTGTCCTCGACCAGCCATGGCGGCAGGCCGGATTCTTCAGCGATCCACGTCCGCAGTTCGCCACTGCCTGCGATCTTGCGGCGCGCGCCGCCCACCTTGCCACCGCTGAGCAGGTACAGCGCCCACGCCGCGTCGTGCGGTCGTGCATGCTGGAAGTAGTCGATCAATGCCGCGCGCTTGTCCAGCGTCGCGGTGCTGCGATCCAGCCGCTGGTACAGCGCGGCGAAGGCCTTCATTCCTCGCCTCCGAAATCGGTGCGGAAGGCTTCGGCGGCAATGCCGCGTTCGCGCAGGTACGGAATCAGCGCATCGGTGTTGCCGTGGGTGGCGATGATCCTCCGCGCCCCGGTCTGCGTGATGGTCTGCAGCAACGCAGGCCAGTCGGCATGGTCGGAGATCACGAAGCCACGGTCGACGTTGCGGCGGCGGCGGTTGCCGCGCAACTGCATCCAGCCCGAGGCGAAGCCGAGCTGGTGGCGGCCGAACCGGCGCAGCCAGGGCGTGCCGGCGGCCGAGGGTGGCGCCAGGATCAGCTGGCCTGCGGCATCGGGCTGACGTCCCTGCTCGGCAACCGTGAGCGTTTCCAGCATCGGTACACCGGCCTGGCGATAGACGGCGACGCCGTTGGCGATGGCGCCATGCAGCCAGGCAGGCTGGTCATCCACCGCGCGCAGCTCGGCAAGCACACGTTGCGCCTTGCCCAGTGCATAACAGAGCAGCACGGCCGCTTCCCCACGCTGCGCACACTCGCGACGCCAGGCGGCGATCTCGGCCGCCACTGCGCGGGTATCGGGCCAGCGATAGATCGGCAGCGCAAAGGTCGCTTCGGTGATGAAGGTATCGCAGGGCACCACTTCGAACGGTGTGCAGGTGGGATCGGGTTGCCGCTTGTAGTCGCCCGATGCCACCCAGACCTGCTCGCCGTCGTCGATGCGCACCTGCGATGAGCCGAGCACGTGACCGGCTGGATGCAGCGATACCTGCACCCGGCCCAGCGCGAACGGCACGCCCTCGGCATGCGCGTGCAGCGGCACATCGCCCAGGCGCCAGCGCAGGATCGGCACGCTGCCGGTGCTGCAGTGGTACTCGCCCATGCCGGGTCGCGCATGATCGCCATGGCCATGGGTGATGACCGCGCGCGGTACCGGCCGCCAGGGATCGATATGGAAATCGCCTGCCGCGCAGTACAGCCCTTCCGGCCGCAGTACCACCAGATCGTCATTGCCTGCCATGCCATCACTGTGGCGTGGCGGTCGTGCACGCGGCGAGAATCGGCCTGAACGCGGGGTTGCCGGACGATACGGCACAATCGGGCCGCACACCTCTTGCCGGCGGGGAAGGAACCGATGAGTGGACCGAGCTTCAACAGCAGCGCTCCCTACGAAACCCACGTGGTGCTCAACCAGCCGCCACCGTTCGCCGGTCGCCAGTTGTGGACCGACGACATCGCACTGATGGAGGCCGTGCAGCGCGAGGGTGCGGCAGCGTTCGCGCCACGCCTGGCGGTGTACGGAGGGTTGGCTGGCGACGAGCTGTACCGCATCGGCTTCGACGCCAACCGCGACCGCCCACGCCTTCGCACGCACGATGCGCAGGGCCATCGCATCGATACCGTGGAATTCCATCCGGCGTACCACCAGCTGATGCAGACGGCGAAGGAGCATGGCGTTGCAGGACTGTCCTGGCATGAGCCGCAGCCCGGCGCCCATGTCGCGCGCGCTGCACTGAGCTACCTGCACCACCAGGCCGAGGCAGGCACCAGCTGCCCGCTGACCATGACCCATGCCGCAGTGGCCGTGCTGCGCGGGCAGCCGCATCTGGCCGAGTGGTCGCGCAAGGCCGCTGCACCGGTATACGACCCGCGTGATGTGCCGGTGGCCGACAAGGCCGGCATCACCCTGGGCATGGGCATGACCGAGAAGCAGGGCGGCTCGGACGTGCGCGCCAACACCACCCGCGCCGAACCCATCGATGGCGAGCGCTATCGACTGGTCGGGCACAAGTGGTTCTTCTCCGCACCGATGTGCGATGGCTTCCTGGTACTGGCGCAGGCGCCGGCCGGATTGACCTGCCTGTTGATGCCACGGCGGCTGGCCGACGGCGATCGCAATGCGTTCCGCCTGATGCGCTTGAAGGACAAGCTGGGCGACTGGGCCAACGCCTCCAGTGAAGTGGAGTTCTGCGGTGCGCAGGCCTGGCGGGTGGGCGAGGAAGGGCGTGGCGTGGCCACCATCATCGGCATGGTGATGATGACCCGGCTGGACTGCATGCTGGGCGCTGCGGCGGAAATGCGCATGGCGCTGGCACAGGCGCTGCATCACGCGCGGCATCGACGCACCTTTGGCAAGCCACTGATGGACCATCCGTTGATGGCCAACGTGCTGGCCGATCTGGCGCTGGAATCGGAAGCCGCCACGGTGCTGGCGATGCGTATCGCGCGCGCGGTCGATCACGCCGGCAGCGATGCGTCCGAGGCCGCGCTTGCGCGGCTGGGTACGGCATTGGGCAAGTACTGGATATGCAAGCGTGCGCCTGCGTTCGTCAATGAAGCACAGGAATGCCTGGGCGGTGCCGGCTACGTGGAGGAATCGATGTTGCCGCGGCTGTACCGGCAGGCGCCGTTGAATTCGATCTGGGAGGGCAGCGGCAACATCCAGTGCCTGGATGTGCTGCGCGCGCTGGCGCGCGAACCGGAGGTGCTGGCGGCACTGCGCGGTGAACTGGAGGCGGTGGCCGACCGTGATGCGCGCTATGCGGCGGCGCTGCAGCAGTGGCGCGATGCGGCGGCACCGGAGGAGGCACAGGCGCGGGTGTTCTGCGAACGCACGGCCTTGCTGCTGCAGGCGGCGTTGTTGCTGCGTGCACGCAGTCCGATGGCAGAAGCATTCATCCGCAGCCGGCTGCAGGGCGAACATGGGTTGGCGTTCGGCACGCTGCCGGCCGGGGTGGATGTGGCGGGGATGCTGGCGCGCGCGTTGCCGTAGGTGAGGGCCAACGGCGGAGCCCCTGGTGGTGGTCGGCGCGGAGTCTGCATCGTGAGCGGGCCGTGCGGATGGGCTGCGCAGGGGACGCCGTGAACCCATCCCTGGGGGCTTGGCCGCGGCATCCATGCCGCGGACACCCCTGCGCAGCCCACCCGCGCGGCCTTGGACGGTTTCCGTGCGCGTCCAGCACGGAATCAACAGAAGAAGCGAAAAGCAGAAAGCAGAAAAGCCGCGGCGATGCCGCGGATTTTCCTGTAGAGCCGAGCCCGTGCTCGGCTTTTCCGGTAGCGCCGGGCCATGCCCGGCGAACGCGAATGCCTTAGTGCTTGGCTTCTTCCTTGGCGGCGGTGGCCTTGGCGTCGTCGGCCACATCGCGAGCCTTGTCGGCAACCTTCTGCGCGGCATCGGCAGTGGCGTCGCTGGCGTGCGCGGCGGCATCGGTCGCTGCGACCTTGGCCTTGTCGGCCGCGTTGGCGGTGGCGGCGGCGGCGCTGTCCAACGCCTGCTGGGTATCGGCGGCGGCCTGCTCGGAGGCGGCGGCGGTCTTGTCGGCGGCGTCACGGGTGGCTGCGGCGGCCTTGTCGACGGCATCGCGTGCGGCGGCACCGGCGCTGTCGGCGGCCTGCGCGGCATCCTGCTTGGCCTGTTCGGCTTCCGGGCCCTTGCAGGCAGCCAGTGCGAGCAGCAGGGAGGCGGCCAGCAGGGTGGTGGTCAGCGGGCGAATCTTCATGGCGGTCTCCGGTACTGCAATGGATGGGGACGCCAGCCTATTCATACCGTTGTGAAGACGTGGTGGTGACCTGCACACGAAACGGCGCGCAAAGAAAAAGCCGCTGGCGAACCAGCGGCTTCTTCAGAACAGCTTGAAGAAAGAAGTTATTACTTCTTGGCTTCTTCAGCAGCGTCCTTGGCCTTCTCGGCGGTGCCTTCAGCAGCCTTGGCAGCGTCGGCAGCAGCGCCGGCAGCAGCGTCGGTGGCAGCGCCAGCAGCCTGGGCAGCGGCGTCAACCGAAGCGTCAGCAGCGGTGGCGGCGGTGTCAGCGGCCTGCTGGGCAGCGTCGGCGGTCTGGGCGCCAGCAGCGGCGGCCTGGTCGGCAGCAGCCTGGGCTTCGGTGGCGGCCTGGTTGGCCGAAGCAGCGGCGTCCTGGGCAGCTTCCTGCTTCGAGCAGGCGGCCAGGGCCAGAGCCAGGGACATCGCGACCAGCAGCTTGTTGATGCTCATTGTGTAAATCCTCGTCGTTAGAATTAGGCAACGCGCATGCTGCGCGCCGACAACATGATGACAAGCCAAGATTGGGTGTCAAGCGATCCCGCATTCATTTTTGCGAAATAGACGTTAAACCCTTTCAGATCAACTCGATGGCGATAGCCGTCGCTTCGCCGCCGCCGATGCACAGGGTGGCAATGCCGCGCTTGCCGCCGCGCGTGCGCAATGCGTTGACCAGGGTGACCACCAGGCGTGCGCCGGAGGCACCGATGGGATGGCCCAGCGCGCAGGCACCGCCATTCACGTTGAGCTTGTCGTGCGGGATGCCCAGTTCGCGCATCGGTGCCATCGCCACCACGGCAAAGGCCTCGTTGATTTCGAACAGATCGATCTGGTCCAGCGACCAGCCGGTCTTCTCCAGCAGGGTGTGGATGGCGCCGATCGGGGCGGTGGTGAACCACTCCGGTTCCTGCGAATGGGTGGCATGGCCGACGATGCGCGCCAGCGGCTGCAGGCCGCGTGCGGCAGCATCTTCTTCGGTCAGCAGGACCACGGCGGCGGCGCCATCGGAAATGCTGGAGGAACTGGCGGCGGTCACGCTGCCGTCCTTCTTGAAGGCCGGGCGCAGGGTCGGGATCTTGGCGATGTCCGAACGGCCGGGCTGTTCGTCGCTGGCGACCTCGACTTCACCCTTGCGGGTGGCGACCTTCACCGCAACGATTTCGTCGGCGAAGGCGCCGTTGGCCTGGGCCGCCTGTGCGCGCTTGACCGATTCGATGGAGTAAGCGTCCTGCTCTTCGCGGGTGAACTGGTACTTGTCCACGGCGCATTCGGCGAACTCGCCCATGGCCTTGCCGTCATAGGCGTTGACCAGGCCGTCGTGGGCCATGTGGTCCACGGCCTGGAAGTTGCCGAACCGGTTGCCGGTGCGCGAATTGGGCAGCAGATGCGGGGCGTTGGACATCGATTCCATGCCGCCGGCGACCACGACCTTGGCCGAACCGGCCTTGATCAGGTCATGGCCGAGCATGATGGCCTTCATGCCCGAACCACAGACCTTGTTGAGGGTGGTCGCGCCGACCGACAGCGGGATGCCGGCGGCGATCGCTGCCTGGCGGGCAGGCGCCTGGCCGAGATTGGCCGGCAGCACGCAGCCCATCAGGACTTCGGAGACGTCGCTGGCAGGAACGCCCGACTGTTCCAGCGCGGCGGCGATGGCGGCCGCGCCGAGGGTCGGGGTCGGAACGCCGTTGAACTGGCCGAGGAAGGAGCCGATGGCGGTGCGCTTGGCGGCGGCGATGACGATGTTGGACATGGCAATCTCGTTGATGCGTGAGCAATGTTCGGAAAGGAGACGACGGGCGTTGGAAGCGGCGCCGTTTCCCGGCAGACTGCGTGGGGGTCGGCTCAGTATAGAGGGTCGGCGAAGACTGCCGCTGGGCAGTCCTGGATGCCTGCCCGGATGGCGGCAGGCCAACGTTCATGGGAAGGAAACGATGGAACGTAAGACGATGGGAAGGTCGGTCCTGGCATCGGCGCTGGCGGTGGCGCTGTCGGCGTGTGGCGGTGGAGGGGGCGGCAGCAACGTGCGCATCGACCCGCCACCGGTTACGCCACCGGTCACGCCCCCGGTCACCCCGCCTCCCGCGTCCAAGCCGCTGGAGCCGGCGGTGGATGCGCATCTGGCACAGACCAACGCGCGTGCCGCACAGGCCACTGGCGTGACCGGCCGCGGCGTGCGCATCGGCATTGTCGATTCGGGCGTGCTGCGCAACGCCGAGGCACTGAACGGACGGGTAGTGGCCAACCTCAACTACATCGACCCGAGCCGCAACAATCTCAACGTCGATGACGTGCTTGGCCATGGCACGGCCGTCGCCAGCCTGGCTGCCGGTGCATCGGTGGGTGTCTGGCCCGGAGGCATCGCACCGGGTGCGGAGATCGTCTCGGCGCGCATCATTTCCGACACCACGCCCCAGGATGACGGCAGCGGCAAGGGCAACTCCTTCAGCGGCACGCTGGGCGTGGCCGGGGTCCACCAGGACCTGATCGGCTACGGCGTGAAGGTGATGAACAATTCCTGGGGCGGCCTGTACTGGACCGACCTCGGCACCACCGCGCAGGTCGCGGCCGAATACCGCCCCTTCATCATCAACCACGGTGGCCTGGTGGTGTTCGCCGCAGGCAACGAGGGGCGCGACCAGCCCAGCAGCGTGGCCGCGCTGCCCAGCCAGCGTGGCGTCGGCGGATCGCTGCCGGCAGCCGATCTTGAAAAAGGCTGGCTGGTGGCCACCGCGATCGATCCGAACAAGCCGGGTGAGCGTGCCCCCTGGGCCAATGCCTGTGGCGACGCCGCGCGTTACTGCCTGACCGCTCCCGGCAGCGCGGTGTTCCCCGAACCGGGTACCGGCAAGTATCTGTGGAACTACGGCACGTCCTTCGCCGCGCCGCTGATCTCCGGCGCTGCGGCGCTGGTCTGGCAGCGCTACCCGTACTTCGACAACGACCTGGTGCGGCAGACCCTGCTCGGCACGGCCACCGACATCGGTGCGCCGGGCGTCGATCCGATCTACGGCTACGGCCTGCTCAACGTCGGCAAGGCGGTGAACGGTCCCGGCCGCTTCGACTGGGGCGATGTCACGGTCAATGTCGACGCGCCATCCTCGGGCTCGATCTGGAGCAACGACATTGCTGGCGCTGGCGGCCTGGTCAAGCGCGGCGATGGCCGGCTGGAGCTGAGCGGCAACAACAGCTACAGCGGCGATACCCGCATCGAGCGCGGCAGCCTGGCCCTGCGGGGCGGCGCAGTGATCCGTTCCAACGTCAGCATCTCTGGTGCCGGCGGTGTCTCGATGGCCGGCCTGCAGTTCATGCCGGGCACGCCGCGGGTGATCGGCAACGTCGACAACGGCGCCAGCGTGGTGCTGATCAACGCCAACACCACCGCGACCATCGAAGGTAATTACAGCCAGCGTCCGGACGCGCGGCTGATCGTCGCGCTGGGCGTGAACGCGCTGCAGGTGACCGGTACCGCACGGTTGGCCGGCGGCGTGGTGGTCGATGGCATCGTTTCCGGTTACGTGCCGCAGGTCGGCAGCCGCCAAGGGCTGATCCACGCCAACGGCGGTATCAACGGTACGTTCACCACACCGGTGTCCAACACCGCCGCCAACGGCCTGACCCTGCTGCAGGCACAGTACGGCTATGGCAGCAACGACGCGTGGATGGACCTGACCCAGGTCAATGTTTCCGCCGCTGCGTCCGGCCTGGGCGCCAATGCACAGGCATCGGCACTGCGGGTGGAGTCGGCATTCACCGCGCTGGACCGCAACGCGAATCTGCAGGGTTCGGCGTTCGGTACGGCCGCCGGCGCGCTGCAGCGTACGGCGGGCGGGACCGAGGGCCTGTCGGCGAGCCTGGAAAGCCTGTCCGGACAGGCGCATGCGCGCGCTGAAGCGTCGACCTTCGACAGTGTGGACATGTCGCGCCGTGCGGTTGCCGAGCGCTTCGACCGCGTGCAGGCAGCGCCGAAGCTGCGTGGTGCCTGGCAGAGCGCGCTGGGCGAAGCCGGTCAGGGCAGCTTTGCCGGCAACGCCGCCGACAGCCAGGGCTGGATGGCAGGCCAGGACGTGGCATTGGGCAGCAATGGTCTGCTGGGCATGGCCTTCGGCGAAACCCGCAGCAACGGCGGCAGCAACTTCAGTGGTGATCGTGGCCGCGACCGCCAGACGCAGGCACAGCTGTACGCCGGCTGGAACCTGGGGCGTGGCTATGCGCTGGCCCAGTTCGGCACTGGTCAGTTCACCCGTGAGCTGGACCGCCAGTTGCTGCTGGGTGCCGGTGCCTACGGTGTGTCCGCGCGCTACGGCGGGCGTTTCAGCAGTGCCAGCGTCGAAGGCGGCTATCGTTTCGGGCGCATCGGTGCGTCGTTGACCCCGTACCTGGGGGCCAGCAGCACGCGCCTGGATACCGATGGCTTCAGCGAGCAGGGTGGCTTCGGCTTCGGCCTGCGCGGTGAGGCGTCACGTGCACAGCGCAGCGAGATGCTGGCGGGCCTGCGCGGCGAGCGGCAGTGGGGTCGTTGGACCCTGCGCGGCCATGCCGAATGGCAACAACGGCTGGATGGCAGTGAGCAGGCCTGGCAGGCAAGCTTCGTCGGCGTTGATGCCTGGGCGCCGTTGGCCGGTGTCGACGCACCGCGGGGCAGTGCCTTGTTCGGCCTGGCGCTGGAATCATGGTGGGGCCGCAATGGCCGCCTGAGCCTGGGTATCGACCAGCGCGTGGGTGGCAATGATGCACGGCAGGCGGCGCTGCGCTACAGCACTGGCTTCTGATCGTAGCGCCGGGCCTGCTGCCCGGCGCGTTCATCCGGCGGGTGCCGACCATGGGTCGGCACCCGCACGGTTCGCGAGGCGGCGATCAGCCGCCGCGCAGATTGCCCAGGCGCGGCGTGCTGCGGCCCAGCGGCATCTTCAGCTTGCCGATCGACAGGATGCGCGCTTCGGCGATCCGGTCGGCGGCGCGCTGCGGGGCGATGTTCTCGCGCTGCGACAGTTCGAAGATGCGCGTCAGGTTGTGGTAGATGCTGCGGATCAGCCGCATCGCGCGCTCGCGGTTGTAACCGTCGATTTCCAGCGACACGTTCATCACGCCACCGGCGTTGACCGCGTAGTCAGGCGCATACAGGATGCCGCGCGCATGCAGTTCGTCGCCGATCTCCAGGCTGGACAGCTGGTTGTTGGCGGTGCCACAGATGATCTTCGCCTTGATCCGCGGCAGGGTGTCGGCGTTGATCGCGCCTTCCAGCGCGCACGGCGCGAACACATCGGCGTTCACTTCGTGGATCTCGTCCGGCTTGACGGCCTCGGCGCCGAAGTCGTTGACCGCACGATCCACCAGCGCGCTGTCCAGATCGGTGACATACAGCTTGGCGCCACGGTCGCGCAGCAGCTTCACCAGTTCCATGCCGATATGGCCCAGGCCCTGCACCGCAATGCTGGTCTTGCCCACTTCCTCATGGCCGAACTTGAAGCGCATCGAGGCCATCAGCGCCTGCAGCGCGCCATAGGCGGTGAACGGGGCCGGATCTCCCGAGCCGCCATGGACCTGGTGCACGCCGGTGACGAACTGGCTCTCCAGGTAGATGTTCTCCATGTCGTTGACGTCGGTACCGACATCCTCGGCGGTGATGTAGCGACCGCCCAGCGAATCGACGTAGCGGCCGAAGGCGCGGAACAGCACTTCGGTCTTGTCGACCTTGGGGTCGCCGATGATCACCGCCTTGCCGCCACCGACATTGAGACCGGCCAGCGCATTCTTGTAGGTCATCGTGCGGCTCAGCCGCAACACATCGGCCAGCGCATCGTCGGTGCTGGCGTAAGGGCGCATGCGAACCCCGCCCAGGGCGGGGCCCAGGGTGGTGTTGTGGATGGCGATGATCGCCCGCAGGCCGGCATCCTGGTTGTGGCAGAACACCACCTGTTCGTGGCCGGTGGTTGCGAGGGTTTCGAATAGCATGGGGTCTCCGATGGCGCGATCTGCGGTGAACTGCGGCGAACTGCCAATGAACGGTAGGGTCCGAAAACAAAAAAAGCGACGTCGTCGGTACAGGGGGACGGGTCGCGCGGCGCCATTCTAGTCCATTCGCCCGGGATATGCCGTCGACGCAGGAAGCGCCCGGGTTAAAGAAGATGAAAGTGCGGCCGATGCTGCGACGACGGCAGGTGGCCGGATGTGATGAAGGCGCAGGCAGTGGCAGCAGCAGGAAAACGACAGGGTGGGCGGCGATGACCGCAGCGTGGTGGCGATCTGTGCTGCGTTGGCTGTCGCAGCTGACCGGGCAGGCCCCGGCACGTCTGGCCGCAGCCCCCCGCCAGGCCGTGGCCGCGGCGGCGGCCAGCCTGCAGGGTGACGCCTTGCCGGCGGCCGAGGTCGCCGCTCACCTGCAGCGCGGGCTGCATGCGCTGGCCCTGTATCCGCGTTTGGCCGGCGAACCGACCGCGGTCAGCGCGTCGGGTCTGGCCGAGGCGGTGGACCGCGCGCTGCAGGACCGCGACTGGGCTACCCGGCAGCTGCCGCGGCGCCCGCAACTGCTGCCGCAGCTGATCCAGACGGTCAATGACGACGTTGCATCGGCGCGGGTGATGGCCGCGATCATCGGCCAGGATCCGGTGCTGACCGGCAACCTGCTGCGGATCGCCAACAGCCCGGCCTACAAGGTGCACGAGCGGCCCGTGGAAAGCCTGCAGCGGGCGGTGACCCTGGTCGGCACCGAAGGCGTGCGGCAGATCATCAGTGCAGTGCTGGTGCAGCCGGTGATGCAGGTGCAGTGCGAGGTGTTCCCGCAGTTCAGTTCGATCATATGGGAGCACGCGCTGCTGGCTTCGCGCGCGGCCGCCGACCACGCGCGCACGGTCACCTTCGGCGATGCCTTCGCTGCGCAATGGCTGGGCCTGGTGCAGGGCCTGGGCGCAGCGCTGGTCATGCGGCAACTGCTGCAGGAAGCGCAGGCACGCGGCGAAGAGGTGGAGCCGGCGCTGGCCCTACAGTTGCTGCAGCAGTGGTCACTACCGCTGGCACAGCGGGTGGCTGCCGCCTGGGAACTGCCCGAGCCGGTGCATCAGGCCCTGGCGCCTGACGCTGACGGTCCGCTGGCCGACAGCCTGCGACTGGCCAGCGCCGCTGCGGCGGCCAGCCTGCTGTGCCGGCACGGGCATGCCAGCCAGGGCCGCATGCTGGCCTTGCTGGAACAGCTGCCGGCAGCGCCGCCGCACGCCCTGCGCTGGATCTGGCGGCGCCTGCACGGGCGCAATGTGGAAACCCTGGACGAGAGCCTGCACGGCGATGGCGAAGGGCTCGCCCGCTGATCGTTACAGCTGCGATTCCAGCGGTAACCAGCTGATCACCCGCGCCGTCCAACGCTTGCCGAGGCTGCTGCCGGGCTCGGCTTCGACCCAATGCGGTGGCGGCTCGCGCTGCAGCCAGCGCAGTTCATCATCAGCGCCCAGTGCCAGCCACCAGCTGTGTTCCGGGCTGGCCAGGCGCAGGTATTCCGCGCGCAGCTGCGCGCCCAGCACCGGGTCGTCGAACAGCACGCCCATCTCGGTGTTGAGATAGGCCGAACGCGGATCGAGGTTGAACGATCCGACGAACCCGCGCTGGTCGTCGACCAGCAATGCCTTGGTGTGCAGGCTGGCGCCACTGCTGCCGAACAGGCTGCTGTCACCGGTCTGGCCGCTCGCCTTCAGTTCGTACAGCTGCACGCCGGCCTTCAGCAGCGGCACCCGGTAGCCCATGTAACCACCGTGCACGGCAGCCACATCGTTGGCCGCCAGTGAGTTGGTCACCACGCCGACCTGGGCGCCACGCCCGGCCATCGCCGAAAGGCCGTCCAGCCCTTCGCTGCCGGGCACGAAGTACGGCGAGATCAACAGTGCCTTGTAGCGCGTCGACTGCAGCTGCCGGACCAGCGCGGTGACCAGCCAGTCGTCATGCGCATCGCCGTGATGCTTCATCGGTGGATCGGACAGGATCCGTACCTGCGTGCTCCAGTGCAGCGGCTCGGGGCTGGCGCGCTGGCGCTGGCGCGACTCTGCCACGCGCTGCAGGTACGGTTGCGCCTGCGCATGCAGCGCGTCCAGATCGGACTGGCGTACCAGCTGGCGCAGCTGCGCATCGGTGTAGGTCGCCAGCGCCGAGATCGGAATCGCCGCGTCGCTGTTCCAGTAGACGTCGAAGATCTGGTTGGCCTGCTGCACGGCCGGGCCGGCCACCACCAGGTCCAGGTCCTGGAAGTTCACGTCGCTGCGCGCGCTGAAATACTCCTCACCGATGTTGCGGCCACCGACGATGGCGATGCGCCCATCGGCGATCCAGCTCTTGTTGTGCATGCGGTGGTTCACGCTGAAGGCGCGTTGCACCAGCTCCAGCGTGCGGGCGATGCCGCTGCGGTTGCGGAACGGGTTGTACAGGCGAAGCTCGATGTAGGGATGCGCATCGAGCGCCATCATCAGCGCATCCTTGTCCTTGGCGTTCATGTCATCGAGCAGGATGCGCACGCGCACGCCACGTTCGGCAGCGTCGTACAGCGCCTTGGCCATCAGGTGGCCGATCAGGTCGTCGTGCCAGATGTAGTACTGCAGGTCCAGGCTGCGGCCTGCATGTTCGGTGATCATCGCGCGGGCGGCGAACGCATCCATGCCATCGCTGAGGAAGGCCACGCCGGATTGCCCCGGATGGGCAGCCTGCAGGGGCATGATCTGTCGATCGATGGGCGTCTGCGCAGGCTGCAGTGGCAACACCTGCGACGCTTCACCGCGCGCCTGCGGGGCCAGGTGGTCGGCCAGCAGCAGGCCGGACAGGACCAGCAGAAGCAGGGCGGCGATGATGATCGCGGCGACGCGCAGCAGGCGCCGCCATAGGGGTTTGCGCAGACTCATGACGCCGATGGTAGTTCCACACCGCGCGTAGATCCACGCCGCGCCTGGAAGTAGATCCACGCCATGCGTGGATGAGTCGCCATCAGTAGATCCACGCCATGCGTGGATGGAGCGCCGTGACTCAGAACCGCTCGTCGCTGCCCAGATAGCGCCACTGGCCCACGGCCAGCGGGCCCAGCGCCACCCGGCCGATGCGCAGGCGGCGTACGGCCACAACCTGCAGGCCGGCGGCCGTCACCGCAGTCCTCAGTCCCCTCGCGGTCAGCCCCTTGCCTGCAAAGCGCAGGCGCTGCTCGCTCTGCCAGCTGACCTTGGGGCCGCCTGCTTCATGCTGCAGCCGGGCCATCAGCCACGGGCCACGTTCCGGGCCGCCTTCGGCCACTTCGACCAGGTACTCCTGTTCGGTGCGGCCCAGGTTCCGCTGCAGGTGCGCCAGCACCGCCGGATCCTGGCTGACCACCACCAGCCCGTTGTCGTCGGCCGGCAGCGAGGATGCCAGCTGCAGGCCGTGGAAGTGCCGCTGCAGCGGACGGATGTCACTGGCATCCAGTTCGCTGCGGGTCTCGGTGCGGATCAGCGCGCACAGGGCATCGGCCGGCACGCCTGCCGGCTTGTGCAGCAGCATGCTGGCGCGCTCGGCCTTGCTGTCGCTGGCCTGCTCGGCCACCACGATGCTGGCGCTCTCGTCCACCGGGCGCTGCGGCTGTTCCACCACCTCGCCATCGACGCTGACCCAGCCGCCCTCGATATAGCGCCGCGCTTCACCACGCGGGATGCCGAGCAGGGCGGACAGGCGTTTGTCGAGTCGGGTCGGTTCCATGGCGAAAGGTCGGGCAGGGGGCGCGCAGTGTAGCCGCTACGCCGTTTCAGCGCTGGCCACGGTTGGCCAGCTCGGTCAGGTACAGCCGGGTATCGAACTCCAGCTGCAGGTAATCGGGCTCCATGTGCTGGCACAGCTGGTAGAAGGCCTTGTTGTGGTCGGCCTCCTTCAGATGCGCCAGTTCGTGCACCACGATCATGCGCAGGAAGGCGGCTGGCGCCTGCCGGAACACGGTGGCGATGCGGATCTCGCGGCTGGCCTTGAGCCGGCCCCCGTGCACGCGGGAAATGGCGGTGTGGGTGCCCAGGGCATGCTTGATGACTTCCAGCGTGTTGTCGTAGCAGACCTTGTTGAGCGGCACCGACTTGCGCAGATAACGGTCCTTCATGTCCCGGGTGTAGTCGTACAGCTGGCGGTCGCTGCGCACCTCATGCGGGTCCGGATAGCGCTGCTGCAGCCAAGGGCCGAGCTTGCCCTGGGCCAGCAGGTCGCTGACCTGGGCGACCAGGGGTTCGGGGTAGCCGGTGAGGTACTTCAGGACAGCCATGCAGGGGCGTCGGCGCGTCGGTAGAATGGGGCATCCAGATTACACGCGGTACGTATCGACCATGGCAAAGCCCAACGCGCTGCAGGAACAATTGCTCAAGGCCGGCCTGGCCAAGAAGTCGCAGGCCAGCGCCGCCGCGCGTGAACAGGCCAAGGCCCGCCAGGGCAAGGCCGAGTCGACCTCGGCCGAGGTCCAGCGTGAAGCTGAACGCGTCCGGGCCGAGAAGATCGAGCGTGACCGTGCGCTGGCTGCCGAGCGCAACGCGCAGGCCAAGCAGGCGGAGCGCAAGGCGCAGGCCAAGCAGATCATCAGCGCCCACGCCGTGCCTCACAAAGGCGAGGACGAGTACCGCTTCAGCGATGGCGCGGTGATCCGCACCCTGTTGATCGATACCAAGCTGCGCAAGGCGTTGTCGGTGGGCGTGCTGGTCATCGTGGCCCATGGCGACAGCTACGCGGTGCTGCCACGCGCGGCGGCTGAAAAAGTACGTGAACGCGCCCCGGAAGCCATCATCGTCGACCATGGCACGCCCGGCTCCAGCGCCGAGATTTCCACCGGCAACGCCGAGGATGACGCCTACTACGCGCAGTTCCAGGTTCCCGACGATCTGGTCTGGTAAGGCGGCGCTGAACCGGCCGCAGCGTCCGCCGGGCATGGCCCGGCGCTACCGATTGCGGCGGGGGGTATCGTCCCCATATCAGGCGACACCCCTGCGGAGGATGGCCATGGCTACCGGTTGGGCCGGAGATGGCGCGGTCCAGGACCAGATCGACGCCACCGTCGACGATGCGATTGCCCGCGCGCGGCGCCAGCTGCGCCAGGGCCCGGGCCTGGAACACTGTGAGGAATGCGACGCGCCGATTCCGTTGGCGCGGCGTCAGGCGGTGCCTGGGGTTCGGCTGTGCGTGAACTGCCAGCAGGCGCACGACGAAGAGGAACAGGCGCAGAGTGGCTACAACCGGCGCGGTAGCAAGGACAGCCAGTTGAGGTGAAGGGGGGGGCGGCAGGGCTGCGCCCTGCACCTGCAGAGGCCTTCAAACCAAGGCAAAGGCAACAGCAAAAGCTGGCATTCCGTGGGGTGGTGGGGCGGTGTCGGATTGCGGGGACGCCGCAAGTACGTCCTTGTAGGCTTGGCAGCCGCATCCATGCGGCTGACACCCCGCAATCCGACACCGCCCCACCTCTGACAGTTTTCCGGTGCCTGGTAGATCCACGCCATGCGTGGATGAATTCCGATGGAAATCGAATATTTCGATATTGGAATTTGATGAAAGAGCATCCACGCATGGCGTGGATTACAGATCGCGGAGATCTGTCGAAGGCGGGGTGGGGCCGGTGGCAGGGGCGTGAGCCGCATGGATGCGGCGACCGAGCTTACATGGACGTACTTGCAGCGGCCCCTGCCACCGGGCCCACCCCGCCATCCCACAGGAACCCAGCCTTTGCTGTTGAGGTTGCCGGCCAGCGGCCGGCACTACCGCCTCTGCAGGTGCAGGGCGCAGCCCTGCCGACCAACCCGACCTCAGCCGTCGCCCTGGATGCCGCCGGGCGCCTGCGTCGGATCGCGCCAGCGGCGCACGGTGCGCTGGAAGAACAGGTTGTTCGGCAGCTGCAGCACCGTGCCCTCGTGGCCGTCACCGGTTTCCTGCAACGTGGTGTAGATCAGGTTGACGTCGATCACCCGGCCCTTCAGTCCGGGCTTTTCGCCGTTCTCCAGCACTTCGATGTAGTCATGCAGGCGGAACGGCCGCGTGGTGAAGATCAGCAGCGTGCAGAAGATGTTGGACAGCACGCTCCAGGCCGCGAAGAACGCCACTGCGCCCACCGCAGCAAAACCGGTGAAGGCCGTCCACAACACCGAGGGGGATGCGCCGAGCAGGCTGAGGATGTACAGCACCGCGCTGAAATAGACCACGAAACTGGTGATCCGGCGCGCACCCATCACCATTTCAGGTGGCAGCGTGTAGTGATCGGCGAAGCGGCGGATCAGCCGCCGGGCCAGCACCCGCAGCAGCCAGGCGGCGAGCAGGGTGATCAGGATCTGCAGGGCGATCCCGATGTCATGCAGCCAGGGGTGGGTCCAGGCGGGCAGGTGGTCCTTCAGCGACAACATCATGGGGCGACAACATGTGACGGAAACGGGGCTTGATGTTACCCGGCGCGTGTCGACGTTTCGACCGCCTGTGCCCAGGCAAGGCAGACGAGGTCCTGTTTGTGCTGCTGCAGGCAGGCGCGGCCGCTCTCGGCACGCCAGTGCAGGGATAGGCCGAACGCCTGCAGCAGCATGCAGGCCACGATCGCCAGCAGGGCGGCGCAGGAAGGACTGGACATGGGAGGCTCCTGGCCGGGAAGGCCTGCGGGGGACCTGTGATGGATGCAGCCAGCCGCGAAAAGGTTGCAAGCAGAAAGCGCGTCGGCAGATCTAAACCTTTTTCCGGCTGGCCGCATCCAACGGATATGCTCGACACCACCATGCCCGCGCCGCCTGCCGCCACCGACGCCGTCGACGAAACCGCCTTGGTGCGTGCGGCGGCGGCCGGCGATACCGCTGCTTACGAACTGCTGTATCGGCGGCACTCGCCGCGGGTGTTTGCCTCGTTGTGGCGCCTGTGTGGCGGCCAGCAGGCACGCGCCGAGGATGCACTGCAGGAGGCGTTCCTGCAGGCATGGAAGGCACTGCCCGGCTTCCGTTTCGAGAGCAGCCTGTCCACCTGGCTGCATCGGTTGGGGGTCAACGCCGCGTTGATGGAGCTGCGCGGGCGTGCCGCCGGGCATGACCACGACAGCCTGGACGACGTTGACGGTGGGATACCAGAGATGGCGGTGCATGACGGCTGCGCCGGCACCGAACGCGATCTGGAACGCGCGTTGGCGACCCTGCCGCCGCGCGCACGTGCAGTACTGGTGCTGCACGATATCGAAGGCTGGAAACACCATGAAATCGCCGGCCAGCTGCAGATGGCGGTCGGTAGTTCCAAAGCACAGCTGCATCGCGCGCGTGGCCTGCTGCGCGCGCGCCTGGGAGACATGACATGAGTACGCACGACCCCGATCACGACCTGCTGGCGCGCCTGCGCGCCCTTCCCACTGAACGCGGCACACCGGCGGATGGCTGGGAACGCCTGTCGGCGCGGTTGCCGCCCCGCGAACCGGTTGCCGCACAGGTGCCGAAGGACAACGTGGTGGCCTTGCCACTGCGCAGCCGCCGACGCTGGTGGTTGCCGGTTGGCGCCGCACTGGCGGCCAGCCTCGCGCTCTACGCGGTGGCACCGTGGCGGCATGCACCCGAGGCGCTGCCTGCACCCAGTGGCCTGCAGCTGCAGGCCGATGCGATGACCGAACAGTACCGGCAGGCAGTGGCGTCACTGCCTGATGGCACTGCGCCGGAGTGGCAGCCCGCGCTGCATGAACTGGATCGCAGCGCGGAACAGATCCGCGCCGCGATGGCGCAGGACCCGCGTGCGCCGCACCTGCTTGGACAGCTCAAGCGCACTTACGCGCTGCGGCTGGAACTGACCCGGCAGGCGGCCTATGCCGCCGAATCCGGCTTGACGACCTGAGGAGACCCCCGATGACCCGAACCCTGATGTCCTGCTGTGTCGCGCTGCTGCTGGTGCCGGCCATGGCACTGGCCGACACCCGCATCGACGAACGCCACACGCTGGCTGCGGGCGGTCGTATCGAATTGAGCAATGTGGCCGGCAAGGTGAGCGTGCGTGGCTGGGACCGCAACGACGTGCAGCTTACCGGCACGCTCAGCGATGGCCTGCAGCTGCGCCAGGAAAAGAGTGCCAACCGGGTGCGCTGGGAGATCGAGTATCCCCGCCGCAGCAACAACGGCGGTGCCACGCTGGTGTTGAACGTGCCGCGCTCGGTGGAGCTGCTGCTGAGCACGGTCAGTGCCGACCAGGACATCAGCGGCATTGACGTGCGCCGCCTGCAGGCCGATACGGTCAGCGGCAGCCTGAGCGCGTCCGGTCGCAGTGGCGACAGCAAACTCAACACGGTCAGTGGCAGTGTCAATGCGCGACTGCAGACGCCGAAGCTGGACGTGAACACGGTCAGTGGCCGCATCGAAGCCGGCGGCGGCGTGTCGGGCGATATCGGTGCGCAGACGGTGTCCGGCCGGGTCGAGGTCGACGCCGGTCGCGTGCAGCGGCTTGCGGTGGAAACCGTGTCGGGCAGCATCGACCTGTCGGCGACGGCGCTGGCGCCGGGCGGACGCATCAACGTGGAGTCGGTCAGTGCATCGGTCAGCCTGCGCCTGCCGCGCACGGTGTCGGCGCAGCTGTCGGTGAACAGCTTCAGCGGGTCGATCAACAGCGACGCCGGCAAGGTCGAGCGGCCGCGCTATGGGCCGGGCAGCAGCCTGGATGCCCGCCTGGGCAGCGGCGACGGCGATATCCGCGTGCAGTCGCACTCGGGCAGTGTGCAGGTACGCCTGGACCGCTGAGCGCGGCCCGGCAGGCCGCGGCGGCAGCGCCGCCGCGGTCGGGGGTGGGTCAGCTGGCTTTCTTCAGCGCCCAGGTGGTACCGAGAACTTCAATCTTGCCACCGCTCTTGCGGAACGCGGCCAGGTCGGAGGCGATCGAGTCGCTGTTGACCACGGTGCTGGCGGATGCGCCCTTGCGTTCGCTGCGGATGCTGTTGCTGGCCTTCGCGGGGGTCTTTGCCTTGCGGGGCATGGTTGCTCCTGTCAGGTGGAAGGGGAGGAAAGCGCGCAGGACTCAGCCTGGCGCAGGTAGTCCTGCCGCTCGCGGCGGCAGTCGTCGCCGCCCATCGAGAACTGGCGGCAGATCGCCGGGCGCTGCGAATAGATCGTGCAGCGCAGGTGATACGGATCGATCGCCGCGCACCAGCCTTCCTCGTTGCGCGCCATCACGGCACGGCCGTGGGCGTCGCGCGACAGGAACTGGCCGGGCACGTGGTCGCCGGGCTGCAGCAGGACCGGCAACCGGCAACAGACCGCGTCACAACGGCGGCAGTCGATGGGTGCTGGTTCAGCGTCAGGTTGTACGGCCACAGGGGCCTGGCGGGTGCCCAAAGCGGGTCTCGATGGCGGCTCGGGTAGTACGCGGACCATGATCGAGCCAGAGGGCATGGTCGCCAGACCCGCTGGGCGGGTCAGGCTGCACCATGGGTACACACACCGGCGAGGCCAGCGGAAGGTGCAGGGGTTTTCTAGCCGGCCAAGGGTAGCTCAGACCGCGTAACGTTTTGTTAATCCCGGCTGGCTGCCGCCAGCGCAAGGCCCTGGACGACTCCCAGCGAGGGCTCGCCGTGGACCATCCGGGCGCCCGGGAACGCCTCGGCAGCGGCCTGACGCAGGTAGCCGGCGCGGGACATGCCGCCGGTCAGGAACACCGCGTCCGGGTCGCCGCCGATGTCACTGCGGACCTGGGCGAGCAGCTCGCGGATCTGGGTCAGGTAGCCATGGGCGGCAGCGGCCAGACCGTCGGCGCTGTTGTCCACGTGCAGGTCGCGCGCGATGTAGTCCAGCGTGCTGCGATGCTCGCTGGTGCCGCTGAGGGCGATCTTGGCGCGCTCGACATCGCGGTACAGGCGGGCGGTGTTGCCGGTGTCCTGCAGTGCCTGCAGGCGCGCGCCCCAGGGAGCGTCGACGTTGTCGTAGCTGTGCTGGCGGAATTCGCGCTGGCGGGTCATGTCCTGCACGGTGGCCGCTTCCACATAGTGGTGGGTGGGCACGCGGGTGATGCCACGGCCGAACAGCGGCATGTAACCGGACAGGCTCAGGGCCAGGTCGATATCGGTACCACCGCGGGCGATACCCCAGGCGCGGTGGATGCGTGGCGCTTCGCTGCCGCCCACTTCGGCGTGCGCGATATCGGTGGTGCCGCCGCCGATATCGACGATCACCGCCTGATGGCGATCGCTGCTTTCAGCGTGGTAATGCATGGCTGCGGCGGCGGGCTCTTCAAGGAAGTCGATCTGGTCGAAGCCGGCCTGGCTGGCCGCTTCGCGCAGGATGTCCAGGGCCTGGTCGTTGCCGGCCTCACCGATCGAACTGCGGAACTGCACCGGGCGGCCGAGCAGGGCGCTGCGCAGCGGCTGGCCGAGCTGGGCGCTGGCGGTCAAGCGGATGTGTTCGAGGATGTGCGCGGCGATGCCGGTGATGGTCTGGCGCGCGCGCGGATGCAGGTTGTAGCCGAGCATGGACTTCGGGCTCTGCACGAGGTTGCCTTCGTGCTCCTCGAAGTACGCTTCCAGCGCATCGTCGCCATAGACCGCGTTCTGCAGCAGGTCGCTGGCGCTGCGTTCCTTTCCAGCGCGAGCCTCCATCCACTCCCGGCGCAGGGCGCGCAATGCCTCGCGGCGCAGGGCCTGTGGCGTGCGTTCCTGGCCAGCGGCGCGGGCTGCACGGGCGGCGCTGTCGATCAGCTGCTGCAGTTCGTGTTCCTGCCCGGCGTCGAGCTGGAAATCGTCCGGGTCGGGTACCACGCCGGGGAAGTACACGCTGGTACGGAACTGTTCGGCCTCGCCGAAGCGGATCGGCAGCAGCTTCCCATCACGCACGATGGCGGCGGCGGAGTTGCTGGTACCGAAGTCGATGCCGAGGCGCATGGGGGAGGTCCGGGGACGATCAGGGGCCGCGCACTCTGCTGGAGTTTGCCGCGCGCTGCAAGTTCCGGTGCCTCCCTTGTGCGGGGCGGGCCAGCCCCCCACCCGGGCCGCCGCCGGAAAATGAACGAAAAGGCCGGGCGGTTACAATGGCGGCTGTTGATTCATTTTGAGGTACTTGCGATGTCTTCTGTTCCCGCCTGCCCGCAGTGCACCCTGGAAAACACCTATGCCGATGGCGCGCTGTGGATCTGCGCCGACTGCGGCTTCGAGTGGACGGCCGAAGAAGGTGCTGGCTCGACCCTGGTCGTGCGTGACAGCAACGGCAATACCCTGCAGACCGGCGACACCGTCACCGTGATCAAGGACCTGAAGGTCAAGGGCTCTTCGATCCCGCTCAAGCAGGGCACCGTCATCCGCAACATCCGCCTGGTTGAAGACGATGCCGAACACATCGAAGGCAACTCGGACAAGATCAAGGGGCTGGTGCTGAAGACCTGCTTCCTCAAGAAGGCCTGATCGCGCCTCAGCGCTTGGCCTGCTGCGCCCGCCAGCGGGCCAGGCTGTCCAGCTTGGCCTGGTAGCGGGCCTGCTGGGTTGAACCGCCCAGTTCCTGCGCCCGCAGCAGTTCGCGGTCTGCACGCTGCAGCCGGCCGGTCAGGAAATACACCCGCGCCAGGCCGAAGTGGAACTGGTGCGCGGTGTCGTACAGACTCACCGCCCGCCGGTAGTACGTGATCGCCTTGTCCAGGTCGCCAGCGCGTTCGGCCTGGGCGCCCTGCATGTACTGCGCGAACGGATCCTCGCGCTGCACCGACTGCAGTTTCTTCTGCATCGACTGCGCCTGCGCGGTCATGCCGAGCTTGCGATAGAGCGCACTGGCGTTGTTCAGCGCCGCGCTCTGGCGGCCGTCCAGGCGCAGGGCGGTGTCCAGCGCAGTGCGAGCTCCCTGGTCGTCACCCAGACGGTTGTCGAGCACGCCGATGTTGTTCCATGTCGAGGCGAAGCTTGGGTCCTGCGCCAGCGCGGCATCGAAGAAGGCACGCGCGCCGCTCAGGTCGCCGTCGGCCAGATGTTCCGCGCCACGGTTGTTGTAGTAGTGCGCCAGCGCCCGCTCACGGCCGATGGGTTGCGGCCCATGGCGGTCGTACAGCACGTTGCGGTCCAGGTCGACGGTGCCGTAGCGGCCGCCGACATCCACGCCAGCGTTGACGTGCCCGACGTTGTAGACCACGCCCTGATCCTGGTCCTGGTACCACGACACTACCTGGCCGACTTCCTGCACCCGCGCCTGGATGCCGGCCTCACGGGCGAGGGTGACGAACAGCAGGGTGAAGGCGAGGCAGTTGGCGCGCTGGTGCTGCCAGATCTCGCTGACGGTGTAGGTCGCATCGGCGTCGTACTGCAGGTCCAGGCCGTGCTGGCTGAAGATCATTTCCACCAGCGCCTGCAGGCGCTGATCGCGCGAGTAACTGCGGCTGATCACCTGCTTCTGCAGCATCTCGCGCATCGCCGGCGGGATCGCGAACACCTGTTCGGGCGTCGGCACGCTGGCGGCGGTGACCTTTACGGTGGAGATGGTCGGGATGGCGGGCGCAGGAGCCGCAGCATCCTGCGCGGACAGGGCTGGCGCGCCGAGTGCGGCCAGTGACAGGAGAAAGCATCGAGCGGCAAGACGGCGCATGACGGTTTCCGGCAGCGGCGGGCGCTCCCGCCTGCAGCCAGTGTAGACCTGCATGTGGCGGTCCGCATCCACTGGCGATCAGCGCGTCGATCATCCACAGCCGGTGTGGACTAGCGCGCGACAAACCTGTGGACAACTGCTGCCGGGCCTTGCCTGGCGCGGCGCGTGAAATGATGGTGAAAAAATAGCCAGCTTGCCCGGCGTTGCCAAGGGCGGGATCATCCACGCATGGACTTCGCCCCGCTGACCCTCGCTCCCGCGCACTGGCAGGCACTGCAGGATGCCTATGCGACGCCGCCGCGCGCCTACCACCACTTCGGCCACGTGCGCGCGGTCCTGCAGCATTGCCAGGCGGTGGCCGAGGGGCCGGGCTGGCAGCAGCCGGCCGAGGTCTATCTGGCAGCGCTGTACCACGATGCGGTCTACCAGGCCGGGCGCAAGGACAACGAGGCAAAGTCGGCCGCGCTGGCACTGCAGGCCATCGCGGACTCACCGGAGCTGGCATCGGTGGACGCCGGCCGGGTCGAGCAGTTGATCCTGCTTACCGCCCGCCATGGCGAGCTGGGCCCGGCCGATGTCGATGCCGAAGCCGCGTTGTTCCTGGATTGCGACATGGCGATCCTGGCGGCGCCGGAAGCGGTGTTCTCCGCCTACGACCGTGGCGTGGCCGAAGAGTACAAGGGCGTGGTGCCCGGCTTCCTGTACCGCGCCGGGCGCCGCCGCTTTCTGCAGGGGCTGCTGCGCGCGCCGCGGATCTTCCTCAGCGACTTTTTCGACCAGCGGCTTGATGCTGCCGCGCGGGCCAACCTGCGCCGTCAACTGGGCGCCTGAGCGCGCCGCTACACTATCCACCTGCAACCGCGTGGTGTTGTTTCCAGCCGTGACCGTCTCCGATACCCCTGCCGATCCCCGTCCGCTGCCGCCGGAAGAACCCGGCCCCAACGAATGCTGCGGCAGTGGCTGCCCGCTGTGCGTGCTCGACCTGTACAGCGAGGAGCTGCAGCGTTACCGCAAGGCGCTGGCTGAGTGGAAGGCGCGGCATCCGGACGCCGACCCATGAGTCGTGCCCGTCCAGCCGCGATGCTGGCGCTGGTGGCACTGCTGTTGTTCGTGGCGACCGCGTTGTGGACGCAGTTCGCGCGTGCGGATCTGGATTGGGTGAAGGCTACCCTGAGCCTGTACCTGCATGGGCCGTGGGGCTTGGCGCTACGCACGGCCTATTGCCTGCTGGCACTGGCCATCGCCGTGCTCGGCATCGCGTTGTACCGGTACAGCGTGGGGCCACGGCGCAGCGCAGCGGCACCGTTGCTGTTCTGCGTGGCTGCCGGCGGCCTCGCCACCGTTGCCATCGGTGACAGCTGGCTTCCCGAGGCAACACCGTTGCTGGCACCGCTGATCCACGGGCTGGCCGCCAATACCGCCTTCCTGTGCGCCAGCGTGGGCATGCTGCTGCAGGCCTGGTACCTGCGCCGTGAGCCGGGCTGGCGAGGCAGTGCGGCACTGCTGTGGGGCTGGGCATGGCTGGCCTTCGTGCTGCTGTGGATGCACGTGCTCTGGCGTGGTGGCCCACCGCGCGGGTTGGGGCAGAAACTGGTGATCGCGGTGATCGTCGGCTGGTTGATCTGGCTGGCGCTGGCGTTGTATCGCCGCGGGCGTGACGCCGGCACCCGCTGAATCGACCACCTGCTGTGTTGCAGGACGCCTGCACCGGTACGTGCCGTGCACGCAGCGGCGGCGTATCGTGTGCGCATTCCAACGGGATGCGAAACGATGCGTGCAGGGCTGGGCAGGGCGATGGGACTGGTGTTGGCGCTGGCGGCGTTGCCAGCGGTGGCGGCAGTGCAGCAGGTCAGCCACGGACGCTTCGATCAGGTACCGGTGCATGTGCCGGCCGGGGCGCCACAGCGGGTGGTGATCTGGTTCCATGACGGCGCTGATGCCGGCCGCAGCCCGATCGAAGCGCTGCGTGCCGATGGTGCGCTGGTCGCATCGGTGGATGTGGCCCACCTGCGCGGCGTGCTCAAGCGCGAAGGCAACAGCAGTTGCGCGTTCGGGGCGGGCGATGTCGAGAATTTCTCGCGTTGGGTGCAGGCATTCCTGCATCTGCCGGGGTATCACCTGCCGTTGGTCGGTGGCAGCGGCGAAGGCGCCGAACTGGCCTATGCGCTGGCAGCGCAGGCCGACACCCAGGTCTTTGCCGGCCTGTTGACCTCGGGTTTCTGCCCGGCCCACATGCACGAGCGCATGGTCTGCGGCGATGGCGTGAAGCACGACCGCCTGCAGCCCAGTGAACTGAATTTCCCGTGGTTGAACGCGGCCGGTGCGCCGGGGTGTTCATCCAACAGTGCAGGCCCGTTTGTGCAGCAGGTTGCGATGGCCCGTGAATTCAAGCGCACCGTCGCCGGCGATGCGACACCGGGGCTGGTGGCAGCGGCCCGGGTGATCGGCGCGCAGGCCGGGGTCGCGCTGGCACCGCCGCCGGATGCCCTGAAGGGTTTGCCGGTAGTGGAGGTGCCGGCGCAGGGCAGCGGTGACACGTTGGCGGTGTTCGTTTCCGGCGATGGTGGCTGGGCCGGCCTGGACAAGGATGTAGCGGGTGCCCTGGCCGAACATGGCGTGGCGGTGGTTGGCCTCGATTCGCTGCGTTACTTCTGGAGCGAACGCACGCCGCAGGGATTCGCTGTCGATCTGCAGAAGATCATCGGCCACTACCGCCAGCAATGGCAGCGCGACAAGGTGATGTTGATCGGCTTCTCGCAGGGTGCCGATGTGCTGCCGGCCACCATCAACCAGCTGGATGCAGGCACCCGCGCCAGCCTCGAGCGCATCGTGCTGCTGTCGGTGGGCAAGAACGCTGACTTTGAATTCCATGTCAGCAACTGGCTGGGCGGTGGCGGCGGTGGTCTGCCGATCGCGCCGGAAGTGGCCAAGCTGCCGGCGGACAGGACCCTGTGCGTATACGGCGACAAGGACGAGGACGCGCTATGCCCCGATCTGCCGGGCAACGATGGCGTGCACAAGGTCAAGCTGCCGGGCGACCATCACTTCGGCGGCGACTACGATCGCTTGGCCGAGGTGATCCTCAAGGGCGGCGCGTAGGCCCCTGGTAGACGCCGACCTTGGTCGGCGCTGCGGCTTGGACCATCACGGAAGGGAGCGTGTCGACCAAGGTCGATATCTACCGGGCGGCAGGTAGCGCCGGGCCATGCCCGGCGGATCGTGACCTCAATTCCGCCGCGGGTCCAGCGAGATCAGCCGCGTGGCATCCAGCAGCGCGGCCGGCAGGTGCATGCCGCCGGGCGCGGCCAGGTAGCGCGGTCGCCACTGCGGATCGAACTTCGACTTGAACCTGCGCAGGCCACTGAAGCCATAAAAGCGCTCGCCGTGTCGTGCGAGCAGGCCTGCCAGGCGGTTCCAGCGACCGGCCAGGCGGTGCTGGGCCAGGCCGGACAACGGTGCCATGCCCAGCGAGAATCGCGCATACCCCTGCGCGCGGCCCCACAGGAACAGCTCGATGAACAGGAAATCCATCGTGCCCTTCGGTGCGTCGCTGACGTGACGCATCAGATCCACTGATAGTTCAGCGCCGGCCGGTGCCTGCCACAGGTTGGCAAAGGCCACGATCCGGCCTTCGGCTTCGACCAGGGCGATCGGGAAACGCACGAGATAGTCCGGGTCGTAGCTGCCCAGCGAGAAGCCCTTCTCGTCGCCGGACTTGTCGTCCAGCCACGCGTTGGAAATGGCATGCAGGCGTGGCAGCAGGGCAGGGATCTCTTCCGCCGGTGCAACGCGGAAGGACAGCCCACCGCGTTTGCCGCGGTTCCAGGCTTGCCGCAGGTCGGCACGCTCACGGCCTTCCAGGCCGAAGTCGTGCAGCGGCACCATGGCCTCTTCACCCAGCTTGACCAGACCCAGCCCGAGATCGAGATAGGTCTGCCAATACGCTTCACCCACCTGGTAGAACACCGGGCGCAGGCCGAGCCGGTCGGCTTCCTCGCGGAAGCGCCAGATCAATGCACGCGCCACCTCGGGCGGCCCGACCGGGTCGCCCATCGCGATCAGCGAGCCGCCGTAGCGCTGCATCATCACAAAGCCCTTGTGTTCCGCATCGCGCAGCACCGCCTTGTCGGCGGTCAGCACCAGGCAGGCCTGGGTGTCGGTAGCGTCGGCCAGCACCGGTGCCAGCGCCTGCAGGGTTGCGTCATCGGCAGGCGGCAGCGGGCTGCGCGTGCTGTGCAGCAACCGCGCCAGCCCGAACATCACCAGTGCCATCGCCACCAGCAGCAGCGCACGCAGCGCGCGCGGTGCATTGCCGGACACCGCGAACTGCCACCACAGCTCGTTCTGGTATTCGACATGGCTGTAAGTGAAGAACAGCAGCCACGTCACCGCCACCAGCACCAGGCCGAGGTTGCGCAGCCAGGGCCACGACCAGGCTTCGTCCAGCAGCGCGCCCTGGCGATAGAACTCGCGCCGCGCCGCCCACAGCGCCATCGCCACCAGCAACGCCGACAGGGCGATCAGCGGTTGGCCGCCGCGCAGCCAGATCGGCAGCGGCGCGATCACGCAGATCGCCATCGCCAGCATCCAGGCCGCGTGGCTGCGGCGGGCCAGGCCCTGGCCGATCAGCAGCAGGGCGACGCCGCCCAGGCTGCCGATCAGGTGCGAGGTTTCCAGGATCGGCAGCGAGGCATTGATCAGGTGCCGCCGTGGTGTGGGCAGGGTGCCGTCGATGACCAGCGCGGCGCCAACGCTGAAGGCGGCCAGCGCGATGATCTGCGGCAACCACGGACGCAGCGCATACCAGCCGGCGCGGGTTGCGCCTGCGCTGGCCTGCAGCGGTTGCCGCAGCGCGGGTGCCAGTGCCAGCACGGTTGCCAGCAGCAGCGGCAGCACGTAGTAGCTGACGCGGTAGATCAATGCCGCCGCCAGCACCGCCGCGGGCGCCACCTGCGGCAGCAGCTTCAGCAGGCTCCACTCGAACACGCCCAGGCCGGCCGGCACGGTGGAGACCAGGCCAGCCAGCACGGCCACCAGGTACAGGCCGACGAAACCGGGCAGGCCGGTCGGCGTGGAATCCGGCAGCAGCACGTAGAACGCCGCACTGGCCAGCACCAGCTCGACCACGCTGAGCACGGTGACACCCAACATGGTGCGTCGGTCCGGCAGCCACAGGCCATGGCCGAAGATGCGGAACTGACGACCGTCGCGGCCGACCAGGATGAAGGTGGCCGCAAAGGCGATCAGCGCGACGATGCCGACCACGCGTACCGCCGAAGGGTCCAGCGGCAGCGCAAGCGCGGCCGCGGCCGGCTCCATGCACAGCGCCACACCGATCAGCAGCCACGCGCCGAAGATGAAGCCCAGCGTGCTCATCAGCACTACCTGGCCGATCTGCGCCAGGTCCAGGCCGGCACTGCGGTAGCCACGCAGGCGCACGGCACCACCGGTGAGTGCGGCAAAGCCCACGGTCTGGCCCAGGGTGTGGGCCAGGAACGCGGTGATGCCGATCCGTGCCGGGTGCACGCGGATGCCGCTGCGGCGCAGGCCGATTGCATCGAAGCCGATCAGGCACGCGTAGCTGGCCAGGCCGAGCAGCACGGTGAGCGCGATCTGGGCACCGCTGAGCTGGCGGAAGGCCTGGCGGATCGCGCGATAGCCGTGCTCATCGAATTCCCCGGCCAGCCCGTGCAGGGCCAGCGCCAGGATCAACAATGGAACGACGATGGTGACGACCCGCTTCCAGGTCGGGGCAGCGGCGGCAGGGACGGAATCGGTAGGGGCGGTCATCGGCGCAAGGGTGCGTCAGTAAGGGCGAGGGCGGTGTCAACGCAGGGCGTCGCGCATCGTGCGCCTGCCAGCGCGGTTTGACCAGCGGTACGGCTGTGCCGCCGGTGGCGGTATTCAGTGGCCGCACCGGGCACACACTTCCCACGCCGGCTGGGTGAGAATGCAGTTCAGACCACCCGCAGGAGCCACGCCCATGATGGAGCGTTACGACGTCGGACCGCGCATGTCCGAGATGACCGTGTACAACAAGGTCGCCTACCTTTCCGGCCAGATTCCGGAAGACACCAGCCAGGACATCACCGGGCAGACCCGTCAGGTACTGGCCGAGATCGACAAGCTGCTGGCGCTGGTGGCCAGTGACCGCCAGCACGTGCTGCGTGCGGAGATCTTCCTGGCCGACATGGCTGACTTCGAAGGCATGAACAAGGCGTGGGACGAGTGGGTGGTGGAGGGCGCGACCCCGGCCCGCGCCACCGTCGAAGCCAAGCTCGCGCATGCCGAATGGAAGGTCGAGATCATCGTGACGGCGGCCGTGCCGTAATGACCGGACAGGGGTCAGATCCCTTTTACTCCGGAAAAGGGATCTGACCCCGTTTGCCGGGGGGCTGACGCTGCAACATCCGTTACAGCGGCGGCTGCAGTCGTGAGCTTGCCTGCGCGCACAAGGCCACGCAGGCAAGCATCAAGCCTTCCATGACCCGGTCGCCGACGTATTCTTCCGGCGCCCCATTCTGCCGGGCGCGTTCGGCGGCCAGCATGACCTCCTGCACCACCCGCAGCCCGGCCAGCGCGCAGTCGGCATCGGCCAGTTCCATGCACCGGCTGGGAAGTTGATGCCGTTCCGGCCACGCTTGGCCATCGGCCGCCGCGCCGGTGCCGATGCGGCGCAAGGTTGCAACCAGCGTAGTGGGATCATGCGCTGGTGACGGTTCAGTGTCCTCGCCGGCGTCTGCCGGGCCGAGGTAAGCGTGCAGATGGGGGAAATCCGATGCGTTCATGGCAAGGCTCCGTGCAGGACAGACGGTAGCCGCCACTCAAAGGTGGCGGACGGAGACGTGGCTCGAAAACCGGTGTCGAACGCTCCGGCTGGCCCGAAGACCCCCACGCCCCGCCCGCCATAGCCGGCAGACGGATTGCCAGCCGGCGCCACGCAAGGTGACGCCGGCTGGCAAGCGTAAACAACGTTCGACAAAACGGGTTTTCGAAGCCCGGCCACCCTTTTCCGGTGGCTCACCATCTGTAAACCTGCTGCTGCGCAATGCCAATCAGACGCGTTGCATTGCTCGCACCATCAAGACGCTTTCAGCATTTTTGCATGCTGTTGAACAGCCTCAAGCGCAGCTGGCGCAAGGGTCGCGAATGATCGAGCAATCTGCGACATGCATCGTGATTCGATAGTTGCCAGTGCACACAGGGCAGGTCGTTTGCGACGAAGGTCCATGACGTCGGACAGATGGTGCGGACCAAGGTCCGCACCTACCAACACCCCAGCCATAGCATTGCAGTTGCTCGACCGTCCGTGACGGATATCTGTCGAGGGCTGGTGGGCGGGGGCAAGCGGGACCGTTGGCGCCATGGATGGCGCCATCGAGCCCCCATGGATGGGTTCACGGCGTGTCCCGCTTGCCCCCGCCCACCAGCCCAGACCATCAAACCCAGCCAGCCGACGCTCCGGCTGTTGCCGTTGCTGTTGCTTGAAAACGCGCAACGCGACGCCGCCGCGTCGCAAAAAAAAAACTACACCAACACCAGCTCGATGCAATCCACAGGACACGGCGGAATACACAACTCGCACCCCGTGCACAGATCCGCAATCACCGTATGCATGTATTTCGCCCCGCCGACGATCGCATCCACCGGGCATGCCTGTATGCACTTCGTACACCCGATGCAGTCAGCCTCCACGATCAACGCCACCTGCGGCGCCTTGTGCTCGCCACGACTGCGATCAAACGGCAGCGCCGGCACACCCAGCACCTGCGCCAACGCCCGCGCCCCGGCATCACCGCCCGGCGGACAACGATCCACGCCCACCTCACCACGGGCCATCGCCTGCGCATACGGACGACAGCCGTCGTAGCCGCATTGCCCGCATTGGGTCTGCGGCAGCAAGCGGTCCAAGCGTTCGGTCAGGGGCGGAATCAGGCTCATGCGTGGCGAAGGCTGCGCGTGTGGTTACTTCAGGGGTTTGCCGCGGTACCAGCGCTCGTGCGCCAGGGCCAGCATCGGACGATCCTCGGCGCTGTCACCGTAGGCATGGATGCGTGTGTAGCGTGCCAGATCGAACTGGCGACGGATGTGCTCGACCTTGCGCGGGCCACAATCGCCACCGGCGTAGCGGCCGGTCAGGCGTCCGCTTTCGCTTTCCAGTCGATTGCAGATCAGCTGCAGGCCCAGCTGTTCGCACCACGGCCGCAGGTACAGGTCCAGTGAACCGGATACCACCACCACGGTGTGCTGCTGCTCCTTGTGCCAGCGGATCTGCTCCAGCATTTCCGGGCGCACGACATCGGGCAGGAACTCGCGGGAAAAGCCTGCCGCCAGCGTCTCGATGTCATCGGCATGGCGCTCGCTGAAGGTCAATCGGGTCACCCGTGCGCGGATGCGCTCGGCGGAGATCAGCTTCAGCTTGTAGGCCAGCAGCCACGGGCCGACTTTCCACCAGGCCTGTGCCAGCTGTTCGGCGGTGGCAACCCGGCGCAGGAAGCGGCCATAGGTGTCGCAGGTGGTGACAGTGTGGTCGAAGTCAAACAGCGCCAGTTCCAACGCAGCATCTCCCATCACGGTACCTCCCTTCGCGGTGCTCATGACCGGGCGCGGCCGGGGCCGCGCCCGTGTTGCATCAACGCACCGGCATGCCCGGCTGCGCGCTGCTGTCGGCGTCCAGCAGCGCCAGCGCGCCCCCATCGAAACCGGCCGACAGGATCATGCCTTCGCTCAGGCCGAAGCGCATCTTGCGCGGGGCCAGGTTGGCGATGAACACCACGCTGCGGCCGACCAGCGCTTCCGGCTCGCCGTAGCTGGCGCGGATGCCGGAGAAGATCTGGCGCTTGCCGAGCTCGCCGGCGTCCAGTTCGAAACGCAGCAGCTTGTCCGAGCCTTCCACGAACTCGCACACCAGCACCTTGCCGATGCGCAGGTCGAGCTTGGCGAAGTCGTCGATGCCGATGTAGGCCGGCGCGTCAGCGCTGTTTGCTTCGTCCTTGGCCACCACCGGTGCGGCAGGCTTTGCGGTTTCCACCTTCGCTGCGGGGGCTGCAGCGGCAGCGGTCAGGGTGTCCTTGGAGGCGTCGATCATGGCGTCAATCTTCTTCGGGTCGATACGGGTGAACAGCGGGGTGTATTCGGTGATGCGGTGGCCCAGCAGCGGCTGCGCCAACTCGGTCCAGTCATTCACCGGTGCAGCCAGGAAGGCCTCGGCCTGCGCGGCGGTGGCCGGCAGCACCGGCTTCAAGGCGGTGACCAGCACGCGGAACAGGTTCAGGCCCTGGCTGCACACCGCTTGCAGCTGCGCGTCGGCGCCTTCCTGCTTGGCGATCACCCACGGCTTGACGTCATCGATGTAGCGGTTGGCTTCATCGGCCAGGGTCATGGTCAGGCGGATCGCCGCGGCCGGGTCGTTGCGCTCGTAGGCTTCACGGATCGGCGCCAGGCCATCGACGAAGCGCTGGTACTGCGCCGCGTCGGGCAGCTGCGCGGCCAACTGGCCATCGAAGCGCTTGCTGATGAAACCGGCGCAGCGGCTGGCGAGGTTGACGAACTTGCCGACCAGATCGGCGTTGACGCGGGCGATGAAGTCGCCCAGGTTCAGGTCGAGGTCGTCGACGCCGCCACCGGACTTGGCGGCGAAGTAGTAGCGCAGCGCTTCCGGCTCCAGGCCGGCATCCAGGAACGTACGCGCCATCACGAAGGTGCCGCGCGACTTGCTCATCTTCGCGCCATCGACGGTCAGGTAGCCGTTGACGTGCAGGCGGGTCGGCGCGCGGTGGCCGGTGCCGTGCAGCACCGCCGGCCAGAACAGGCCGTGGAAATTGACGATGTCCTTGCCGAGGAAATGATGCAGCTCGGTGCTGGTGCCGGCGCGCAGGTGTGCTTCGAAATCCTCGCCGATCTTGCTGCACAACGTCTGGAAGCTGGACAGGTAGCCGATCGGCGCGTCCAGCCAGACGTAGAAGTACTTGCCCGGCTGGCCGGGAATCTCGAAACCGAAGTACGGCGCATCGCGCGAGATGTCCCACGCACGCAGGCCACCTTCGGCATTGAGCCATTCACCGAGCTTGGCCTTCACGCCGGGCAGGGCGACATCGCCCGCCAGCCAGTCGCGCAGGAAGCCGTCGAAGTGGCCGACCTCGAAGAAGAAGTGCTCGGAATCGCGCATTTCCGGGGTGGCCCCGGAGATCACCGAGCGCGGTTCCTTCAGGTCGGTCGGCGCATAGGTGGCGCCGCAGACTTCGCAGTTGTCGCCGTACTGGTCGGCACTGCCGCAGTTGGGGCAGATGCCCTTGACGTAGCGGTCGGGCAGGAACATGCCCTTGGCCGGGTCGTAGAACTGCGCCACGGAACGACGGCTGATGTGGCCAGCGGCTTCCAGCTTCAGGTAGAACGCCTCGGTCAGTGCCTTGTTGGCCGCCGAATTGGTCGAGTCGTAATGGTCGAAGGCGACGCCAAAGGCGGCGAAATCGCGTTCGTGACTGGCCTGGATGTTGGCGATGAAGGCTTCCGGGGTGACCCCGGCCTTCTCCGCAGCCAGCATGATCGGCGTGCCGTGGGTGTCGTCGGCGCACACGAACCAGGCCTTGCCGCCGCTCATTCGACGCGCACGCACCCAGATGTCAGCCTGGATGTAGCCGACCAGGTGGCCCAGGTGCAGCGGGCCGTTGGCGTAGGGCAGGGCGGTGGTGACGAGCGCGGTACGGGTCATGGTCACGGGGTGCAGCCAGGGGGAACCGGGGATTATCGCATGCCCGCAACGCGGTGACCCGGCCGGAGCCGGGTCACTGGGGGCCGTGCAGGACCGGTGCGCTTACTCGCGCACCCAGGTCTGCGTGCGGCAGATGAAGGCGATGCAGCCGGCCACATCCAGCTTGGTGCCACCGGACTGGAGTTCCAGCTTGGACTTGTAGGTCTTGCCGTTGCCCGGGTCGAGGATGGTGCCGCCGGACCACTTGCTGGTGCTGCCCTTGTCCTGGGCCAGGTTCCAGAGGATGGTCATGCCGCGCACCGGCTTGTTCTTGTTGGCGCCTTCGCAACCGTCGCAGACCGGGTTCGGGCCCTTGTCCGAATGCAGGATCTCGACCACACGGCCGGTCAGCGTGCCGTTGGCGGCCTGGCTGATCTCGACGATCGACTTCACCTTGCCGGTCTTGTCGTCGATGGTCTTCCAGCGGCCGGCGGCACTGTCGGCGGCCTGCGCGGAGAGCGCGGCCAGGCACAGCGGCAGCGCCAGCAGCAGGGTCTTGAAGGTCTTGCGCATGGTCCCCTCCCAGGGTTCATTCCGGCACGATGCCGGTACGGGTCGACTGTATACCCATTCGGCGGGGTATGGGGAAGGGGGGCTTGGCCGGGCTGCGCCCGGCACCCGCAGAGGCAACGGCCGGAGCAACGGCAAAAGCGGCTGTTCTGTGGGATGGCGGGGTGGGTCCGGTTGCGGGGGACGCTGCAAGTACGTCCATNNCCCACCCCGCCTTCGACAGAGTCCTGCGATCTGTCGGAATGGCATGGCCTGCTGTTGGTGGGTGTCGACCTTGGTCGACACGTAGATCCACGCAATGCGTGGATGAACTTCGCGATTGAAAAACGCTCAACCGATCTCGTACAGCTCCAGCGGCAGGTCGTCGGGGTCGGCGAAGAAGGTGAAGCGGCGGCCGGTGTATTCGTCCACGCGGATCGGTTCGCAGGCTACGCCGTGGCTGGCTAGGCGTTCGATGAACGGTTCCAGCGCGGCTACCCGGAACGCGAGGTGGCGCAGGCCCTGGGCTTCGGGGCGGCTGGGCCTTGCGGGCGGCGAGGGGAAGGAGAACAGCTCCAGTTGGCCGCCATCGGGGAGGGCGAGGTCCAGTTTCCACGAGTCACGTGCGGCGCGGTGGTTCTCGGCCAGTATGCGCAGGCCCAGCACGCGCACGTAGAAGTCTTTCGAGCGCGCGTAGTCGCTGCAGATCAGTGCGGCATGGTGGATGCCCAGCAGGTCGGTGGTATCGGGGGTCATTGCAGGGTGTCCAGCCAGCGCTGGGCGATCTTCAGTGCCAGCGGATAGGGTTCGGGGGCGTTGCGGTTGCTCAGCACGATCACGGTCAGGTGTTTGTCCGGGTAGCGCAGGATCACGTTGCGGAAGCCGATGCTCTCACCACTGTGCCACTGCATGCGGCCATTCAAGCGCCAGCCGAAACCGTAGTGCGGTACGTCCGCTTCGGTGGTGGCGGTGGCTGGGCTGAACATCGCCTTGCGTGATGCGGCTGACAGCAGGCGGTTGTCGTACAGGGCTGCGTCCCAGCGGGCGAGGTCGTCCAGCGAGGAATAGATGCCACCGTCGCCGAGTACGGCGCTGGTGGTGCTCTGGTCGGTGCGTTGCCAGTGGCCGTCAATCTCGCTGTAGCCATAGGCACGCTGCGCCACCGCATCGACACCGTCCTGGTGGGCGACGGTATGCGTCATGCCCAGTGGCCGGAAGATGCGCTGCTGCAGGAAACTGGCAAAACCGGTGCCGGCGGCGCGGCCGACGATCAGCGCCAGCAATGCGTAGCCGCTGTTGCTGTAGCGGTACTGCGTGCCGGGTGCGAAGGCGAGCCGATCTTCGCGGGCGAGCAGGGCCAGCACATCGGCGTCGTGCACCTGCCGGGTGTCGGCAGGGTCCATCAGGTCTTCGTAGTCCAGCAGGCCGCTGGTGTGCGACAGCAACTGGCGCAGGGTGATGGCGGCAGCGGCGGGCGGCAGTTCCGGCAGCCAGCGCCGCGCCGGCTGGTCCAGCGCAAGGCGTCCATCCTCGACCAGCAACAGCACGGCGGCGGCAGTGAACTGCTTGCTGACCGAGGCCAGGCGGAAGTTGCTGGCCGGCGTCACGGCGCTGCCATCTTCGACCACGGCCAGCCCGTAGCCGCGACGGAATACCGGTCGCCCGTCGTGCAGTACCAGCACCGCTGCGCCCGGCACCTGGCCGTCGTAGGCCTGCATCAGGCCATCGATGCCTGCGTCCGGCGGCGCCAGCGGTGCCGCCGCCAGGGTGATCGACGGCAGCACAGCGAGGGCGGCGATACACAGCAGGGCGGCAGGGCGCATGGCAGCTCCGTGACGGTCAGGGTGCGGGTGCTGGTGTTGCCGTGGCCGGCTGGGCCAGCCAGCGTTCGATCTTGTGGTCCAGTACATCCAGTGGCATCGAACCGTCCTTCAGCACTTCGGCATGGAAGCGGCGCAGGTCGAACGCTGCACCCTGACGTGCCTTGGCCTTGTCGCGCAGGGCGATGATCGTGGTCAGGCCCGCCACGTTGGACAGCGCCTGGCCGGGCTGGGCCATGATCCGTTCGACCTCTGCGTTGGCGTCGTCGCTGCTCATGTCGACGGTCTTCTGCAGATAGGTCACGGCCTGCTGCTTGCTCCAGCCCTGCGCATGCACGCCGGTGTCGGCGACCACGCGCGCGGCGCGCAGCAGGCGCGAATACAGATAGCCGATGCGGTCGTACGGATCGGTGTACGCGCCGAGGTCTTCGCCGAGGGTTTCCGCATACAGGCCCCAGCCTTCGACGAAGGCGAGGTCACCGCCGAGGCGGCGGAAGCGCGGCAGCTTGGTCAGTTCCTGCTGCAGGCCCAGCTGCACGTGGTGGCCGGGAATGGCTTCATGCAGGTACTGCACCGGCACGTTCCAGCGCTTGCGGCTGGGCAGGTCGCGGGTGTTGACGAACAGCACGCCGGGTTGCCCCGGGGGCGACGGCTGGTAGGAGGCGGCGGCGGCGGTCATGGCGCGCTCCGGCTCCACTGCATGGATCTGCAGCGGCGCCTTCGGCAGGGTGTCCAGCACCAGCGGCAGGCGTGCATCGACCTGCTGCTGCACCTGCCGGTAACGGTTGAGCAGCGCGTTGGCGTCGCTGTACTGGAACTGGCGGTCGTTGCGCATGCTGCGCAGCAGCTTGGCCTGCGAACTGCGCAGCTTGCCATCGCGCATCACCGTGGTGATCTGCGCCTGCAGCTCCTGCACACGCTGTTCGCCCAGCGCGTGCAGCTGCGCGGCGGTCTGCTGGCTGGCAGTGGTCTGCACGATCAGGTTGGCATACCACGCCTGCCCATCGGGCAGTGCGCCGAGGCCGCTGCTGCTGCGCGTGGCAGGCAGGTATTCGGTGGCGATGAAGCCACGCAGGGCGCGGTAGGCCGGCATGATGCGCAGTTCGATCATGCGCTTGTACTCGGCGCTGATACGCGCCTTGTCTTCGGCGGAGATGGACTCCGGCATGGTCCGGATCGGCGACCAGAAGATGCTCTCTTCGGCGGTCGGCTTGATCACCGCGTCCAGCTGCGGCAGTACTTTTTCCATCAGGTCGCGCGGCTGCACCACGCCGGCCTTCATGCCCTGGCGCATGTTGGCGATGGCCTGGTCGAACAGATCGGGAATGCCCAGCGAGCGTCGCGACCAGGTGTCGTAGTCCTTGGCCGTGTTGAACGGCTGCGCACCCGCGCCGGCGCCGAGGATGGCCATGATGCTGCCGACGTTGTAGTACTGGCTGATCGGCATCATCCAGCTCGGATAGCGTTCGGCGGCCAGCGAGGCGCGGGCGTCGCGCACGAAGATCTCGTAGCTGAGCAGGTCCTGCCCCTGCAGGCCGTCGCTGCCGATCTTCTCGACCTTGCCCAGCCATTCGGTGGTGAAGTCGTGCGATTGCTGGCGCCAGGCGGCGGAAAGAATATTGGGCAGCTGGTCGTTGTAGCGCGGCTCGCCCTGGAAGGTCGCCTGCAGCGGGTTCAACCGCATGGAGGCATCCCAGTATTCGTCGTACAAGCGCTCCAGCTGCACCTGCTTGGGCGCTGCGCGGGCCGGGGCGACCGGACGCGGCGCGGCGCGGCGCGCCGAACTGCCGCGGGCCGGCGGGGTGGCACGTGTGCCGGCGCGGGCCTTCGGCTTGGCTGCCTGGCGGGTCTGCGCGGCGGCGGGGCGGCTGCCCTTCTTCTTCGCTGCTTCGGCCGGCGGAACGGCGCTGAACAGGAACAACGCGGCGATGGCGGCGGCCAGGACGCGGGGGGAATACTGCATCAAGAAGCTTCCGTGGAACACAGACCGTGGAGCTTGCACGATCCGCGCGCGTACGGCCAGCGTGAGGGCGCAGTCAGCTTGCGCGCCGCTGGGGCTTCAGTCAGCCGCGGCCGCAGCGCGCAGGTCGGCGGCGCGGTGTTCGCCCAGATAACGGGTGATTGCACGCCGCATCAGGTACAGCAACGGAATCAGGGCGATCGCAAAGCCCATCTTGTAGACATAGTTGACACTGCTCACCGCCAGGAACAGCGATGTCGGCCAGTGCTGCGGGCCGAGCACGAAGGCGATCCAGATCACCACGAAGCTATCCACCAGCTGCGAGACCGCGGTGGAACCGGTGGCGCGCAGCCATACATGGCGCTCGCCGGTGGCCTGGCGGATGCGATGGAACACCGCCACGTCGATCAGCTGGCCGAACAGGAATGCCACCAGCGAACCGGCGATGGTCCACATGCCCTGTCCGAACACCGCCGCGAACGCGGCCTGGTAATCGGGCACGCCGTGGGCATCCATCGAGGTCACCCACCAGTTGGCCGGTGCCAGCGAGATCGCAGCGAAGGCGAACAGGAAACCGTAGGCGATCAGCACCACCGCCAGCCACGAGATGAAACGTACCCCGCGCTTGCCGAAGAATTCGTTGATGGTGTCGGTCATGATGAACACCACCGGCCACAGCAGCGTGCCGGCGGTGAAGCTCAACGAGCCGGTCTGGCCGAACAGGTTCCAGTTCAGCGGATCGATGCCGAGGGTGTCTTCCAGGGCGAAGATCTTCACCCCGATCAGTTCGGCCAGTACGGCGTTGCCACAGAAGAACGCGGCCAGCACGATGAACAGCAGGACCGCGCGGTCCTGCAGCGGGCGCGCGTGCGACGCCTCGCTCATTCGGAACGATCGCCAGCGCGGGTGAACGGAACGCTGGAGGGCGCCACTGCACCGCCGGAAATGATGAAGCTCATCGCCTGGTCCACCGTCCAGTCGGTCGGGGTGAGCAGTTCGACGGGCACGATCTCCAGATAGCCCGAGGTCGGGTTCGGCGTGGTGGGCACGTAGACGGCCGCCAGTTCGCGGTCGGTGCCCTGTTCCTTGATGACCCGGGTGACCAGGCCGACTGATTTCATGTCGCGATGCGGGAAGTCGATCAGCACCACGCGCTGGGTGCTGCCCGGCTCGGTCTGCAGCATGTCCAGCAGCTTCTTGGCGCTGTCATAGATGATGCTGGCCAGCGGAATGCGCTTGATGACCGCACCGACCCAGCGCAGCAGGCGCTGGCCGACCACGCGGCGGCTGGCCACGCCCACCGCCAGGATCACCAGCAGCGTGGCCAGCAGGGCGATGGTGTTCTGGATCCATTCGGCGCGGACCCAGCCGAGGTAATGCGGGAAGTTGGTCGCGATCTGTTCGGACAGCGGCACTACCAGCGGGCTGGAAATGCCCGACAGCAGCACGAACACGAATTTGACCACCACCCAGGTCAGCCAGATCGGCAACAGGGTCAGCAGGCCGGTCAGGAACAGGCGCTGCAGGGAGGGGCGGGGAACCAGGGCGGGGGCTTCGAGCGACATGCGCGCATTGTAGCGGTCGCGGCCGCTCGTTTACGCTGTCCGTTGGCGGTGCTGGCCATGCAGGGAAAGGATGCTGTGTTGAAGATGCTGCGGTGGTTGGGCTGGGCAATGCTGGCCCTGGTGGTGATGGCCGTCGCGGCATGGCTGCTGTCGAGGTTCTGGCCGTTGTCGGCCGCCCAGCGGGAAGACAGGCGTCTGCTTGAGGCCGTGCAACCCAACGAAGGTCGCAACGGCTTCGCCCTGCTGTGGACGCTGCCCTTCGATGGGCTGGACCAGGCCCAGCGCGAGGCGGCGTTGGCCGACGATGTGCAGCGCTGGAAGGCCTCGCCATCGCAGGCGTCGCACGCGTCGGTGCTGGCGGCCAAACACGCACCGTTGACTCTGGATGGGGCAGGTCGTTGTGCCGTCGGGCCCGTCGGCTGCCTGGCACAGGTGCGCGCTGATCCGCAGCGCTTCGCTGACGCCCACGCCGGGCATGCCGGCCTGCACCAGCGACTGGCCCGGTTGGCAGACTTCGATCGTTTCGATTCCCCGTTCCAGCCCAGCGGAATCGAACTCATGCCACTACCGGCGTACACGCCGCTGCTGGATGGCGCCAGTGCGCAGGCACTGGCCTATCTGCAGGGCGATGTTGCCGGTGCCGTCGAGGCAGGCTGCAGATCGGTTCGGTTCGGGCGGCGGATGATGCGCACCAGCAGCACGCTGATGGACAGCATGATGGGCGCTGTTGTGGTGAGGACCCATGCCGCGTTGCTGGGCGACATGCTGGTCGAGCAATCACCGGATTACGTGCTGCCCGCCTCCTGCGAGGTGGCGCTGCAGCCGCTGGACGCCGACGAGCAGAGCCTGTGCCAAGCGATGCAGGGCGAATTCGCGATGAACAAGGCTGCCATCGAGGCGTCCACGCAGACAGCAGGCAGCCGCCTGCTGCTGGATCGCGACCACACCCTGGCCCGGGTCGCCGGCAATTTCGGCTGGGCATGCCGGCCTGCTGCAGCCACGGCGCTGGCGGCCGACGTCCCGCTCCTTGTCCCGCCACCGCCCCGATGGGATGTGGGCTGCGTGGCCAATCCGCTGGGATGCACATTGAGCGCCATCGCCGGGCCGTCCTACGCACAGTACGCGGCGCGCAGCCAGGACGCAGCGGCGATGATCCGCCTGCTTGGGGCGCAGCGCTGGCTGCGGCAACAGGCCGGGCCAGCCGACGAGGCACTGGCGCGGTTGCCCGCGCAGTGGCGTTCGGACACCCGCATGCCACAACTGTCTGCCGACGGTCGCCACCTGCAGCTATTGCGGCGTGGCCCGGCGCGCGAAGGCGAGGGCCCGCATCTGTCGATGCCGTTGCGGGCGGACTGACCCGGGCTCAGCCGCCGTCGCCGAGCGGATTGAACGCCCAGCCATCGCCAACGCTGTCCAGCGTCCAGCGCTTGCGGTCAGCCAGGGTCTGCCAGCGCACCTGTTCCTTGTCGTCCTGCATGCTGCCTTCGGTCAGCTTCACCTTGCCGGTGGAGAAGTTCACGCTGAGGCCTTCGGTCTGCCCGGAATTGCGCATCATCGAGTCGCGGTCGTAGCCGATCAGCGCGAAGGCGCCTTCCTGCCAGCGGAATGTAAACGTGGTGGTGCTCGTCGACCAGCTGCCCGCGCTGGAAAACGAGTACAGCCCTACCCGCAGTGCGCCGCGCTGGATCGACACGCCGGTGCCTTCGGCCAGCGCATCGCTGAGCACCGGCGAGTCCGGCCGCGGAATGAGCGCGTGGTTCTGCGCGGCCAGCACGTAACCCGACGGTCGCGCAAAGGCAATGGCGAGGATGCGCGGGTTGCTGTCATACGGCGACGGCCCGAACCCATCGTGCTCGATGATGTTGCTTGGGTCCTGCTGGCGCAGCACCAGCGCAAGGTCGGCGCGCCCATCCTGGTCGAGGTCGCCTTCGATCCGGTATTCCAGCGCCCAGCCGGCCGGTACGAAAGCCTCGGCCGTAGCGGCGTGCGCCGGCAGGGAGGGATAGCGCACCGGCGGCACGTCCAGTGCGCTGGCGGCGAAGGGCAGGGCGGTCAGTGCCGCAGCAAGGACGAAAAGGCGCATTGCAGCCTCCATGGCAGGGCTGCAGAGGATAGCGGGGCGCCAGCCGACCCGCTTTACCGTGCGTGTGGCTTCAGGCGCACATAGACCTGCTTGCGTACCTGCGCGACGACCTCGCCAGCTTCGTCGACCACGTCGTTGCTGAACCAGCGCAGCACTTTTTCGCCGCCGGCCGCCGCCGTACGCAGTTCATCCAACAGGGCGTCGTCGATGCGGAAGGACGTGCGTACTGTGCCGCGGCCGGGCTTGAGGAAATCGATCGCACCGGCGCGATCCCAGACGTAATAGTCACGGCCCAGGGTGTGCATCAGACCCAGCATCCAGAACGGATCGGTCATCGCGAACAGGCTGCCGCCGAAGTGGGTGCCGACGTAGTTGCGGTTCCAGGGACGCAGGCGCAGTTCCACGTCGATCTGCCGGTAGTCGGGGGTGATCCGGGTGACATGGATGCCGGTGAACAGGAACGGTGGCCACAGATTGATGCCGAAGCGGAACGTGCTGGCTTTCATGCGGGAACCGGGCAGGGGGCAGGGATCCCAGTCTAACCATTCGCATGCGTATGTTGTAGCCCGTGGCATCCACATCAGGCCTGCCGGCCGCTATGGCCCGGGCGTGCCGCCGTCGATCACATAACCGTCGCGGCCATTGTCCTTGGCCCGGTAAAGCGCGTTGTCGGCGCCTTCGACGAAATGATGCGGTTGCAGGTCGCTGTCCGGCACGCGGGTGTAGACGCCGATGGTCAGGGTGACACCCGTCTCGCTGCCATCGCCGGGCGGTGGCAGGGCGCGTATGCAGGAGATCAGGTCTTCGATCACCTGCCGTGCGCCTTCAACCGGGGTGTCGGGCAGCACCAGTGCGAACTCGTCACCGCCGTAGCGGGCAGCCATGTCACGGGGGCGCCGGGCATGCGCCTGGATCAGGCGGGCCACTTCGCACAGCACACGATCGCCAACCTGGTGGCCATGGCGATCGTTGTGGTGCTTGAAGTGGTCGACATCGATCAGGGCCAGGGTCAGTGGCTTGCCACTGCGGCGTGCCGCGTCGCATTCCTGTTGCAGCGATTGTTCGAAGCGCAGGCGGTTGCCCAGTCCGGTCAGCGCATCGCGGTTGGCCTGGCGGTGCCAGGAGGCGATCCGCCAGGTCGCCCACACAGTCAGTACCAGCACGACGCCGAGCAGCGCGCTGGCCGGCGCCCACCAGAGGCTGCTGGTGCGCAGCAGCAGCCAGCTCAGCAGCGGCGCGGCCGGCAGCGAGCAGAGGGCAACCACCCAGGGCAGGCGCAGCCCGAGCAGCAGTACACACATCGCCACCAGCAGGCCGGCCAGGGCGTCCTGCCAGGCGCGGGGCAACACGTCTATCTGCTTGTCCTGCAGCAGCATCGAGGCGATGTTGGCCTGATATTCGCTGCCGCTCATCCAGTATTCGCGGGTGGTGGGAGTCAACAGGCGAGGGGCGATGCCACTGGCCGTCATGCCCACCACGATGCGCCTGCCACGCAGCATCGATGCATCCACGCGCCCTTCCAGCACATCGGCGTAGGACACCTGCGGCAAGCGTTCCGGCGGCCCGGCATAGCGCACGCGCACGTAGTCGTTGCGGCGCCATTGATAGGGTGAGTCCAGCGCGGGATCGGGGTCGGGCAGGCCCTGCGCGTGCTGCGACGGCAGACCGGTCAACGCCAGGCCGAGCGCAGGCCAGTGTGCCTGGCCGATGCCGGCATGCAGGTAGACCCCGCGGGCAACACCATCGCCGTCCACTTCAACGTCACTGTGGCCGATGGCGGCCGCGCTGGCAGCAATCAGCGGGATCGGCAGCATCTCCTCAGCCATGCGGTCGCCAGCGGCCGGCGCGGCCAGCACCGGCAGCACCACGCGACCGTTGCGACGGATCGCCGCTGCCAGCTCGGCATCCTGGCGCGCATCGCGACGGTCGGGCTCGGACAGCATGAGATCCAGCGCGACGCGCTCGGCACCGGCGTCGGTCAGGCGGTCCAGCAAGCGGGCATGCAACGAGCGCGGCCACGGCCACTGGCCCAGCCGCTGCAGGCTGCCCTCGTCGATGGCGACGATCAGCACGCTGGGGTCAGGACGGTAATCCCAGCTGCCGACCATCAGGTCGTACGCCGTCTCATCCTGCCGCCACAGCCATTGGCCGTGGCTGACCACCGCAGTCGCTACACCTGCCAGCACGGCCAGCAGGATCCGTCGCGACCACGGCAGTGGCGAGCGCCTCACAGCAACAGCCACAGCAGCAGAACACCGCCGCCCGCGCCGTAGCACAGGCGGCACGGCAGCTTGACCTGTTGGGCAGGCGAGAACGGGCCTGCGTGGCCGTCGTCGTCGATGTACTGCACGCGGATGTGCAGCGTGCCGCGCCACGGGCGCTTGAGGCTGACCTGCGGTTCGTCAACGGTGCTATCGACCAGCGGCGCGCTGAAATCACCGCGACGATCGACCTGCACCCGATAGCGTTGCCCATCGCTTCCCGCCTGCCAGCGCAGCGTCAGCTCTCCATCGGTGGCTTCGGGCGGCTGTAGCGCCGGGTCCACCGGTTCATTGCTCAGTTGCAGCGTCAGTGCCTGGCCGTAGCGACCCTGATGGCCCTGGCCATCACGCGAAGCGATCCGCCAGTAGTACTGGCCGGGAGGCAGCGGCTCGCCCAGGCGCAGGTCGGTGCCATCGGTGCTCTGCTCGCGCAGCGGCTGCAGGAACTGCGGTTCGTCGGCCACCTGCAGCACACTGCTGCTGGCACCGGGCGCCTGGCTCCAGTGGAAGCGCGGCCGGTCGCTGTTGACCGTCTGCCCCTGCACCGGGGAAATGGTCAGTGGCGGTGGCGGCTGGTCGCCGAGGAGGAAATCCTCGCTGGCATCGAGACCTTCCACACCCTGTGCATCCACTGCGCGCAGCAGCAGGCGCAGCGCTCCCGGCGGCAGCTCGCCGATCACCAGCCCGGTGTCGGTGGTGGTGGCCGCAAACAACAGGATTTCCGGAGTTGCGGCCTGCACGACTTCCACCCGGTAGTGATCGGCACCCGTCACCGGTTCCCAGGCGAGCTGGGCCGGCAAGGCTCCCAGGCGGGTCGAATCGGCACGCAGGTGCGGTGCCGGCAGCAGACCGGAAACCGCTTCGGGTGCCGTTCCGCTGCCCGCGCTGCGGCTGGCCTGGCCAGGGTGCACCAGACGCTGGCCATGCGGGTTGCCGACCTGCACCTTGCCTTCCAGTACTTCGGTGGCACCGGCCTGGGCGTCGTCGCCGGCACTGACCCGGAACACGGTCCCGCGCACGCTGCTGGTGGCCGTCGGTGCATCGATGATGTAGCGAGAGGCCGGCCCGCGCGCAGGGGTGACCCGGTTGCTGGCGCGGCCTTGCTGCAGGCGCAGGCGGGTATCTACCATGCCGGTGCGGCCATAGCGGCTGAGCTGGTCCAGGCGCAGGCGTGAGTACTCGCGCAGCTGCAACCGCGACGCGTCGGCAAATTCCAGGGTGATGCTGGAATCGGCCTTGGTCTGGATCGCATCGCCGATGTGCAGCTGCTCGCCTGCGCGCACGGCGCGATTGCTGCTGCCATCGGCCGCGCTCAGTTCAACCTGGCCACGCACCGCGAGTACCCGCGCCGGTGCGGGTTCGATGCGCAACCAGCCGATCGGGAAGCGCAACAGTTCGCCCGGCGGCAGCCGGTATGGATTGTCGATGCGGTTGTGCTGCTGCAGCTGCTGCCAGCCCACGCTCGGCTTGAGGTAGGCAGCGCCCAGGTCCCACAGGGTATCGCCGGGGCGGACCCGATAGTTCCAGTCCTGCGCGCCGGCGAGCGCCGGCAACAGGAAGAGGGCACACAACAGTGTGCGCAGGAAACGGATGATGAAAGACGACGAGCGGCCAACGGTCACGGAATGCTGTCCCGGCAAAGCGGGGGCGCAGCTGCAAGACCCCATGGCCCCGACCTCATCCCCCCGAACGGATCGTGGCGGCCCTGGAGGCCACCATCGCGGGCATTATTGCCCGCGTTCAGTGCAGGGATTCTGAACGGTGCCGTTGCCGTTCAGAACAGCAGGGAGGCCATCCGGCGCCGCGAGCGGCCTACCAGGTCTTCATCGGAGATGACGTTGAAGGCATCGATCAGCGCCTTGCGCGGCAGTCCTTCCTGGAAGCCGCGGTCGATCCGCAGCATCTCCAGGAACTGTTCCAGCGCGGCTTCGTCCTGGCCTGCCAGCAGCAGCTGCACACCGCGCAGGTGACGCGCCTGCAGATCCTTGCCATCGGCGGCGATGCGCGCATCCAGCACCTCCGCAGGCGGGGCTTCCTTCAGCGCGGCGGCGAAGGACAGCCGGGCGCGGCCACGCACGGCGCGGTCGTCGGTGGCCAGGTTGGCGGGCAGGGCATCGATCAGGGTGCCGGCCTCGTCCACGCCGCCGACCTGCAGCAGGGCCAGGGCCAGGTCGAGCTTCAGCTCGTCCTTGTCCGGCTCGGCGGCGATCTGCGCGCGCAGCACGTCCACCTGCGCCTGCGGGTCCAGCGGGGCCTCGTCCTCGGCAATGGTGTCGCCGATATCAGCCGGCACCACGCCGTGCTGTGCCAGGAATTCTCGCAGCTGACCTTCCGGCAGGGCGCCGGGGAAGCCGTCCACCAGCTGCCCACCCTTGACCAGGAACACGGTGGGCACCGAACGGATCTGGAAGGCCGCGGCGATCTGCTGTTCCTTGTCCACATCGACCTTGGCCAGCTCGAAGGCGCCGTTGTATTCGCCGGCCAGCTTCTCCAGCATCGGGCCGAGGGTCTTGCACGGCTCGCACCAGGTCGCCCAGAAATCCACCAGGACCGGCGTCTGCAGCGACTTCTGCAGCACTTCCGCCTCGAAGGTAGCGGTGGTGGCGTCGAATACGTAGGTCGTCTCGGTCATGGGGCATCGTTCGGCATCTGGAGACCGATTCTATGGTGACGAACCCTGTCGGTCTCAACCCTGTGGTCATACCCATCGTGAAATCCTGGACAGCTTGGCGGAGGTGCCGCCTGCCGCGACAATGTGCTGATGTTCTTCTGAAGAGTGGCTGCGATGTCCGTGGTTCGGCTGGATCGTTGGGTGGGCGTGCTCGCCGCTGCCCTGTTCGTGCTGTCGGTGGTCGGCTTCGGTGCGGTGCTGCCGGACTATTCGCAGGCACTGCATCCGGTGACCTGGCTGGGCGCGCACGGCATTCCCCATGCGCTGGGCTTCAACCTGCTGGGCCTGGTGCTGCCGGGTGCACTGGCGGTGGTCGTGGCCGAGCGCCTGCGCCGGCAACTGCCGGTGGACGCCGCCTGGACGGCACGCGTGGGCAGCCAGATGCTGCTGCTGGCCGCGCTTGCCTTCATCGCGATGGGCCTGCTGCCGCTGGATTTCGAGGGGCAGATGGATATGCAGGGCCCGGCCAGCAAGCTGCACGCCAGCGTGTGGATGGTCTGGGCACTGGCCTTTGTCGCCGGCAGCGTGATGCTGGGGGCGGCACGACTGCGGCATCCCGGCGGGCGCAGGCTGGGCCTGCTGGCGCTGGGCTGCGGGATCGGTGCCGGTCTGCTCGCGTTTGGACTGCCGGGCGTACTGCCGGCGGCGCTGGCGCAGCGCCTGGCCTTTGCCTGCTGGGCGCTGTGGCTGGCCCTGGCCCTGCCTCTGTCGCGCAGGCGCTGAGACGGTTTCTGCTGCCTCGCCGCGCGCCGGCCCGGCAGGCAGGATTGGAGCCATTTGCCGCACTGCGGTACGCTGTACCGCTTTGCCGCCGCAACCGCGTGTTACATGACCAGCGTCGAACCCAACGTTTACGATCCGCAGCAGGTTGAATCCGCCGCCCAGCAGTACTGGGATGCTACCCGTGCCTTCGAGGTCGATGAAGCCTCGGACAAGCCGAAGTACTACTGCCTGTCGATGCTTCCGTATCCGTCCGGTGCGCTGCACATGGGCCACGTGCGCAACTACACGATCGGCGACGTGATCAGCCGCTACAAGCGCATGACCGGCCACAACGTGCTGCAGCCGATGGGCTGGGACGCGTTCGGCCTGCCGGCGGAAAACGCCGCGATCAAGAACAAGACCGCACCGGCCGCCTGGACCTACAAGAACATCGACCACATGCGCAGCCAGCTGCAGTCGCTGGGCTATGCGATCGACTGGTCGCGCGAGTTCGCCACCTGCCGCCCGGACTATTACGTCCACGAGCAGCGCATGTTCACCCGCCTGATGCGCAAGGGCCTGGCCTATCGCCGCAACGCGGTGGTGAACTGGGACCCGGTCGACCAGACCGTGCTGGCCAACGAGCAGGTCATCGACGGCCGTGGCTGGCGCTCCGGCGCGCTGGTGGAAAAGCGCGAGATCCCGCAGTGGTTCCTGCGCATCACCGACTACGCCCAGGAACTGCTGGATGGCCTGGATGAGCTGGACGGCTGGCCGGACTCGGTCAAGACCATGCAGCGCAACTGGATCGGTCGCTCCGAAGGCCTGGAAATCCAGTTCGACGTGCGTGACGTCGATGGCACCGCACTGGATCCGCTGCGCGTGTTCACCACCCGCCCGGATACCGTGATGGGCGTGACCTTCGTGTCGATCGCGGCCGAGCACCCGCTGGCCCTGCATGCGGCGAAGAACAACCCGGAGCTGGCGGAAAAGCTCGCCGATTTCAAGCAGGGCGGCGTGTCTGAGGCGGAGTTGGAGACTCAGGCTAAAAGAGGCGTCAACACTGGGCTGAAGGCAATTCACCCTGTAACCGGCGACCCGATTTCAATTTGGGTCGCGAATTTTGTGCTGATGGGGTACGGGACCGGTGCAGTGATGGCGGTTCCGGCACATGATCAGCGGGATCATGAGTTCGCCATTGGCGTCACCAACAGCCGCATCAAGTATGTCGTGGCTCCGGCCGCCTGGATTGAGAGCTGGGCGCACATCAAGGCCAAGTTGAAGAGCGCTTGGGTTGGTTGCCCCGATTACCCCGCAGATCTTGACGATATCAACGCAGCACTGTCGGCAGCGCAGTCCATGGTTGATTCAAGCCAGCTGCAGGATGAAATCGCTGCATTCGCCGAGCATCTCCGGCTGCCGTATCTGGAAAAGGACGGGCAGCTGGTCAATTCGGCAGAGTTCGACGGCCTGGACTTCCAGGGTGCCTTCGAGGCGCTGGCCGAACGGTTCGAGCGCAAGGCCCAGGGCCAGCGCCGGGTGAACTACCGCCTGCGCGACTGGGGCGTGAGCCGCCAGCGCTACTGGGGTTGCCCGATTCCGGTGATCTACTGCGACAAGTGTGGCGCGGTGCCGGTGCCGGAAGACCAGCTGCCGGTGGTGCTGCCGGAAGACGTGGCGTTCGCCGGCACCGGTTCGCCGATCAAGACCGATCCGGAATGGCGCAAGACCACCTGCCCGGAATGCGGTGGCGCGGCCGAGCGTGAGACCGACACCTTCGATACCTTCATGGAGTCGAGCTGGTACTACGCCCGCTACACTTCGCCGGGTGCCCGCGATGCGGTCGACAAGCGCGGCAACTACTGGTTGCCGGTGGACCAGTACATCGGTGGCATCGAGCACGCGATCCTGCACCTGATGTATTTCCGCTTCTACCACAAGCTGCTGCGCGACGCGCGGATGGTGGACAGCAACGAGCCTGCGCGCAACCTGCTGTGCCAGGGCATGGTGATCGCAGAGACCTACTACCGCCCGAACCCGGACGGCTCGAAGGACTGGATCAACCCGGCCGATGTGGAAGTGCAGCGCGACGAGCGCGGCCGCATCACCGGCGCCACGCTGATCGCCGACGGCCAGCCGGTGGTGGTCGGCGGTACCGAGAAGATGTCCAAGTCGAAGAACAACGGCGTGGACCCGCAGGCGATGGTCGGCAAGTACGGCGCCGACACCGTGCGCCTGTTCTCGATGTTCGCTGCACCGCCGGAACAGTCACTGGAGTGGAACGAAGCCGGCGTGGACGGCATGGCCCGCTTCCTGCGCCGCCTGTGGGCACAGGTGCAGAAGCACGCTGCCGACGGTGCCGCACCGGTGCTCGACGCGGCCGCGCTGGATGCCAGCCAGAAGGCCCTGCGCCGCAAGACCCACGAGACCATCGGCAAGGTCGGTGACGACTACGGCCGTCGTCACAGCTTCAACACCGCCATTGCCGCGGTGATGGAGCTGATGAACGCGCTGGCCAAGTTCGAGGACGGCAGTGAACAGGGGCGCGCCGTGCGCCAGGAAGCACTGCAGGCCATCGTGCTGCTGCTCAACCCGATCACCCCGCACGCCAGCCACGCCCTGTGGCAGGTGCTGGGCCATGGCGAAACGCTGCTGGAAGACCAGCCGTTCCCGCAGGCCGACAGCAGCGCGCTGGTACGCGACGCGCTGACCCTGGCGGTGCAGGTCAACGGCAAGCTGCGTGGCACCATCGAGGTGGCCGCCGATGCCGCGCGTGAGCAGATCGAAGCGCTGGCCCTGGCCGAGCCGAACGCGGCCAAGTTCCTGGAAGGCCTGACGGTGCGCAAGATCATCATCGTCCCCGGCAAGATCGTGAACATCGTCGCTGCCTGATGTACCTGGCACCGGCCGCCATCCTGGTGGCCGGTGCGTTGTCGCCACGCCGGGCGTGCCCGGCCGATGGCCCTGCGTTCACGCGGCCTCGGGCACCCTGTCTGTTGCCGTGATCGCCCGGCTCCGCCAGACTGTCTCCATGACCCGAATCCTGCTTGCCCTCGTTCTCGTCCTCGGCCTCGCCGGCTGTGGTTTCCACCTGCGCAACAAGCTGATGCTGCCGACCGACACGGCGCCGGTGAAGGTGGTGTCCACCGCGCCCTACAGCGAGCTGGTCAAGCTGTTGAACCGCAGCCTGCTGGCCTCCGGTGCGCGCTTGGCCGATGAGGACAGCAAGGGCCCCAATGCCCAGCTGCAGGTCCTGTCCGAACGCTGGGGCGACCTGCCCATCGCGATCGACTCGCAGGGCCGCGCGCAGGAATACAGCCTGCGCTATGCGGTGATCTTCATCTTCCGCCGCGAAGACGGCAGCGAGCTGGTGCCGCAGCAGGTGATCGAACTGTCGCGCGACTACGTGTCGCCGCCGACCGACGCCACCGGTACCACCACCGAACGCGAGATCCTGGCCGATGAACTGCGCCGGGAAATGTCCGCCTCGATCATCCGCCGCATCGACAGCGTGGTCCGCGCCGAGCTGGAAAAGGGCGGCAGCCTGTCGGCGCCGAAGCCGGTCGAGCACGATCCGGTCGAGCCCGCACCCGCCGTCAAGCACTGAGCCGGGCGCCTGATGGAACTGCGACCGGAACAGCTGGCCGGGCAGGGCGCTGACACGGCGCTGGCGCCGGTCTATCTGATCGCCGGTCCGGAAACACTGCGTGTGCTGGAGGCAGCCGACGCCGTGCGTGCCCGCGCACGCGCGGCCGGCATCGACGAGCGCGAAGTGTTCGACGCCGATGGCCGCGATTTCGACTGGAACCAGCTCGACGCCAGTTTTCACGCCCCCAGCCTGTTCAGTGCCCGCCGCCTGGTGGAAGTGCGCCTGCCCAGTGGCAAGCCGGGCAAGGAAGGTGGCGAGGTGATCAGCCAGTTCTGCGCCAATCCGGCACCGGACGTGATCCTGATGATCACCACCAATGAATGGAGCAAGGCCCACCAGGGCAAATGGGCCGAGGCGGTGAACCGTGTCGGCGTGTTGTCGGTGGCCTGGGCGATCAAGCCACATGAGCTGCCGGACTGGATCGAACGGCGCCTGCGCAGCAGAAGCCTGCGTGCCGAACCTGCCGCCGTGCAGCGCCTGGCCGAGCGCGTGGAAGGCAATCTGCTGGCCGCAGCGCAGGAGATCGACAAGCTGGCGTTGCTGGCCGATGGCCAGACCCTGGACGTGGAACGGATGGAATCGCTGGTGGCTGATGCCGCCCGCTACGACGTGTTCCGGCTGGTGGAGGCGACGTTCTCCGGCCAGCCACAGGCCGTGCTGAGGATGCTGGCCGGGTTGCGCGGCGAGGGCGAGGCCGTGGCCGCGCTGATGCCGATCGTGATCCGCGAACTGCTGGCCGGTGCCGGCCTGGCACGGGTACAGGCACGTGGCGGCAATCTGGCTGCGGAGATGAAATCCCGCGGTATCTGGGAATCGCGGCAGGCACCCTACAAGCGTGCGCTGCAGCGGCATCCGGAAGGCAAGCGCTGGGAGCGTTTCGTGGCCGAAGCAGGGCTGGTCGACCGCATCGCCAAGGGGCGCGCCGACGGCGATGCCTGGCTCGCGCTTGAGCGCCTGCTGGTGGCGGTGTCCGAGGCGCGCGCAGTGCGGCTGCTCGCCCGGGCCTGATCCATGAGCCTGCGGATCTATTACGGGGGCACCTTCGACCCGGTGCATCTGGGCCATCTGGCGATCGCGCGCGCTGCGCGCGATGAACTGCAGGTGGCGGTGCGCATGCTGCCTGCCGCCGATCCGCCACACCGCGCGGTGCCGGGCGCGACCGCCGAACAACGCTGCACCATGCTCGGCCTGGCCATCGGCGATGAGCCGGGCCTGCTGCTGGACCGCCGTGAGCTGGATCGGGCCGCGCGCTTTCCCGGCAGGCCGTCCTATACCGTCGATACCCTGCGCGAACTGCGGGCTGAACTCGGCCCCAGCCGCCCGCTGGCGTGGCTGGTGGGGGCCGACAGCCTGCTGGGCCTGCCCAGTTGGCATGAGTGGCAGTCGCTGTTCGGGCTGGCCCATTTCATCGTCGCCGAGCGTCCGGGCAGTCCGTTGCGGGCCAGCGTCGACGGCGCGCTGGGTCAGACCGAGGGGCGCTGGGCCGACAACGAGCAGGCGCTGTTTGCCAGCCCGGCCGGCCGCATCCTGCGCCTGCACCACCCGCTGCGCGAGGAATCGGCCAGTGCCGTGCGCACCCAGATCGCCGCGGGCGGCCCCTGGCGGGCCATGCTGGCGCCGGCGGTGGCCGACTATGTTTCTGGCCACGGCCTGTACCGCTCTGCCACCTCGTGAATACGGTTGCCGCGCTGTGGCCGTATAATCGCCCCCACGTTTATCGAGTCGACCCGCTTTGAGCAACCAGACCCAGCCCCAGACCATCAAGGTCGATCTGCCCAGCCCCGCGCCCTCCGTGCCGGAACTGCTGGCCAGCGTCCGTCAAGCCACCGAAGACCTGAAGGCCAAGGACCCGGTCGAGATCGACGTACGCGGCAAGTCCAGCGTCGCCGACTACATGGTGGTCGTGTCGGGTACTTCGACCCGCCATGTGAAGTCCATCGCCGACGAGGTCGTGCGCTTCGCCAAGAAGATCGACGTCATGCCGCTGGGTGTTGAAGGCGAGCGTGAAGCCGAATGGGTGCTGGTCGACCTCGGTGACGTCATCGTGCACGTGATGCTGCCGCGCGTGCGCGAGTTCTATGCGCTCGAGCGCCTGTGGACCGTTGGCGACCAGCCGCCGTCCTACGACGACGACGAAGTGGCCTGAGCCATTCGTTGATGCGGTTTTCGACGGCGCCGATGGCGCCGTCGACGTTTTGGAGGAATGTTGATGAAAGCCCGCCTGATCGCCACCGGCGAACGCGCGCCCAGTTGGGTGGCGCAGGGGTTTGCCGAGTACCAGAAGCGGCTCTCGCACTGGTTGCCCTTCGAGCTGGTGGAGATCGAGCCCGGCCTGCGCGGCAAAGGGCGGGACGCACGTCGCGCCACCGAAGACGAAGGCAAACGCGTGATCGCTGCGTTGCCGAAGAATGCCTATGTCGTTGCACTGGACGTGCCGGGCCGCCAGCTCAGTTCCGAACAGCTGGCACAGCGCCTGGAACACTGGCGCGGACAGGGCAGGGACCTGGCGTTCCTGATTGGCGGGCCGGAAGGCCATTCGCCGGAAGTGTCTGCATTGGCCGATGAAAAGTGGTCGATCGGCCCGCTGACGCTGCCGCACATGCTGGTGCGGCTGGTGGTGGCCGAGCAGTTGTATCGCGCCGCTGCGATGTTGGCCAATCACCCCTACCATCGCGCGTGAAGAGTCGTTATACTGGCGGTCTGCCCGAATAGCTCAGCCGGTTAGAGCACTTGACTGTTAATCAGGGGGTCGTTGGTTCGAGTCCAACTTCGGGCGCCACTTTCAAGAGGCCTGCATCGCAAGATGCAGGCCTTTTTTGTTGCGTCGTGCCGTGCAGTCGCGTGCGGCGGTAGATCCACGCCATGCGTGGATGCATTGCGCGCGATCTTTCGAGCGGACTCGGCTCTACACTGCAGGTCCATCACGTGGATGTTGACGATGCGCGCGTTTCGCTTTGCATTTCTCCTGCTGATGGTCCTGCTGCCATTTACCGCATCAGCCGCAGCGCCAACCAACTGGCAACCGCCGGCCGGTACCACTGAATTTCCTCTCTGGCCCGACGGCCAGGTGATGGCGCCGCCGAAGCTGAAAGGCACCGAACAGGTCAGCGAAACCGTCTCCAAGGCCAGTGGCGAGCACTGGATGATGCTGCAGAACGTAGCCGTGCCCACGCTCACCGTGTTTCCGGCGAAAGGCGCGCCTACCGGCACCGCAGTGATGGTGGTGCCGGGCGGTGGCTACAACGTGCTGGCGATCGACCTGGAAGGCAGCGAGATCTGTGGTTGGCTCACCGCACAAGGCATCACCTGCGCGCTGCTGAAGTATCGCGTACCAGCCTCGGGACCGAACTGGAATCGCGAATGCAACTGCCGCGACATTCCCGCCGTGCCGATGGCATTGCAGGATGCGCAACGGGCAATGGGCCTGCTGCGTGCGCAGGCCGCGCACTGGAACATCGATCCGCAACGGTTGGGCGTGATCGGCTTCTCGGCCGGCGGCCATGTGGTGGCCGGGTTGAGCACGCATGTGCAGCGCAGCTATGCATCGCTGGATGCGGCCGATGCGCAGTCCAGCCGGCCGGACTTTGCGATGCTGCTGTATCCGGGGCATCTCTGGGTACGCAAGGATGATTCGCTGGAAAAAGACATCGTGGTCGATGCCAAGGCACCGCCGACGTTCATCGTGCAGGCCGCCGATGACCCGACGGACGATGTCCGTCATGCATTGACCTATCAGCGCGCACTGATCGAGGCCGGCGTGCCGGTTGAAATGCATCTGTTCGCGCGTGGCGGCCACGCGTTCGGCCTGCGGCTGAAAGATGCGCCGGTGTCGGCATGGCCCAGCCTGGCCGAACGCTGGATGCACGACATCGGCATGCTGACGAAACGTCGGTTGTAGAGCCGAGCCATGCTCGGCTGCCTGCGCGAAGCCGAGCGCGTGCTCGGCTCTACAGCGTCAGCTGGCCTTTCCAGAATGCCACCAGCGTTGTGATCGCCACCACCAGGATCGCGCCGAACAATACCCACTCCCAGCGCGTGAAAATCCGCTCGCCGCGCTGGCGCCGGGTCAACGCGTACAGCACCACGCCCGGCACATACAGCAGCACCGACAGCAGCAGGTTGTCCAGGCCACCGGCATACACCAGCCACAGCGCATAGACGCTGGCCAGCAGTGCGACGATGAAGTCGCGCCAGCGGGCACCGGCCGCGCTGGCGTACGCCTCGCCCTGCCAGGCCAGCTTCACGCCGAACGCGCTGGACAGGAAGTACGGCACCAGGCTCATCGACGCCGCCAGCAGCACCAGGCTTGTGTAGCTGCCCGAATTGAACAGCACCAGCAGCAGGAACAGCTGGATCAGTCCGTTGCTCAGCCACAGCGCATTGGCAGGTACGCCGCGCGCGTTCTCGCGGCCGAGAAATGCCGGCATCGTGCCATCGCCAGCGGCGGCAAACAGCACTTCGGCGCACAGCAGCACCCATGCCAGCAGTGCACCCAGCACCGAGATGATCGAGCCGATGATGATCACCGTTGCGCCCCATTCGCCCACGATCGCACGCAGCACATAGGCCATCGAGGGATTGGGCAGGCCCGCCAGCTCGGCCTGCGACAGCACGCCCATCGACAGCAGGCTGACCAGCACCAGCAGCAGCCACACGCCGATGAAGCCGATCACGGTGGCGCGGCCGACATCGGCGCGTCGTGTGGCCCGGCGCGAGTAGATGCTGGCGCCTTCGATACCGATGAACACCCACACGGTGACCAGCATCATTCCGCGCAGCTGTTGACCCATGTCCCCCAGCGCGGGAGCGCCGAAGAAGTCAGCACGGAACACGTCCATGCGGAATGCACCGGCCGCCAGAACCAGGAACAGCGCGATCGGCACCAGCTTGGCCACGGTGACCAGGCCATTGATGATCGCGGCGGTACGCAGGCCGCGCAGCACCAGCAGGTGCACGGTCCACAGCAACACGGACGATGCGGCGATGGCGGCCGGTGTATTGCCTTCACCGAACACCGGCGCGAAGTGGCCGATGCCGCTGAAGATCAGCACGAAGAAGCTGGCGTTGCCGAGCACCGAAGCGACCCAGTAGCCCCAGGCCGCAGAGAAGCCGATGTAGTTGCCGAAGCCTGCGCGCGCATACGCATAGATGCCGGTGTCCAGGTCGGGGCGACGATTGGCCAGGGCCTGGAACACGAAGGCGAGCATCAGCATGCCGGCACCGCTCACTGCCCAGCCGATCAGTGCGGCGGCCGGGCCGGCGCTGCGCGCCACGTTCTGCGGCAGCGAGAAGATGCCGGCGCCGACCATCGAACCGACCACCAGTGCGGTCAGTGCGGCCAGGCCAAGGCGTTGGTTGGAAGAGGGCATCACGTGCGCTGCAGCTGTCCGGGGTGCCCATGATGGACGCTGTCGCGTGCGGAAAAAAGCAAAGGCCCGGGCGAGAGCCCGGGCCTTTGCGGGTGACGCTGCAGCAGGATTACTTGAACGTGTACTTGGCACCGACGGTGAAGTAACGGCCCAGCGCACCGGAGAAGTGCATCGGGTTGTAGTTCACGCCGCCGTAGGTGGTCGGATCGAGCGGGGCGATACGGTCGAACACGTTGGCCACCGAGGCATTGAGCTCGAAGGCTTCGGTGATGTTCCAGCGACCGGACAGATCGAAGGTGGTGAACGAAGAGATCTTCTTCACCGGCGTTCCATCTTCATAGAACGCCTGATACGTGCCGCCGCGCTTGTCGGTGTTGTCCATCTTGCCGATGTAGTTGGCAATGCCGCTGACGCTCCAAGGTCCCTGTCGCCAGGTGGTACCGAAGTTGATCTTGTCCTTCGGGGTGCCGATGCAGTTGGTGACGTCGCAATTGCCGTGGGTGCCGGCATAGTCGACAGTCTCATCGCCTTCGGTACGCTCGAACTTCAGGACGTGGCTCCACTGCAGGTCCATTTCCAGCTGGCCCGGACCGATGTCGAAGGTCTGGCGGATATCGGTATCGATGCCGCGAACACGTGAAGAGTTGGCATTCACGTAGGCCGTGTTGACCGCGAGGATGTTGCCGCTGTTGGGAACGCCGCCGATGTTGTTGATGTCACGCACCACATTGCCGGCCCGGATCGCTGCCGTCGTGCTGCCCTGGGCGATTTCGTTGGTGCGCTTGATCTGCCACGCATCGACGGTCAACGAGGTCGAGGACGTCGGCTGCAGCACGATGCCCACCGAGTAACTCTTGGATTCCTCCGGCTTCAGATCCTTGTTCGGGCGGGTGATGATCGCTACCGTACGGGCGGTACATTCGCCGGCGTCGATGGCGCAACGAACCGGGTCGGATGCGTTCGAGAATGCAGCCAGGCCACCGTCACCATTTTCGGCAGGGTTCGGTGCGCGGAAGCCTTCAGCATAGCTGGCACGCAGTGCGATCCAGTCGGCAGGAGTCCACTTCACGCCGAGCTTCGGCGTGGCCTTGCCTTCACCGCTTTCGTACTTGTCGTATCGCAGGGCACCAGACAGTTCCAGCTGTTCCAGCACCGGTGCGGACAGTTCGACGTAACCGGCATACACGTTCTGGGTGCCGTCGTAGGCCGAGTAACCCAGACCGATGATGTCACCCGTGTCGGTGTAGGTCTGCGGGGTCAGGCTGTTGCTGGTCTTGCGCCATTCCGTGCCGATTGCCAGGCCCAGTGGACCACCCTTCAGGTCCATCAGGCTGCGCGACACGGTGAAGTCGAACATGTCCAGGCCGGATTTCGCACGGGCGCTGATGGTTGGTGAGATGTAGTCGTACAACGCCTGCGAATTCAGATTGGCATTGTCGCCGATGCGCCACACGCCACCTGCGCAGTTCGGATTGCCCAGCGCGCACTGCACGGCGCTGTAGCGCAGGAAACCAGTGCGCTTGTTGACCAGGTCGGTCGCCGAATGCAGGTAGGCGGTGTCGTAGCTCCAGTCACCCCAGTTGCCCTTGACGCCCACCAGGAAGCGGTTGAACTCGTTGGTGTTGTTGGTCACGCGCGGACCGACATCCCACGCCGAATAGCGCAGCCTGGAGGCCTGGCCGGGAATCGGGTTGTCAGGATGGTTCGGGCCGAGCACGGTGGCTTTGGAGCCACTGTTCGCGGTGACGACGCCGCCTGGATAGCCCCAGGTACCCGCGGCGCCTGACGGGGTGTTGCTGAAGATCGTTTCCTTCTTCGAGTAGCCGATCTCCGTGTAGATCTCGCCGCCTTCGCCGAAAGCGAAGCTGGCACGGCCGAACACGTTGATGTACTTCTCTTCAGGAGTCAGGTCGCGATACTGCTGCGCCGGATCCCACAGGCAGCCTTGCGCCTGCGCGCTTGCATCCGTCTGGCCCGGAATGGTGGTGAGGTTCGCGCAGCCCGGCAGCGCAACCAGGAAGGCAGGATTGTCCTTGGTTACATTGCGGTCGTCGAAGACCGAACCATTGGGGCCGACGCCGCCTGCCGTGCCCTTGGATAGATACGCGCCGCCCAGGAACTGCGAGTCGGCTGCGTCGTAGCCCCACGGGCGGGTATCGCCGGTACCGATCCACTTGCGGTTCTTGCGGTCGCTGATCTTGATGGCATCGGTCTTGCCGACGTCCAGGCTGAAGAATGCGTTCCAGCCATCGGTAGCCAGATCGCCGGTACCGGCGGTCAGGGTGGCCTTCTTTGCATCGCCATCGCCATCACCGGAGGTGCCGTAGGAGGCACGCAGGATCGCGCCCTGGAAGTCGCTGCGCAGGATGATGTTGACCACGCCGGCGATGGCATCGGAACCATAGATCGCCGAGGCGCCGTCCTTCAGTACTTCCACGCGCTCGACGGCATCGAGGGGGATGGTGCTGAGGTCGGTGAACACCTTCTGGCCGTCATCGGCCAGGCCGTAGGTGGCCATGCGGCGGCCGTTCAACAGCACCAGCGTCGAGCCGGCACCGAGGCCGCGCAGCGAAATGCCGGCGCCGCCACCGGCGAAGCCGTTGCCGAAGGTCTTGGGGATGGAGCCGGCGCCATCGGCGGTGATGGTCTGCAGGTACTCGGCAAGTGTGGTCTTGCCGGTGCGATCGATCTCCTGGCGGGTTACCACCTGCACCGGCGACGGTGTCTCGGTGTTGGTGCGCGGGATGTTCGAACCGGTGACCGTGATCCGGTCAAGGTTGGTGGCCTGTTCCTGTGCGAATGCAGGGGAGGAGGCCACGGCGCCGGCGAGCAGCAGGGCGCCGCCGGTGAGGATATGGGTGATGGATGTTGCCAGGTGGTTGCGGCGGCGGCTGGCGGGCCGTTGGATCGGGTGTTTCACAGCTTCTCTCCTGACTGGAAAACTCGAGCATTGAGGGCTGTCTCCGGTGTGTCCCGGGACGCGTCAATCTAGGTTTCCGGCAGGTGACGGAGGTGTGAAGTTTTACTAAATTCGTAACGGTTTTCCAACGAAGTTCAAATAACCGGGCAGATTGGCCCTGTTCCGGCCCATTCACCGTTGTGGCCGGCCCGGCGCACTGCCGGGCCGGCCTCTGACTCAGTCGGGCAGGGAGAACTGGACTGGCACCATGCCGATGGCCGGAACGGCCATGCCATCACGCTCGGCCGGCACGAAACGCCAGTGGCGCAGCACCTGCTGGCGCGCGGCCTGGTCCAGGCTGCGCGAGCCGCTGCTGCGTTCGATGCTGACATTCACCGGCTGCCCGCTGGGGTCCACCTCCACCCGCAGCAGCACCGTGCCCTGCTCGTGGTTGCGCAGCGCCTGGATCGGGTAGCTGGGCGGCGGGTTGCTGCGGTACTGCAGCTGGGCACCGGCCAACGGCGTGGACGGGGCGATCGTCGGCGCCGTCTGCACCACTGTCGGCTCGGCCGCTGGCAGGATGATGCCCTGGGCCTCCTCAACGGTGGCGGTAGGCGTCGGCAGCGGTGCGGGCACCGGCGTGGCCTGCCGCTTGTGCACCACCTCCACCTTTTCGGGTTCGGTCGGCAGCGGTACCGGCGGCTTCGGGTCTTCCTTCGGAATGAACCGGATCGTGGTCTGGTCGCGGGGAAGTGCGGTGACGGCCTGGTAGGTCGCCGGAATCAGCAACATCAGGAACGCAAGCAGATGCAGGGCGATGGCCGCACTCCAGGCGGCAACGCGGGCAGGATCGAAGTGCAGGGGTACTACGGGATACGTACGAACCATGGTCCACCTCCATGCCAGTGTCGAAGTCCTCAACGCACCAGGGCCGCCATCGGGGTTGCCGCACGCGGCTGGCAGTCAATCATTAGCGCGCCGCCTCTACCACTGCCTAGAGGCAGGGGCGGCAGCGTTGAGCTGGCCTTCATCTAGCGGGGCGGGCACGGCGACGACGGAAACGAAAACGGCGCCCCGCAGGGCGCCGTTGCAGGAAGCGGGCAGGGGCTTCAGCGGCCCAGTTCGAACACCACGTCCAGGTTGACCGAGACGGTCGACTCACCCGGGGCGACCGGGGTGGCCTTGTCCATCGCCGCGCCCGCTGCCATCGATCGCATCATCATCGGCGGGCGGAAACCGCCACCAGCGTTCTCGGAGATGCTGACAATACGGCGCACCTGCAGGCCAAGCGACTTCGCATAGGTCTGGGCGCGGGCCTGGGCCTTCTTCAGTGCCGCCAGGCGGGCTTCGTCATAGACCGGTTCGGGCTGGTCGATCTCGAACTGCGGGCCGTTGATCTGGTTGGCGCCCTGCGCGGCCAGCGCGTCCAGCACCTTGCCGAGCTTGGCGATGTCGCGGACCTTCAGGCTGACGGTGTTGCTGGCCTGGTAGCCGGTGATCTTCGGTGCTTCGTTGTCGGCGTAACGGTACTGCGGGTTGAGGCTGACGCCGCTGGTCTGCACGTCGCGCTCGGCGATGCCGGCGGCCTTGATCGCGGCCAGTACCTTGTCCATCTGCTGGGCGTTCTGGCGCATCGCGCTGTTGCCGTCGGCGGCCTGGGTGACCACGCCGGCCGACAGGGTGGCGACGTCCGGCACGCGGGTGGCTTCGGCGTTGGCCGAGATGTTCAGCAGCGTGCCTTCGGCCGCTGCGGCGATCGACGGCGACGACGGGTCGGCATGGGCGGTCATCGAAGCTCCAAGAGCGAGGGACAGGGCAAGCAGCAGCGGGGTGGCGGTGCGGCGCATGGGATCTCCTTGTTGTGGCGGTGAGGGTGGTGTCGTAGCGATGAACGCGCTGTGAGTCCGTTCGGGGTTGCAGGCGCCGGGGAAGGATTGTCCGACGATTCAGGTACCGGCGTCAGGTTATGCTGTGTCGATGCTCTATCTTGCTTCCCGCTCCCCCCGACGCAACCAGCTGCTGGCCCGACTCGGACGCCCTTTCCAGGCCTTGGACCTGGAGGTCGTCGAGCAGCGCGCGGCCTCTGAAAGTGCCCAGGACTATGTGTGCCGGGTCGCCGCCGACAAGGCGCGCGCCGGCCTGGCGCGGGTGCTGGCCGAGGACCCGCAGGCACGGGTGCTGGGCTCGGATACCGAAGTGGTGCTCGATGGCGACGTGTTCGGCAAGCCGGTCGACGCCGCCGACGCGCGGGCCATGCTGGCGCGGCTGGCCGGGCGCACCCATCAGGTGATGACCGCCGTGGTAGTGGTGGGCGCGCAGGGGCTGGACAGCGAACTGGTCGTTTCCGAGGTCACCTTCGCCGCGATCGATGCGGCCGACATCGCCGCCTACGTCGCCACCGGCGAGCCGCTGGACAAGGCGGGCGCCTATGCCATCCAGGGCGGCGCCGAGCGCTGGATCGAACACCTTTCCGGCAGCTACTCCGGCGTCATGGGGCTGCCGTTGCTGCATACCGATCGTCTGCTGGCCCGCTGCGGCGTGCTGGCCCCAACTGCTGATGCCGCCAGGGAGGCTGCCGATGTCTGAGGAAATCCTGGTCAATGTGACCCCGCGCGAAACCCGGGTCGCGGTGATCGAGAACGGCATGCTGCAGGAACTGCACATCGAGCGCGGTTGGCGCCGGGGTGTGGTCGGCAACATCTACAAGGGCAAGGTGCAGCGGGTCATGCCGGGCATGCAGGCGGCCTTCGTCGAAGTGGGGCTGGACCGCGCCGCGTTCCTGCACGCCAACGACGTGGTGCGGCCGGCGCCGGTGGCCAGTGCCGATACCGAGAACACGACCCTGCCGCCGCCGTCCAGCGTGCCGATCGTGGAACTGTTGCGCGACGGCCAGGACATCGTGGTGCAGGTGGTGAAGGATCCGATCGGGACCAAGGGCGCACGCCTGACCACCCAGATCAGCATCCCCTCGCGCTACATGGTGCTGCTGCCGCAATCGAAGGTGGTGGGCGTGTCGGCGCGTATCGAGGACGAAGGCGAGCGCGCACGGCTGAAGGCGCTGGTGACCGAACTGTCGGCCCAGCACGGCGGCTACGGCTACATCGTGCGCACCAATGCCGAGGGCCAGCCGGCCGAGGCCATCGCCGAAGACATCGCCTACCTGTCACGGGTATGGAACGTGGTCGAGCGTCGCGGCCGCGAGGCGGCGTCGTGCAGCAACATCTATGAAGACCTGAGCCTGCCGCTGCGCTCGGTGCGCGACCTGATCCGCAAGGACGTGGACAAGGTGAAGGTGGACTCGAAGGAGACTTTCGCCCAGCTGCAGGCCTTCGTGGCCAAGTACATGCCGGTGCTGGCCGAGAAGATCGAGCTGTACAGCGGCGATCGTCCGATCTTCGACATGTTCGGGGTCGAGGACGAGATCGGCCGTGCGCTGGACAAGCAGGTACCGCTGAAGTCGGGTGGCTATCTGGTGATCGACCAGACCGAGGCGATGACCACGATCGACGTCAATACCGGCTCGTTCCTCGGCCAGCGCAACCTGGAAGAGACGGTGTTCCGCACCAACCTGGAGGCCGCGCAGGCGGTGGCCAGGCAGCTGCGCCTGCGCAACCTGGGCGGCATCATCATCATCGACTTCATCGACATGGATGACGCCGAGCATCGCCGCCAGGTGCTGCGTACCCTGGAAAAGGCGCTGGCCCGCGACCACGCCAAGACCACGGTGTACGACTTCTCGCCGCTGGGGCTGGTGGAGATGACCCGCAAGCGCACGGTGGAAAGCCTGGAGCGCCAGCTGTCGGAGACCTGCCCGCAGTGCAGTGGCCGCGGCACCATCAAGACCACCGAAACGGTGACCTACGAGATCTTCCGCGAGATCACCCGTGCGGTGCGCCAGTTCGATGCCGCGCGCCTGCTGGTGATCGCCTCCAGCAAGGTGGTGGCGCGGATCACCGATGAGGAATCCACGGCGGTGGCCGAGCTGGAGGAGTTCCTCGGCAAGAGCATCCGCTTCCAGGCGGATGAGCAGTACCTGCAGGAGCAGTTCGATGTTGTTCTGCTCTGATCCAGGCCGACTGTCTGCTTTCGGTGGCCGATGAGCGCGCCGCCGCGCCTGCGACTGCGAAGGATCCGCCGTCATTTCATCGCCGCATGCGCGGTCGGCCTGGTCGGGCTTGCCCTGCTGGTCGGTACCCTCAGCCAGCTGCTGCCGCTGGCTGAGCGCCATCCGGACAGGATCGCGGCCTGGCTGAGCGCGCGCGCCGGACAACCGGTGCGCTTCGAACGCCTGGACACCACCTGGACCCGACGCGGTCCACTGTTGCAGTTGAAGGGCCTGCGCATCGGCGCGGGCCAGGGGCTGGCCATCGGCGAAGCCGAAGTGCTGGTGTCGATGTACAGCGGCCTGTTGCCGGGCCGCTCGCTGACCGAACTGCGCCTGCGCGGCCTGGCACTGGATCTGCAGCAGGCTGCCGATGGGCGCTGGTCGGTGCGTGGCCTGCCGCAGTCCAGTGCTGGCGGCGATCCGTTGGATGCGTTACGCCGGCTGGGCGAACTGCAGGTGATAGGCGGCCGCCTGGGCGTGCATGCACCTGCGCTGGGCGTCGACGCCAACCTGCCACGCATCGATCTGCGCCTGCGCGTGGATGGCGACCGCCTGCGGGTGGGCGTGCGTGCCTGGGCACAGATCGACGCCTTGCCGCTGACGGCGGTGCTGGACCTGGATCGCCAGCGCGGCAACGGCCAGGCCTGGCTCGGTGCCGACCCGATTGATTTCCGCGCCTGGTCGCCGTTGCTGGCGGCCGGTGGCATGCGCCTGCGCGAGGGCAAGGGCGAACTCAACCTGTGGCTGACCCTGCGTGATTTCGCGCCGGTGGCGCTGACCACCGATTCGGACCTGCGCGATCTGCGTATCGAAGGCGCACCGATGCCCGGCATCGCGGGTCCGCAGATGCAGCTGCAACGGCTGCAGGCGCGCCTGCGCTGGCAGCGGACCGCAGACGGGTGGGCGCTGCAGGTGCCGCGCCTGCGCCTGCAGGCCGAGGGCAGCCAGCAGCAGCTGGACGGCCTGCACGTGCGGATGGGCAAGCAGATGCAGGTGCAGGCCGGGGCGGCGCAGGCGGGTCTCGCGCTGCGCGCGCTGGCACTCAGCGACCGGCTGGATGCGGGCCTGCGCCATTGGCTGTACCTGGCCAAGCCGCAGCTGGACGTGGCGCAGCTGCAGGTGCGCGGTCAGCAGGATGGCCCGTTGTGGGTACAGGGCGAGCTGCAGTCGCTGGGCTTTGCCAGCGTTGGCAACTCGCCGGGCCTGCGCGGCCTGGGCGGCCGCTTCGAGGGCGATGCCGATGGCTTCAGCCTGCAGCTGCAGCCGCAACGCCAGCTGCAGTTCGATTGGCCGACCGGTTTCGGTGTGCGCCACGATCTGCATCTGGCCGGGCAGATCGTCGGTTGGCGCGACGAGGCCGGTGGCTGGCGCATCGGCACCCCGGCGATGCGCGTGGAAGGCACCGACTATGCCGCCGACGTGCGCGGTGGCCTCTGGTTCCAGGGCGATGGCACCCGGCCGTGGATGCAGCTGGCGGCCAAGCTGGACGACGTGCCGATGACCGCCGCCAAGCGTTTCTGGATCCATTCCAAAATGAGCAAGGGCGCCACCGACTGGCTGGACATGGCCTTGGCCGGTGGCCAGGTGCGCAACGGCATCGGCCTGGTCAGCGGTGACCTGGACGACTGGCCGTTCGACAACAACGACGGCCGCTTCGAGGCTGCCGGCCACATCACCAACGGTGACATCCGCTTCCAGCATGATTGGCCGCTGATGAGCCAGGTGGACGCCGATGTCGCCTTCATCGGCCCCGGCTTCCACATGCAGGGCCGCGGCGATCTGGCCGGCGTAGCGGTACAGAAGTTCGAAGCCGGCATCCAGGATTTCGGCCAGCAACCCCTGTACGTGCGCGCCGACAGCCAGGGCGATGCCGGCAAGCTGCTGGCTATGCTGCGGCAGAGCCCGCTGCACAAGGAATACGGCGACACCCTGGACAGCCTCGCGGCAAGCGGCCCAGCCAACGTGCATTTCGACCTGCTGCAGCCTCTGCATCATGACCAGGGTGGTGGCCACCTGCAGGGCACGGTGGACCTGGCCGGGCTGAAGCTGGTCGACAAGCGCTTCCAGCTGGAATTCGACAACATGCGCGGGCAGGCCCGCTACAGCAACGCCGGCTTCGCCGCCGAGGAGCTGACCGTGCGCCACCTCGGCCAGGACGGCCGGCTGAGCCTGCGCGCCGGTGGTTTCGTGCGTGACCCCAAGCTGGCCTTCGAATCGGAACTGGCCGCCACGCTCGATGCGGGCGTGCTGATCGACCGCGCACCGGAAATGGCCTGGCTGAAGCCCTACATCAATGGCACCTCGCCGTGGACCATCGCGGTGAACCTGCCGAAGGTCGCACCGGGTGCGCCCGCACCACCAAGCGAGTTGCGCCTGCGCTCGGACCTGGTGGGCACCCGCCTGGACCTGCCGGCACCGCTGCAGAAGCCGGCCAGCGAGCCGCTGCCGACCACCGTGGCCGCGCAGTTGCCGATGGGCGCTGGCCGCATCGACGTGGCATTCGGCCAGCGTCTGGCGCTGGCCGCGCGCAGCCACAACAACCAGACCGGCGTGCAGGTCACCCTGGGCAGCGACCGTGTTGACCGCGAACCGCCGCCCAGCGGGCTGACCATCAATGGCCGCAGCCCGACGCTGGATGCGCTGGAATGGATTGGCCTGGCCCGTGGCGCCGGCGGCGATGGCGATCCGATGCCGCTGCGCGCGGTTGACGTGCAGGTCGGCCAGCTGATGCTGATCGGCGGCGTGTTCGAGCAGACCCGCCTGCAGCTGCACCCCGGCCCGCAGGCGCTGGACGTGCGCCTGGATGGCCCCTCGCTGGCCGGCAAGTTGACCGTACCCAACGCCGATGGCGGCACCATCAGCGGCCAGCTCGAGCGGGTGTACTGGCAATCGTTGCCGACCCTTCCCGGAGCAACCGCGGCACCGGCACGGGTGCAGGCCGGTGCCGACGACATGGACCCGGCCAAGCTGCCGTCGTTCGCGCTGGACATCGCCGACCTGAAGTTCGGCAAGGTCGTGCTGGGCCAGGCAGTGCTGCGCACGCGGCCGGTCGCCAATGGCCTGAGCGTGGAAGAACTGCGCTTCCGTGCCCCCAGCCAGGAGATCGACATCCGCGGCCGTTGGCTCGGCAAGGGCGGCGGCTCGCGCACCGCGCTTGATGCGCAGGTGCGCAGTGAAGACCTCGGCGGGTTGCTGCAGAACCTCGACTACGGCGGCCAGCTGCGCGGCGGCTCCGGCCACGCCCAGCTGCAGGCGTCGTGGCCCGGTGGTCCTTCCGATTTCCAGCTGGGCAACCTGCAGGGCCAGCTCGATGTGAACGCCCGCAATGGCCAGTTGCTGGAGCTGGAACCGGGTGCCGGCCGCGTGCTGGGCCTGCTCAGCGTCGCCCAGCTGCCGCGACGGCTGATGTTCGACTTCCGCGATTTTTTCTCCAAGGGCTTCGCGTTCAACCAGGTCGAGGGCAGCGTGCAGTTCGGCGAGGGCATGGCGCGTACCGACAAGGTGCTGATCGAAGGGCCGGCAGCGAACATCACCATCCGTGGCGAGGCCGACCTGCGCAAGCAGCAGTTCGACCAGACCATCGACGTCAACCCGCGCGCGGGCAACCTGCTCACCGTGGTCGGCGCGGTGGCCGGTGGCCCGGTCGGTGCGGCGCTGGGCGCCGCCACCAATGCGGTATTGTCCAAGCCACTGGGCGAGATCGGCGCCCGCACCTACAAGGTGACCGGCCCGTGGAAGGAGCCCAAGGTGGAAGTGATCGAGCGCAGCCGCGAACGCGCGCCAGCGCCGGCACCGCCGCCGCGCATACAACCATTGCCGGCCGTGCCGCCGACCGTCACCGAACCGCCGCCGCGCTGAGCCCGGCGTCCCCGTTTCCCCGGCGGACTTGCCTGGCCGCCTTCACACCCCCAGATCGAGACCATGACTGACAACGCCCTGACGCTTGCCCAAGATCGCCTGTTGCGCCCCGGTGGCCTGGATACCGCCGGCCTGGAGCGCACTTTCGGCCAACTGCTCGGCCCCGGTGTGGACTTCGGCGACCTGTATTTCCAGCATGCCCGGCGCGAAAGCTGGAGCGTGGAAGACGGCATCGTCAAGGACGGCGCCCATTCCATCGAGCAGGGCGTGGGCGTGCGCGCGATTGCCGGCGAGAAGACCGGCTTTGCCTATTCCGATGACATCCACGCCGGTGCACTGCTGGCGGCGGCGCAGTCGGCACGTGCGATCTCGCGCGAAGGTGGCGCACAGACCGGACGCTCGCTGCTGCGCGGCGATGCGCGCGTGCTGTATCCGGCACTGGACCCGATCGACGGCCTCGGCAACGAAGCCAAGGTCGAGGTGCTCAAGCGCCTGGACGGTTACCTGCGCGCGGCCGACCCGCGCGTGAAGCAGGTGATGGTCAGCCTGTCCGGTGGCGTCGATACCGTGCTGGTTGCTCGCACCGATGGTGTGCTGGGCGCCGATGTGCGCCCGCTGGTGCGCTTGAACGTGCAGGTGATCGTTGAACAGAACGGTCGCCGCGAGTCGGGTTATGCCGGCGGCGGTGGTCGCTACGGCTATGAAGTGCTGTTTGCCGATGGCCGCCCGGAAGCCTTCGCCCGCGAGGCGCTGCGGCAGGCATTGGTGAACCTGGAGGCGGTGCCGGCACCGGCCGGGGTGATGCCGGTAGTGCTGGGGCCGGGCTGGCCGGGCGTGCTGCTGCACGAGGCGGTCGGCCATGGCCTGGAAGGTGACTTCAACCGCAAGGGCACCAGCGTCTACGCCGGCAGGATCGGCGAGCGCGTGGCCGCCCCGGGCGTGACCATCGTCGACGACGGCACCCTGGATGGGCGCCGTGGTTCACTCAACATCGATGACGAAGGCCATCCGACCCAGTGCACCACGCTGATCGAGGACGGCATCCTGGTCGGCTACATGCAGGACAGCCTCAACGCGCGGCTGATGGGCGTGGCGCCGACCGGCAATGGTCGACGCGAATCGTTCGCGCACATGACCATGCCGCGCATGACCAACACCTACATGCGCGCCGGCCAGCACGATCCGCAGGAAATGATCCGTTCGGTGAAGAAGGGTCTGTACGCGGTCAATTTCGGTGGCGGCCAGGTCGACATCACCAGCGGCAAGTACGTGTTCTCGGCCACCGAGGCCTACCTGATCGAGGATGGCCGGATCACCGCTCCGGTGAAGGGCGCGACCCTGATCGGCAACGGCCCGGAAACCATGCAGAAGGTGCGTATGGTCGGCAACGACCTGGCCCTGGACGAGGGCGTGGGTATCTGCGGCAAGGACGGGCAGAGTGTGCCGGTCGGTGTCGGCCAGCCTTCGCTGCTGATCGAGGGCATCACCGTCGGCGGTACCCAGGCCTGAGCACGGCGATGGCCACCGCCACCGCCATGCCCGACGGGGACTCAGTCCTCGTCGGCGTCGTCGACCGGCGCGTCCGCCTCGACATCCTCACCGGATGCCTTCAGGCCCAGCGCGGCCGGCAGCATCAGCGCGCGCAGCACCTGGAAGATTTCGCGGTAGGCGCGCGGCGGCTTGTTCTTGGCCTTTTCGGCCTGGGCGTTGCGCACCAGCGTGCGCAGCTGCTGGCGGTCGGCCTGCGGGTAATCGTTGAGCAGTGCGGCCAGCGCGGTGTCGCCCTCGTTCATCAGGCGTTCGCGCCAGTCTTCGGCACGGTGCATCATCGCCACTTCGCGGCGGCCGGTGTCGCTGTTGGCGTCCAGCGCATCGCGGATCGCGTCCAGCGCGGCATCGTCCTCGCGGCGCATGTGCTTGGCCAGGAACGCCAGCTGCCGCTTGTGCGCGATATGGGCGGTAATCCGCTTGCACTCGGCGATGTGCGGCAGCAGGTCCTCCGGGATCGGCAGGCGCGCCAGCTGGGCCGGGGTCAGCGACACCAGCTTCTCGCCCAGGGCCAGGACGTCGAGCGCATCGCGCCGGTTCTGGCTGCGGCTCTTGTCGTGGAATTCACCGGTTTCTTCGTCGCGTCCGCGCATCGTCCATACCTGATTTCAAAAAAAGTCGCCCGGCGTGATGCCGGGCCCAACCCGCACAGGATAAAGCATTGAACGTGATCGCCCCTGAAGTTGCCGTCGGCGACGACAGCCCGGCCAGGCTGGAACGGCTGGCCGACATCTCCCAGCAGCTGCTGCAGCGTGCCCGCGCGCTGGGCGCCAGCCAGGCCGAGGTCAGCTGCAGCGAGGACCGCGGGCTGGAGGTCAATGTGCGTCTCGGCGAGGTCGAGACCGTGCAGTCCACCCGTGACCGCGGCATTGCCGTGACCGTCTACTTCGGCCAGCGCAAGGGCAGTGCCAGCACCGCCGACCTGCATGAGGCCAGCCTGCTGGCCACCGTCGAGCAGGCCTGCGCGATCGCCCGCCATACCGAGGACGACCCGGCCGCCGGCCTGGCCGAGGCGGGGTTGATGGCCCGCGACTTCCCCGAACTGGACGGCTGGCACCCCTGGGAGCTGCAGGCCGACGAGGCGGTGGACCTGGCACTGGCCTGCGAGGCCGCGGGCCGCGAAGCCGATGCGCAGATCCGCAATTCCGATGGCGCCTCGGTGTCGAGCATGCAGAGCGTGTCGGTCTACGCCAATTCGCATGGGTTCATCGGCCGCGAGCGCGGTACCCATCATTCGATCGGCTGTGCGCTGATTGCCGGTACCGGCGATGGCATGCAGCGCGACGGCTGGTACACCGGCGCACTGGCCCGCGAGGACCTGGAAGATCCGGCCAGCGTCGGTCGCCGCGCCGCCGAGCGCACGGTCGCCCGCCTGCAGCCGCGCTCGTTGCCGACCGGCAGCATGCCGGTGCTGTACGCGCCGGAAGTGGCGCGCAGCCTGGTGGGCCATCTGCTGTCGGCGGTGTCCGGCGGCGCACTGTACCGCCAGGCCAGCTTCCTTCTGGACAGCGTCGACCAGCAGCTGTTCCCCGACTGGATGCAGATCGAGGAGCTGCCGCACCTGCGCCGCGGCTTGCGCTCGGCCGCCTTCGACGGCGACGGCGTGGCCACGCGTGCGTCGGCCCTGGTCCGCGACGGCGTGCTGCAGCGCTACGTGCTGGGCAGCTATTCGGCACGCAAACTGGGCCTGCAGACCACCGCCAATGCTGGCGGCGTGCACAACCTGCAGCTGGCGGCCAATGCCGGTTCGCTGCAGGAGATCGCCGCGCAGATGGGCAACGGCCTGCTGGTGACCGAGCTGATGGGGCAGGGGGTGAACGGGGTGACCGGCGACTACTCGCGCGGTGCCGGCGGCTTCCGCGTGGAGAACGGCCAGATCCAGTATCCGGTGGATGGCATCACCATCGCCGGCAACCTGCGCGACATGTTCATGGCCATCGAGGCGGTTGGCAGCGACGTCGATCCGCGCTCGCATATCCGCACCGGCTCGATCCTGGTGGGACGGATGACGATCGCCGGCAATGATTGATGCCATTGATGGCGTAAGCTAGGCCCGCCTGACGCGACCGGCTTGCCGCCGGTCGGTCAAGACCACCCAATAAAAAGGAGTTTTGTCGTGAGCGAATTCGAGAACGTCCCGGCGGCGAGCAGCGTGCCTGCCGACCAGCGCACCATGGCCCTGGCAGCGCACCTGCTGGGCATCTTCACCGGTTTCATCGGCGCGCTGATCATCTGGCTGATCAACAAGGATGACGCCAGCAAGGCCTTCGTCACTGAGCAGTCGAAGGAAGCGCTGAACTTCCAGATCACCGTGGCCATCGCAATGGTGGTGTGCATCATCCTGACCATCGTGGTCATCGGCGCGATCCTGATGCCGATCGTCGGCCTGATCAGCCTGGTCTTCAGCATCATCGCTGCGGTCAAGGCCAACAACGGCGAAGCTTACCGTTACCCGTTCGCACTGCGCCTGATCAAGTAAGACAGGCTGTACGCGGATACGAAAACGCCCGGCACTGCCGGGCGTTTTTTGTTGGTGGCGGCACGCTGCCTCAGTGGTCGCGTTCCACCGCCAGCGTGGCCAGCGCGCGCAGCGCATCGGCTTCTTCGTGATAGCCCGCCAGCGCCTGCTGCATGTGCGCGGACAGTTCGCGCAGCTGCGCCTTGGCGCCGTCCATGCCGAGCAGGGCAGGGAAGGTGCTCTTGTCCTGGGCCTGGTCCTTGCCGGCGGTCTTGCCCAGCTGCTCGGAACTGGCTTCGACATCGAGGATGTCATCGCGGACCTGGAAGGCCAGGCCGAGCGCATCGGCGAAGCCGTCGAGCTGGGCCAGCACGGGTTCGGGCGCTTCACCGCACAGCGCGCCCATGCGCACGGCAGCGCGGATCAGCGCACCGGTCTTCAGCGCATGCATGCGGGTGAGCGCTGCCAGCGACTGCTGCTGGCCGGTGGCATCGATGTCCAGCGCCTGGCCGCCGCACATGCCGGCCGCGCCGGAGGCGTGGGCCAGGGTCTGCAGGCATGCCACGCGCAATGCCGCCGGCAGCGGCGCATCGGCCAGCAGGCCGAACGCACGGGTCTGCAGTGCGTCACCGGCGAGGATGGCGGTGGCTTCATCGAAGGCGATGTGGGTGGTGGGCTTGCCACGGCGCAGGGCGTCGTCGTCCATGGCCGGCAGGTCGTCGTGCACCAGCGAGTAGGCGTGGATCAGCTCCACCGCCATCGCTGCAGCATCGAGCTTGTCCAACGGGGCGCCGAACACCTGGCCGGCGGCATAGACCAGCAAGGGACGCATGCGCTTGCCGCCACCGAGTACGGAATAGCGCATTGCCTGGTGCAGGCGTTGCGGGGCTTCGGCCGGTGAGGGCAGGGCGGCGTCGAGCTGGCTTTCGATACGGTCGCGCCAGCGCGCGAACAACGCCTCAGCCGTCATGGCTGGGCGGATCGAAGGGTTCGGCGGTTTCGGGCTGGGCCGGATCGCTGAGCAGGCGCACGCGCAGTTCGGCCTGCTCCAGCGCCTGCTGGCACTGGCGGTACAGACCGACACCACGTTCGTAAGCACTGAGCGACGCTTCCAGGCTCAGCTCGCCGGTTTCCATCTGCTCCACCAGTTGTTCCAGCGATTCGAGCGACTGCTCGAACTGGGCGACCGGGGAGGCGTTTTCGGGGGACTTCTTGGCCATGCGACAAGTGTGGACGGCGCGCGCGCGAGGGTCAATTCACCAGCCGCCCGGATGCCACTGCAACTGTGCATTGCGGGCCTGCAGCCAGGCCTGCGCCGGTGCGGAAACAACCACGTCGGCGGCCGCCAGCAGCTGACCACCGTCGAACAGCAGGGGCAACTGCGCGCGTCGCCAGGGCGCCAGGTGTTCGCGTTGCAGGCAGTCCTTCAGCGCGGATGAATGCGTACGCCCGGGCAGCACGATGCGTTCGCCCCCTTGGCGGGCGCGCAGTTGCAGCGGGTGTTCGAAGCCGTCCGCGCCGAGCAGGCGCAGCTGGCCGCCGTCGGGCAGCTGCAGCGGCGCGCGGCCGTCCCACGCCGCCTGCCAGTCCTTCGGCAGTGACGGCAGCTCTGCCGGCAGCAGGTAGGCGTGCTGGCGCCACTGGCGGATGGCGTGCTGTTGCCAACGCACCTGCGATTGCCGATCGGCGCCGGCGACCATCAATTCGTTCTGTGCCTGCCGCAGTACATGCGCCGGCAGCGGCGCTGCGTTGTGCTGGCGTACCCACGCACGCAGCACGCGCGCAGCACGTTCCGGTGCGACCTGGCGCAGCAGCTCCAACGACAGCACCCGTGGTGCTACTTCCAGGTGAGCGAGCAGCTCGGCATCTTCTTCGTCGAGCAGCGCGCGCGTCTGCGCGCTATGCGCGGCGCTGCCCGCCAATGCGGCGGTGGCGTGTGGCCAGCGCTGGCGCAGCAGTGGCAACACCCGCAGACGCAGGAAATTGCGGTCAGCGTGGTCTTCGCCGTTGCTGGGGTCTTCGATCCACTGCAGGCCGTGAGTCGTGGCGTAGGTCTGCAGGCTGCTGCGAGGCACATCGAGCAATGGCCGCCACAGCCGATGGCCGTCGAGGTGGCTGTCAGCGGTCATCGCCGCCAGCCCATCAATGCCCGAGCCGCGCAACGCGCGCAGCAGGAAGGTTTCGGCCTGGTCATCCTGGTGCTGGGCCAGCGCCAGGGTTTCCGCAGCCTGCAACTCGGCGGTGAATGCAGCGCGGCGTGCCAGCCGGGCGGCACCTTCGATCCCATGCCCGCCCTCACGCGTGACCTGCACGCGGTGCACGGCCAGCTCGATGCCCAGCGCAGCACATTGCTGCTGGCAGTGGCGCACCCAGTCATCGGCAGCGGGCTGCAGGCCGTGGTGTACATGGATGGCACGCAGTGGCGTGCCGGCGGCCTGCGCCGATCGCCACAGCCAGTGCAGCAGCACGGTTGAATCGAGCCCGCCGCTGTAACCGACCAGCAGCGGTGCATCCAGCGTAGCGAGGGTCGGGAAGGCAGTCACGGCGGCAAGTATAGGGTGGGTCGGCAGGGCGGCGCCCTGCACCCGCCGAAGCGGTAGTGCCGGCCGCTGGCCGGCAACCTGAGCAGCAACGGCAACGGCAACGGCCAAAGCAACAGCGGGCAGTCCGTGGGATGGCGGGGTGGGTCCGGTTGCGGGGGACGCCGTAAACCCATCCATGGGGGCTTGGCCGCGGCATCCATGCCGCGGACNNCCCGCCTTCGACAGTTTCCCGCGATCTGTCGGAATTGCTCTTGGGGTCAGATCCGTTTTCCGTAGGAAAACGGATCTGACCCCAGATTGATTTCGATATCTGAAAGAGATTCATCCACGCATGGCGTGGATCTACTGGGCACCGGGAAACTGTCAGAGGTGGGGCGGTGTCGGATTGCGGGGTGTCAGCCGCATGGATGCGGCTGCCAAGCCCCGATGGACGGGTTCACGGCGTCCCCGCAATCCGACACCGCCCCGCCATCCCACAGAATGCCGCTGTTGCTGTTGCTCGGCTGTTGCCGTTGTTTCGGCAGGTGCAGGGCGCAGCCCTGCCGATAAACCCCTTACTTCAGCCGGCGACCGGAACGATCGATGCGGAACCACTCGCCGCCTTCCATCGGCGTATGCCCGTCGCCATCGGGCGTGCCTCGGCGGCAGCCGTTGCAGACCTCGGCCACGCCGTCCTGGAATGGCCAGGCAAAATCGAACGTGGCCGCAATCACCTGCTCGAAGGCAGCGTTGAAGTAGCCCACGCGATCACCGACGCGGCCGCGGAACAGGCCTTCCTGCAGGGAGTCTGCGCCGTTGTCCCAGGTGATCACCGCCTGGCTGCGGCCGCGACGGTCGACGTAGTGGAAGCCGTCGGCGGTCTGTACCAACGCCAGGCCGTCGCCGTCGTAGGGAAGATCCTGCAGGGTGTCCGCGCTGATCTGCGGCTTGCCATCGACGACCTCGCAGCCGGGCAGCATCCACAACCCGTGTTCTTCGGTCATGACCTTGCAGGCCGGCCCCTGCGCTGACGCGCAGGTACTGGCCAGCACGCCCAGCAGGGCCAGCCAGCGCACATGGCGCAGGCTGGCCAGGGCAGGGCGTGCCGGCCGGGCCATCACTTGCTGTCAGCCTTGCGCTCGAAGGTGGCCGGTGCCGGCAGTTCCACCGGTACGCCCTTGTCGTCGCAGGTGCCGGCCTTGCACAGGCGGTCGCGCAGGGCAGGGGTGGCCTGCACGATCATGTGGTAGATCGCGTTCTGTTCCAGGGTGCCGCGGATCGCCTTGCTGCCCGGGCCGCGTGCCCAGATGCCGACGTCCTCGCCACCATGCGATTCGGACTTCATCGGTACCAACGCTTCCTGCATGTAGTCCGGATGCTCGGTATCGACATCGTGCAGGTTCGGGCGGCCGTTGGCCGGCTCGAAGCTGCTGGGGTTGTGCGGGTAGCGCTTCGGGCCCGCCGGCTGCTGGTTGCTGGTGCCGGTGTGGCCGGGGCCGTTGGCATAGCTCAGGGTGGTGTAGGGCTGGCCGTTGCCATCCAGTGCCAGGTCGAGCTTGCCCGCACCGTCTTCGCCGCCCTTGTCCTTCACCTTGCCCAGGATCGGGTTGCCACGGGCCGGGTAGCCGACGAAGTTCAGGGTGTGCGAATGGTCGGCGGTGACGATGATCAGCGTGTCGTCGGCCGAGGTCAGCTCGTTGGCCACGCGCACGGCATCGGACAGGGCCACGGTCTCGGTCAGCGCACGGTAGGCGTTGCCGCTGTGGTTGGCGTGGTCGATGCGCGCGCCTTCGATCATCAGCACGTAGCCTTCCTGATGGCGCGACAGGTTCTTGATCGCTGCAGCGGTCAGCTCGGCCAGGCTCGGCTCACCGGCCGGGTCCTGCGGACGTTCGTACTCGTAGCGCATGTGGTCCGGCTCGAACAGGCCAAGAATCGCCGGTGCGTTGGCGGCGGCCTGCAGCTGCTTGCTGTTCCACACGTAGGCGCCCTGTGGGTGCGCCTGCTGCCATTCCTGCACCAGGCTGCGGCCGTCCAGGCGCTGGCCGACCTTGTCGTCGTACTCGGGGTCGCGCTCTTCCACGGTGGTGAACTCACCGCGACCACCGCCCAGGGCGACCAGTGGGCCGCGGCCGTAGCGCGAGGTCGACAGCAGCTGCTGGGCGATGTCCTTGCAGCCGGCGGCCTTGGCCGCTTCGGTCAGGTCGGTGTCGTTTTCCCAGTTGCGCTCGGGCGAGTGCGCGTAGGTCGCGGCCGGCGTGGCATGGGTCAGGCGTGCGGTGGAGACCACGCCGGTGGCCAGGCCGGCGCTGTCGGCCAGCTGCAGCCAGGTCAGCAGGCCCTTGGACAGGCTGTCGGCGCAGTCGGTGCGGCTGCCGGCACTGACGCCGATCGCACCCATGTGGGTCTTCACGCCGGTGGTGATGGCGGTCATGGTGCCGGCCGAATCCGGCGTCTGCGAATCGGTGTTGTAGGTCTTGCTGAACGCGGTGGCCGGGAAGCGCTCCCACGACAACAGGTTCTCTTCGCCCGAGCCGCCCTTCTGCTGGCCTTCGTAGATGCGCGAGGCGGCCACGGTGGTCAGGCTCATGCCATCACCCAGGAACAGGATGACGTTTTTGGCCTTGCCGGCCATCGCGCCATTGGCGGCTGCCTGGGCGGCACCGCTGCGGTACCACCACTGCGGGGTTTCACCGGCAGGGTGGGCAACGGGGGCGACGCTGACCTTCAGGCCGGCCGGAGCGGACGCGGGGGCGGTGCTGGCGCAGGCGCCGAGCAGCAGGGTCGTGGCGCAGGCGGCCAACAGGGAGACGGAACGACGCATGGACGCTGGGATCTCACAAAGTGAAACGGGACGTTCATTATGCCCGGCCTCGCAAGGCATGCCGATGACACACTGATTTGCCACGTGGGCGGTCGTTCTGCGGCCCGCCTTGGGCTATCGTGCCAGCATCCCTTCCTACCCCCTTGGATTGCCTATGAAGCTGGTCTCTGCCTGGCTGCGGATTCCATTCTGGCAGCGCGTGGTCGGTGGCTTCGTGCTCGGTGCGCTGGCCGGCTGGGCGCTTGGCCCGGCGGCTGAAACCTGGTTCGGCCCGCTCGGCGAGCTGTACGTCACCCTGATCAAGATGATCGCGGTGCCGCTGGTGTTCTTCGCGGTCATCAACGCGATCTCTTCGCTGCACGGCCAGAAATCGGTCGCCGCGCTCAGCGGGCGCACGTTCCTGTGGTTCGTGATCACCGCCGCGCTCGCGGTATGCGTGGGCCTGGGCGTGGGTACGGTACTGCAGCCCGGCGCCGGTGGCCTGCAGCTGTCGATGGCCAGCAACTATGTGCCGCGCGAAGTGCCCAGCGTGGTGCAGGTGCTGCTGGATGTGGTGCCGTCCAACGTGTTCTACGCGCTGTCGGGTATCGGCACCAAGGTCAACGCCGCCGGTGAGACCGTGCTGGCGGCGGGCCGTGGTTCGATCCTGCCGGTGATCTTCTTCGCAGGCCTGGTCGGCTTTGCCATCGTCAAGCTCGGCGAGAAGGTGACCGAAGCGCGCAAGCTGGTCGGGCAGATGAGCGACATCATGATCCAGGTGACCCGCTTCGTGCTGGAAGTCACTCCGATCGGCACCTTCGGCCTGATCGCCGGCCTGGTCGGCAGCTATGGCTTCGAGAAGCTGCTGCCGCTGGGCCACTTCGTGCTGGCGCTGTACGTGGCCTGCGCGCTGCACATCGTGGTGGTGTACAGCGCGCTGCTGCTGGCGCACGGGTTGAATCCGCTGAAGTTCTTCCGCGGTGCGGCGCCGGGCATGCAGGTGGCCTTCGTCAGCTCCTCCAGCTTCGCGGCGATGCCGGTTGCGCTGCGTTCGATCACCCACAACCTGGGCGTGAACAAGGATTACGGTTCGTTCGCGGTGCCGCTGGGCGCGAGCATCAAGATGGACGGCTGCGGCGCGATCTATCCGGCGCTGTGCGCGGTGTTCATCGCCCAGTACAGCGGTGTGCCGCTGACGCCCGAGCAGTACGTGGTGGTGCTGATCGCTTCGGTGCTGGGCAGCTTCGGTACCGCCGGCGTGCCGGGTACGGCGGTGATCATGGCGACGGTGGTGCTGAGCGCGGCCAACCTGCCGCTGGAAACCATCGGCTATCTGTACGCGATCGATCGCATCCTGGACATGATGCGCACGATGACGAATGTGACCGGTCAGATGCTGGTGCCGGTGCTGGTGGCCAAGGAAACGGGCCTGCTCGACCAGACGGTGTACGACAACCCGTCCACCAACGTCGGCATCGATGATCCCGACCCGAGCCCGCCGCGCGCCTGAAGCGGCACTGCAACGGGCTGTATCAGTACCTGTAACACTGCTGATACAGCCCCGGTGGCGCCTTGCGCAGTGGTGTTTCCTGCGCGTTAAGGCGAACGGAATCCGAACGAAGTTGTAACACTGCGGCGTCATGCCGCCGCGGTGTTACCCGTCAAACCCCCGCTGCGACGGCCTCCCGGTGTTGGCACGAAAGCTGCTCATTCCCCTCGCATATGCAACGGGAGAGCGGCATGGACGGCAGCACCACCCTTATCACTGTTTCTGGCCGGCAGCTTGCGCTGCTGCTGGTGCTGGCCGTTCCGCTGGCGGCCGCTGCTTCGGGCGCCCGCCAAGGGGTGAAGGCGCAGCCTGGCGAAATCGTCCTGTTGCGCGACGTGGCCACGCGCCCGGCCTACCGCATGGCGCCGCCCGGCGTGGCGTTGATCGCCGATCCGAAACCGCAACAGGAGATCGCCGCCGCACTCGGCAGCAGCGGCGCCGCCAGCGGCATGGATGAACTCAGTGACGACGACTACGCCGGTCTCGGCGCCGGTCAGTCCGGCAGCGTGCACGCGCACGGTGTCACCACCGTCGAGCGGGTGACCCAGCAGGCATTGGGCGGAACCCTTGGCCGCTCGGGCGAGGGGATGATCAGTGGCAGCAGCCTCAGCGGTGCGATGAGCGGCCCGCTGGGTGCGGTCGGCAATACCACACGCGGCATCGGCGATACCGTGCGCGGCGCACTGTCGCAGTTCCCGCTGGGCGCACCGGCGCAGGCGGGTGGCAAGTGAAGCGCGCAGTGCTGCTGGTGGCCTGGCTGGCAGTGCCGGCCGTAGCCCTGGCCGACGACTACAGCGGCATGCTGGCCTACCTCGATGTGACCCGCATCGACGGCCGCGCGCTGGCCGGTGCCAGTGGTGCCATCGCCATCAACCAGGCTGCGGGCGATCTCAACATCCAGGCCAACCTGCATGGCATGGCCAGCGGCGACCGCGCCGACGTGGCCATCGCCGCACGGCAGCAGCACAGCAACGATGTCGTGCTGTCGGCACCACTGGAAGCCAGCGCGCACATCGCCGGACAGGCGCTGGCAGGGGCCAGTGGCATTGCATCGATCAACCAGGCCAGCGGCATCGCCAACACGACGCTCAATGTCGTCAGCGCGACGCTGGCCCGGCAAGGAATACGCGAATCCGATGACACGGCGTTGGCCGCCTCGGACATCGCGTCAGCAGGGGGGCAGGGCGATGCCGGTGACGGTGTTGCGGCGGGTATCCGTAGTGTCGGCGTTTCATCGACGGCACTGCGGGGCTTCGACGGTGTCCTGCAACTCAATCAGATCGCGGGAGCGCGAAACGATACGGCCAATGTTCTGGGCCTGGTCGTGCAGGGCAACCCGTGAGTACCACCCACCCGATGTATCACTGATGAGAGAGGGCACCATGAAAGCGACTGTCAAGAAGACCGTACTCGCCATGGCAATTGCCACTGCCTCGACCGCTGCTGCGGCCAATGGCTGGGACAACCAGAACGCCAATGCGAACATCAACCACAACCACGTCGTGACCGAAACCCGCAACGACACGCACAACCATACCGACAACGAAGTCCGCAACTGGACCCGCAGCAACACCACGGTACGCAACAACACCGACACCTCGAACGTGACCCGCAATCGCACGGTGAACGTCAACGAGCAGGTGCAGAAGAACAGCAACATCCAGGCCGACGAGCGCAAGGAAAAGAACAACCACGGCGTCGACGTGAACCTGGAGAAGGACCTGCGGCTGAGTTCGGACATCAACTTCTCCGGCGATCCGACCATCACCGGTGACATCGATCTGGATTCGGCCGCCATCGCCGTGATCGACAACCGCCAGTCGATCAGCAACAACCTCACCGGCAACAGCCTGGTCACCAACAGTGCTTCGATCGCCGATGATGTCGGCGCCGGTGCCTCCGGCAACCTCGGCTTCAACGTGGTGGCTGGTGACAACAACGCGCAGGACAACGCTGCGTCGCTGTCGGCTGCGGATGCCTCCTTCAGCTTCGGCATGGCCGACGCCGAGGTGTTCGTCAACCAGGCCGGCTTCGGCAACACCACCATGAACTCCGGCGTCACCAACGCCGCTGGCCTCGGTGGCAATGCCTTCGGCGGTGCATCGGGCAACATCGGTGTGAACATCGCCTCGGGCAACAACAACGAGCAGAAGAACGCACTTGCTGCATCGGTAGCCACCAGTGCGATGGCGCAGTCGAGCATCAGCTCCAACCAGGTGTCCACCGGCAACACCGTGTCCAACGCCGGCTTCGTGCAGTCCTACACCGATACGGTGCAGGTCGGCCTGAGCGGTCGCGTCGCTGGCGGTACCCTGGCCGTGGGTGCCGGTACCTATCGCGGCACCGGCAATGCCTACCAGATGGCCAACTACTACCTCGATACGTGGAGTGGCGATCTGCCGCATCCGGGTGGCAATGCGACCGGGCACATCGATCTGGACAACGAGATCCAGAACGCAACGATGAACCCGAACCGGCCGGGAGTGGGTGGCCTGGGCTTCGATACGCGTGAAAGCGGCACCAGCCAGTTCGTCGAGCTGGGCGTGGCCGACCTGTATGCCAGCCTCAGTGGCACGGTCAGCACCACCCGCTGGGTGAACGTCAATGCGACCAACACCTCGGCACTGTCCGGCAGCGCGTTCTCCGGCGCGTCCGGCAACATCGGCGTGAACGTGGCATCGGGTACCGGCAACCTGCAGGCCAACAGCCTGGCATTGGCCGTGGCACAGCCGAGCACCGGCGGTGGGACCGGCGGCGGCGAATGATCCACGGTGTGACCGCTTTCGCAGCGAACCTGCGTTGAGCGCAACAAGCCCGGCCATCCGCCAATGGCCGGGTTCCCCCGGGAGCCCCTGTCCCTCCTCCCCCTTGGGGCAGGGGCTCCTTCCTTCTCGTGGAGAACAGCATGGCCGGTCATCGCTGGTGGTTGCGTTTGCTGCCCTGCCTGCTGCTGTTGACCAGCGCATCCGGCTGGGCAGGCGAGGTGGTGTTCAGCGGGGTGCTGCCCAATGGCGCGCTGCTGCAGCAGAAGGTGGAAAGCATGCAGGAGCGGCGGTATCGCAACCTGGTGCGGCAGCACACCGACTACAGCTGCGGGGCGGCCGCTCTGGCCACCATCCTGCGTTATGCCTACCACCTGGACACCACCGAGGCGACGGTGATCGAGGGAATGATGGGGGTATCCGATCCACAGCTGGTCAAGGAACGCGGTTTCTCGCTGTTGGACATCAAACGCTATGTCGAATCGCTGGGCATGCGTGGACGCGGCTATCGCATCGATGAATCGCGCCTGCGCACGTTGCGGGTTCCTGGACTGGTGCTGATGGATGTACGCGGCTTCCGGCATTTCGTCGTGCTCAAGCAGGTGCGCGACGGCGTGGTGGAAGTGGCCGATCCGATCCTGGGCAACCGCAGCCTGTCGCTGGCCGAGTTCAGCGCCGCCTGGCCGTCACGTGCTGTTTTCGTCGTGATCGGCAGCGACTTCGATCGCAATACGGCGCTGCTGCAACCCAGCGAACGGCCCAGTGCCCGCGCGTTGTATGCGCGGCAGGGACCGATCACCGATGCCGAACTGGTCGACTTCGGCTTCAGCCACGCCGACCTGTTCTGAAGGAGGCACGATCATGCAATGCCAACGTGTAGTACTCGCCCTGCTGCTGATGCTGTCGGTGTCGCCGTTGATGGCGGCAGACGGCGCACCGGGGCGGGGACTGAAGGAAATACCCGATCCCGAACTGAACCTGATGCGTGGCCGCTACACCGTTGGTGGCAACAACGTGGCCTGGTTCGGGGTGACGATGATTTCGCAGTGGCAGGGGCCCAACGGTGCGGTGGTGCAGGGCGCGCTGACCCTGGGCATGGATTTCCGCAATGGCGGGACACCGAAACTGAGCTTCCAGCCCAGCGTCCACGTCACCGCCGCTGACGCACCGTTGCCGACCACGGCAGGGCGCAGCATCGACAGTACCGGCTTGGCCAATGCCAGTGGACTGGTGCAGAGCGTGCAGGTGGCCGGCGATGGCAACACCGCGCGCAACGTGACCACGCTGACCGTGCGTGATGGCGCGGTGCCGACAGCGATGACCGACGACGGCAGCCGCATGGCGCAGGCACAGCAGGGTGGCGCTACCGCCACGGCCATGCTCGATGGCAACCAGGCGCGCCTGCTGCTGCAGGTCGATGGGCAGAGCCTGGTACAGCAGTGGATCCGCAACGGCAGCGTGGGGCAGGGCATTGCCCTGGCCGGCGATGGACAGACCGCCAGCAACCGGCTGCAGCTGGAACTGGTACGCAACACCGCGGCCAACAACCTGCCCTTGAGCCAGAACGTGGCCCAGGCGATCGGGATGAACCGCGGCATGGGCCCGGGCCAGTAACACGGCCTGGTCAGGGGGAATCGACGTACAACGCAGGTCACCGACATGCACACTCTCTTCCGGCTTACTCCGCTGGCGCTGGCGGCGCTGGCGGCCCCCGCCTTCGCCCAGCAGCCTGCACCCAGTGACGGTGCCGACATGCAGGCATTGATCGCGCAACTGGAACAGCTCAAGGCCAATTACGCACAGGAGGTACGCCGCCTGCGCGAACTGGACATGCAGGTGCAGGCGATGCAGGCGCGGCTGAGTGGTCGCGCAGGTCCCGGTACGACGCCCGCAGCGCCGTTGGCGCCCGCTGCAGCATCCGCCGTTCCGCCCAGCAGCGAAGGCTATGCCAGCAGCGCGGCCGAGGCACAGCAGGCCAAGCAGGAGGCACGGCGCAGCGTGGACGACGTCAAGCAGCAGCAGGCGGCGTTGTTTTCGCGCCGGTTCACCATCGAAAACGGCCTCACCTATGCGCGCTACGACCGCAAGCAACTCACCCTCAACGGGTTCCTTGCCCTGGATGCGATCTTCCTCGGCAACATCGCGATCGAGAACGTCGAATCCGATTCGTTGACCTACAACCTGGCCGCGCGCTGGGGCGTCAGCCCAAATCTCACCTTGAACCTGGATGTGCCGTACCTGGCGCGACGCACGGTCTACCAGAAGGGCGGTGCCGGCGGTGCAGCAGCGGCGATCGCGCAGGAAGAAACCAACGGCAGCGGCATCGGCGATGTCAGCCTGAGTGCCAATTACCGGCTGTTCGCCGAACGCGGCTGGCGTCCGGAGACGGTACTGACCGGTGGCGTGACTGCTCCTACAGGTCGCGCACCCTATGGCCTGGACTGGAAAGTGATCGAGCGCGATGACGATGACTACATCCGCTTCGCGGTGCCGCAGGAGCAGCCGACCGGCAACGGCGTATGGCAGGCCAACCTGGGCGTGTCGATGGTGAAGACCGCCGATCCGGCCATCCTGTTCGCCAATGCCGGCTACATCCATTCGTTCCCGCGCGGCTTCAGCGATATCGACAGCAACCCGGATACGGTCAACCCCGGTGACGTGAAGCTGGGTGGTTCGGTGTACTTCGGTGCCGGTGTGGCATTCGCGTTCAACGAGCGCACCAGCCTGAGCATTTCCTTCAGCGACAAGATCAGCACGCGCGCCTCGACGCGGTTCAAGGGCGGTGAATGGGTGAAGGTGATCGGCAGCGATGCCAATGCAGCGTCGCTCAATCTCGGCGTGACCTACGCGTTGAACCAGCACACCACGTTGGTGACGATGCTGGGCATCGGCCTGACCCCGGATGCGCCGGACTTCACGCTGGCCTTCAAGGTGCCGTACATGTTGTAGGCGGGGCGGCCGGGCCATGCCCGGCTGCTTCAAGCTGCCAGCGGTCAGCGCTGCGCCGGCAGCTCAAGATGATGCTTGCGGCACAACCGATAGACCGTCACCCGCGAGATCTGCATGTGCCGCGCGCACGCCGACACGTTGTAGCCATGCTGGCGCAGCGCCTGCAGCAGTACATCGCGCTCCACCTGGCCACGCGCATCCTGCAGCAGCGCGCGCCGTGCGGGCGCATCGGGTTCGGCCAGATCCAGGTCGGCCGCGCTGATCAGTTCTCCCTCCGCCACGATCGCCGCCCGCTGTACGCGGTTCAACAGTTCGCGCACGTTGCCCGGCCAGTCGAACCCGCGCATCGCCTGGTGCGCGCCAGAATCGAAGCCACGTGCACGGCCGGCATGACGTTGGCGGAATGCGCGCAGGAAGTGTTCGGCCAGCAACAGGACATCGGCGCCACGTTCGCGCAGCGATGGCATCGGCAGGCGCAGCACATTGAGGCGGTAGTAGAGATCGCGCCGGAAGCGGCCCTGCGCGACCGCGTGTTCCAGCTCGACATGGGTGGCCGCCAGCACGCGCACATCCACCCGCAGTGGCTGGTTGCTGCCCACCCGTTCCAGCGTGCCCTCCTGCAGCACCCGCAGCAGACTGGTCTGTGCATCCGCAGGCAGGTCGCCGACCTCATCGAGGAATACGGTGCCGCCATGGGCTGTTTCGAACAGGCCGATGCGACGTTGGGAAGCGCCGGTGAAAGCGCCACGCTCGTGGCCAAACAGTTCGGACTGCACCAGGTTGGCGGGAATGGCGCCGCAGTTCACCGCCAGGAAGGGCTTTCCCGCACGCCCGGACAGCGCATGCAGTGCCTGCGCGGCCAGCTCCTTGCCGGTGCCGGTCTCGCCCGTCACCAGCACCGGCAGCTCGACCGGGGCGAACTTGTGCAGGGCAGCGCGGACGGCCAGCAGGGGGGCGCTGTTGCCGATCAGTGCGGGAAGACCGCCACCGTTGTGGGTCGCGGCAAGCGGCACGTCGTCGCCGTCGCACTGGCGCTGCATCGCCGACAGGAGATCGGGAAGCTCCAGCGGCAGCGAGAACTGATCCTGGCAGGCCCGCAGCAGCGGCCCCCAGGCCGGTGGAGGACTGCCCAGCCCCGCGGGCAGCACGGCCAACCACGGCAGGTGATGGTGCTTTTCGATCCACGGCAGCAGCAACTGCGCCGCCTCTGCATCCAGATGGCGAAGATCGACGACGGCGACCAGATGATCGCGGCCGCGCAGGCCAATGGCCATGGCAGGCGCAGGGCTGACACAGCGAAGTTGCCAGCCGGCGGCCGCCAGCGCGCCGCGCTCGGCTGCCGGTGGCTGGCCAAACCAGATCACGCAGCGCGATGGAATCTCCAGGCTTGCCGCCATGCCTTCCCCCAGCATCCGGGCAACGCGAGCGGCAGACGGGCCATCTCGGCGTGCCGCCCCACGCCGGGATGCTGCGGCCGCACGTGGGTGGCCGGTTGCGGCCCAACCGGACCGTGACATCAATGACCAACGCAGCATGCGTCGACCAGCGGCCATGCTTTCGGTCAGCCAACAAAAAAGCCGCTGCAGGGCAGCGGCTTGTCAGGTCACGCGTGGACGGCCTCGAATCAGAGATCGACCCGGCGGGCCTGCATGAACTTGTTGCCCCAGTAGCCACTGAGCAGGGTGTCGACGCGGACGTCCTTGCCGGTGCTCGGGGCATGCAGGAAGCGGCCGTCGCCCACATAGATGCCGACGTGGTCGACCCGGCCCTTGCGGCCGAAGAACACCAGATCGCCTGCGGCCAGGGCGGCGCGGTCGTTGATCAGTTCGGCATTGGCGTCATGTGCCATTTCACGCGAGACGCGCGGCAGCTCGATGCCCAGAGCCGAGCGGAACACATAACCGACCAGGCCGCTGCAGTCGAAGCCGCTGTCTGGATTGCTGCCACCCCAACGGTAGGGGGTGCCAAGCAGGGTCATGGCCCGGCGCAGCAGCGACTGCACCTTGCCGTTGTCGGCAGCGTTGCCGACAACGACGCTGCCATTGGCGGCGCTGCTGGTGTCGTAATTGGCGAGCAGGCGGCTGAGGTCACCGGCCACCATGGCCGAGCGGTCCATCAGGGGAATGGTGTCATTGGCGGCCAGATGCGGCAGCAGGGCGGCCAGGGTGGCGCTGGCGGCGGCATCGGCGCGGCTGCGCTGCGGAGCGGTGGCGTCGGCCTTGGCGGCTGCGCGGGGGGCGGTCTCGGCGGTCGAAGCCGGGGTCGCATCGGTACGGGTGGGAGCGGACTGCGACCAGGCCGGAAGGCTGGTCAGACACAATGCCAAGCCCAGCAGAAGCGGGCGGACACTACGCGAAGAAGCGGCGGTCTGGCCTTGGCACGTCGGGTCGTTTGTCGTCACGCGTCGGTCACAAGGAAAAAAACGATGGGGCATCATGCCCTGTAAAAGCGGTAATAAGTTAAAAATTCCGTTAGTAAATCGTTAGTTTCATAGTGATGGTTGTCACAATTTTGAACATATCGCCTGTTCATTTTAGCGAAGGACGCGTTTTGCCCCTGTGTAGTGGTCCTTCCAATAGGGGCCGCTGAGCGAATCCAGGCGGACCGTTCCGCCGGTGCTCGGGGCATGCACGAATCGACCTTCGCCGACGTAGATCCCCACGTGACTGACACTGCCGCGGCTGCCAAAAAAGACCAGGTCGCCGGTTGCCAGGCGCTTCGGGTCGATCTTCGGGCCCTGTACCGCCGCCAGGTCGCGTGAGGTCCGCGGCAGCTTCAGATCCAGCATTTCACGGTAGACGTAGGCGACCAGGCCACTGCAGTCGAAGCCGGATTCAGGCGTGTTGCCGCCATAGCGGTAGGGCGTGCCGACCAGGCTGATGGCGCGCATCAGCACCGAATTGGCGGCCTCGGGGTTGTCCGGTGTGGTACTGGGCCAGCTTGCCGCAGGCGGTGGCGGTGTGGAACGGACGGCCTTGCCGCCGCCACAGGCGGTCAGCAGAAGGGGCAGGGCCAGCAGCAGGGCGGGCGCGAGGAGCCGGCGCGTGCCGGACGAAACTGGCGTGATGTGCATGTTCTCCGGATAATGCGCGACCTTGGATTGGCCGTCATGATGGCGGCGTCCCCGCCGGGCGACAACCCGCCCCAACCCGCCTGCCTCCGGCAGATCCAGACAGAGTTGCGCATGAAGATCGAAAAAGACCGCGTTGTCCGCTTCCACTACACCGTCTCCGAGGCCGGCCAGGAGCCGATCGAATCGTCCAAGGACCGCGGCGAGCCGCTGGCGATCCTGATCGGCCACGGCAACATCATCCCGGGCCTGGAAAACGCCATGATGGACAAGGAAGCCGGCGCGACCTTCGACGTCGACGTCAAGGCGGCCGATGCCTACGGCGAGCGCCGTGATGGCCTGTCCCAGCGCGTGCCGAAGAAGCACTTCGGTACCGCCAAGCTGGTCCCGGGCCAGCAGGTCGTGCTGCAGACCAACTTCGGCCCGCGTGCCGTGACCGTGCAGAAGGTCGGCATGAGCGTGGTCGACGTCGACCTGAACCATCCGATGGCCGGCAAGGACCTGCATTTCGACGTCGAGATCGTCGACGTGCGCGAAGCCGGCAAGGAAGAGCTCGAACACGGCCACGTCCACGGCGACGGCGGTCACCAGCACTGATCGCGCTGCGATCGTGATGGCAGCAACGGCCCGCTTCGGCGGGCCGTTGCGTATGTGGAACAGGGCGGAGCCATCCATGGTTCGCAGGCCGGCGGCATAATGACGGACCTGCACGCCGGATGCCCCGTGAACACCGCTTCCCCTTCCCTGCAACCGGTGGCTTCCGGCGAACGCATCGCCCTGCTGGACATACTGCGCGGGTTTTCCCTGCTGGGCATCCTGCTGATGAACATCGAGGCCCTCAGCGGGCCGCTGGACCTGGCCTTTACCGGCATCGACGCGCATTGGCAGGGCATCGACTACTGGGCCGATGCCTTCGTCTATGTGTTCGTGCAGGGAAAATTCTTCACCCTGTTCTCGCTGTTGTTCGGTGCGGGCTTTGCGGTGATGGCCCAGCGTGCTGAAACGGCGGGTCGCCCGTTCACTCCGTTCTACCTGCGCCGCAGCGCCGGGCTGCTGCTGATCGGCCTGTGCCACGCACTGCTGGTCTGGTCGGGTGACATCCTGGTGCTGTATGCACTGGCCTCGCTGCCGTTGCTGGCCTGCCGCGAAGCACCGCGCAGCTGGCTGCCGTGGATGGGCCTGCTGGTATATGCACTGGGTGTTGCGCTGATGCTGCTGGTCGGCGCAATGGTGTCGATGGCCACCCCACAGGACCTGCAGAAGATGCTGGTCGACGCGCAGCAGGGCATCGACCAGCAACGTCTGGTGTATGGCCAGGGCGACTGGATGCAGGCCAACGTGCAGCGTCTGCATGAGTTCGGCGCGTCGCTGGGCGGCATGTTCATTTCCGGACCCGAAGTGCTGGGCATGTTCCTGCTGGGTGCCTGGTTCGCTGGCAGCGGCGCCTTGACCGCGCCCGAGCGATTCCCCCGGTTGTATGCCGGCCTGCGCTGGGTCGCGCTGCCTCTGGGCCTGCTGGTCACCCTGGCGGGTGTGTTGTGGAAGCCCTATCTGGCTCCGGGTGTCTATGACCTGCCGACCACTGCGGCAATGGCACTGGTGGCCGTGGGTGGCGTGCCGATGTGCCTGGGCTACCTGGCCTGGATCGTGCACTGGCGTGCGCGCATGGGCTGGCTGGCGCCGGTCGGCCGGATGGCGCTGACCCATTACCTTGGCCAATCGGTGGTCTGTACGTTGCTGTTCTATCACTACGGGCTGGAGTGGTTCGACGCAGTGCCGCGTGCCTGGCAGCTGCTGTTCGCATTGCTGCTGTTCGCTGCGCAGGTAATCCTCAGCCATCTGTGGCTGCGCCGTTTCCGCTTCGGCCCGATGGAATGGCTGTGGCGTGCGATGACATACCAGCAGTGGCCGGCAATGCGCGGTAGGGCCGGGCAGGGGTGATCGATGCAGGCCACGCACATCTCTTCCTGCGTGGCTGCGTGCATCGCCACGCGTGTCGCTGCATACCCTCACGTCTGGCCTGCAGCGGGCCATGGCATGCTCGCAGCAGCATGAGCGCCTGCGTCAGCCAGCTGCCCGCCGATCTTCTCTGCGGGCGCACGCCCGCCATCGATCCTGTTCCCTGTCGACCCGAGCGATTCCGATGAACACTCCCTCTTATGACTACGATCTGATCGTCCTTGGCGGCGGTTCCGCTGGCCTGGCCGGCGCCATCCGCGCTGCGCAGCATGGCAAGCGTGTTGCCCTGCTGGAGCCGGGTGAACTGGGCGGCACCTGCGTGAATGTAGGTTGCGTGCCGAAGAAGGCGATGTGGCTGGCGGCCGATCTGGCCGAGCGCATAAGCCTGGCCAGCGCGATGGGCTTCGACGTGGAGGCGCGCCCGGCACTGTCGTGGAAGGAGCTGGTGATCCATCGCCAGGCCTACATCAGCAACATCCACACCAGCTACCACAAGCGCCTGGATGAAACCGGCGTGGTGCGTATTCCGGCCCGTGGCCATCTGCTGGATGCGCATACCGTGGCGTGCAGTGACGGCGTGCGGTACAGCGCCGCGCAGATCCTCATCGCTACCGGGGCGCATCCGCAGCGGCCCGACATTCCCGGCGCCGAACTGGGCCTGGTGTCCGATGACTTCTTCGACCTGCGTGCGGCACCGGCCGAGGTCGCCATCATCGGCGGCGGCTATATCGCGGTGGAACTTGCCGGGCTGTTGCAGGCGCTGGGCAGCAAGGTGAGTCTGCTGGTACGTGGCAGTCGCCTGCTGGAGCGCTTCGACTACGAGCTGACCGCGCAACTGGCCGAGAACCTGCGCCAGCAGGGTGTTCGCATCCACTTCGATTACCGTCTGCGTGAGTTGAAGCGCGACGGCGAGCGCGTGCGCGCTTTCGGCCATGACGGCCCGATCGACAGCGTGTTCGACGCCGTGTTCTTCGCGACCGGCCGGCGCGGCAACAGCAGGGATCTCGGCCTGGAGGCGCTGGGCATCGGCATCGGCGAACACCAGCAGGTGGAGGTGGACGAGTGGCAGACCACGGCGGTGCCGAGCGTGCATGCGGTCGGTGACATCGCAGGCAAGGTCGGCCTGACGCCGGTTGCCGTGGCTGCATCGCGTCGTCTGATGGATCGTCTGTTTGGTGGCCGCCCGGACGCGAAGATGGACTATGACAACGTGGCCAGCGTGGTGTTCTCGCACCCGCCGCTGGGCGCAGTGGGCATGAGCGAGGAAGACGCACGTGCGCGCTTCGAGCAGGTGACGGTGTACCACAGCCGGTTCCGGCCGATGCTGCAGGCACTGGCCAACGGCACCCAGCGCAGCCTGTTCAAGATGGTCTGTGCCGGGCCGGAAGAGCGTGTGGTGGGTGTACACCTGCTGGGTGAAGCGGCCGACGAGATCCTGCAGGGTTTCGCGGTGGCGGTGAAGATGGGGGCGACCAAGGCCCAGTTCGACGACACGGTGGCGATTCACCCGACGTCTGCTGAAGAAGTGGTGTTGATGCGCTGAGCCGACACTCACGGTAATGTCGGCCGCTGGCCGGCAACCTCAACAGCAACAGCCGAAGCAACAGCAACAGCGTGCATTCCGTGGGATGGCGGGGTGGGTCCGGTTGCGGGGTGCGCTGCAAGTACGTCCCTGTAAGCTCGGTCGCGCCATCCATGGCGCTCACGCCCCCGCAACCGGACCCACCCCGCCTTCGACAGATTGCTGCGATCTGTCGGACCGGCGTTCTGTGTTGCTGTTGGTAGGGGTCGACCTTGGTCGACACGTAGATCCACGCCATGCGTGGATCAGGAATTGCAGTGGGCATGAACGGGAATCGGATCGTTCGCCCGGAAGTGCCATGAGACAATTGGAAGCTATCCGGCTCCTTGCAGCCGCCCGTGCGGCCCGTCTTCTTCCTGATGTCTACCTCTTCCACCCGCATTGCCACCACGTCCCCGCGTATCGCCCTGGGCGGCATCGGCCTGGCTGCGATCGGCGCCGTTGCCGCATCGGGCAAGGCCATCATCGTCAAGCTGGGGCTGCGCCATGGCGTGGACGCCACCACGCTGCTGGCGCTGCGCATGCTGATGGCGCTGCCCCTGTTCGCGCTGATGGCGGTGTGGGCGTCGCGGCGTGCGGAGCGATTGTCCTGGGCTGACCGCGCACGCGTGCTGTGGCTCGGCTTCACTGGTTACTACCTGTCCAGCCTGCTGGATTTCCAGGGCCTGCAGTACATCAGCGTGACCCTGGAACGGTTGATCCTGTACTTGAACCCGACCCTGGTGCTGCTGATCAACGCGCTGCTGGCGCGGCAGCGGCCGGGTCGCTGGCAGATCGGTGCGCTGGTGCTCAGCTATCTCGGCGTGCTGATCGCGTTCGGCCATGACCTGCAGCGCGAAGGTGGGCAGATCATTCTCGGCAGCCTGCTGGTGCTGGGCAGCGCGCTCAGCTATGCGCTCTATCTGTTTGGCAGCGGTCAGGTGGTCGCCCGTATCGGCGCGGTGCGTCTGACCGCCTACGCCAGCTGCGTGGCCAGTGTGCTGGTGCTGCTGCATTTCACCATCACCCATCCACTGCCATTGCTGTGGCAGGCCCCCGCCGCGGTGCAGTGGCTGTCGCTGATCAATGCGACGGTCTGCACCGTGCTGCCGGTGCTGGCGATCATGCTGGCGGTGCAGCGCGTCGGCTCGTCGCTGGCCGCGCAGGTGGGTATGCTGGGCCCGGTTTCCACCATCGTGATGAGCCTATGGCTGCTCGACGAACCGATGGGGCCGGCGCAGATCGCCGGCACCGTGCTGGTCCTGCTCGGCGTACTGCTGGTGACGCGGCTGCGCCGATGACGCCGGAGCAGGCGCGTGCGCGCATCCTGGCGGTGATCCATGCGATTCCGCCGGGACAGGTGATGGGCTACGGCCAGGTCGCAATGCGCGCGGGCCTGCCCGGACGCGCCCGGCTGACCGCGCGCATCCTCGGCCAGAATGAGGATCCCACACTGCCCTGGCACCGGGTGCTGCGCTCGGATGGGCGCATCGCCATGGCCGAAGGTTCGGCCGGCTGGCGCGAACAATCGCAGCGGCTGCGTGCGGAGGGTGTCGTCGTGGAAAACGGCCGGGTGCGGATGCCCGCAGTCGACCCGGCGGCGGCGCTGGATGCCGCCGTATGGGGACCGGGTTGATCGCTGCCTGCGACTGAACGGGCGACCGTCCGCTCGGGTCAAAAAGGGCCGGTGCTGCGGCTATGATGGAGGCCGTTCCATGCCGGTGTCCCCATGTTCCCGCGACTGCCAACCGTTACCAAGGCCCTGTTGATCGCCAACGCGATCCTGTTCCTGCTGCAGCAGCCGTTCCTGCTCGGCATGCAGACCTTCGAACCGTTCATGCTGCAGCCGCTGCAGCAGGGCTTCGATGCGTTCTCGCCGGGTAGCAACTTCCAGCCGTGGCAGCTGCTGACCTACGGCTTCCTGCATGGCAGCTTCGGGCATCTGTTCTTCAACATGCTGGCTGTCTTCATGTTCGGCGCGCCGCTGGAACAGACCTGGGGCGAGAAGCGCTTCCTGATCTACTACCTGGTGTGCGTTGTCGGCGCCGGCCTGTGCCAGTTGCTGGTCGGCACGATGCTGGAGAACCCGGCCAGGGTGCTGGGTGCTTCCGGTGGTGTGTTCGGCCTGCTGCTGGCCTACGGCATGCTGTTCCCCAACCAGCGGGTGATGCTGCTGTTCCCGCCGATTCCGATGAAGGCACGTACGTTCGTGATCCTGTTCGGCGTCGGCGAGCTGGTGCTGGGCATGACCGGTTGGCAGCCAGGCGTGGCCCATTTCGCGCACCTGGGCGGCATGCTGTTCGGCTGGCTGCTGATCCGCTACTGGCGTGGCCAACCGCCGTTCAACAAGCGTCGTCCCCCCGGCCCGCCGAAGCGCCCGAATCATCTGCGCAGCGTCAAATGAGCCGCAGGCTCATTTGACGCCGGTAGATGCCAACCTTGGTTGGCACGCTTTGACGCCGGTAGATGCCAACCTTGGTTGGCAATCATCTCTGCCACGTTGTGCCAACCAAGGTTGGCGCCTACCAACAGCGGGCAATGCAGGCGGCGGGTTGTACCCACATCCACGCATGGCGTGGATCTACTGGTCCTGCAGCACCACCTGCGCCGCATTGTGCCCGGGCGCACCGGTCACCCCGCCGCCCGGATGCGTGCCCGCTCCGCACAGGTACAGGCCGGGCAGGGCGCCGCGATAGCCGGCCTGGCCGACCATCGGCCGTGCCGAGAACAGCTGGTTGGCGCTGAGCGCCCCGTGGAAGATGTCGCCGCCGATCAGCCCGAACGTCCGTTCCAGGTCCAACGGTGAAAGCGCCTGTCGACCGAGCACGCTGTCGGCGAAGCCGGGGGCGTAGTGATCGACGGTAGCGATCATCAGGTCGGCGACGGTATCCCGGTGGTCATCCCAGTGACGGCCATCGGGCAGCTCCGGCGCCACGTGCTGGCAGAACAGGCTCGCCACATGCTGGCCGGGTGGCGCCAGCGAGTCGTCCAGCGTGCTCGGAATCAGCATCTCCACGATCGGCTCGCGCGACCAGCCATCGCGGCGTGCATCCAGCCAGGCATGGTCCATGTAATCCAGGCTGGGCGCCATGATGATGCCGGCACTGAGGTGGTCGCCGGGGCCGGGCAGGGCGCGGAAATCCGGCAGCCGCGACAGCGCCACGTTCATCCGGAACGTGCCCGAGCCGCAGCGCCAGTTCGCCATGCGTTCGCGGGTGGTGGCGGGAACCTGCGCAGGCTGCAGCAGCTGTTCGTACAGCAGCTTCGGATTGACGTTGGCCACCACCGCACGTGCGCGCAGGCTCTCACCGCCGGACAACGCGACGCCGACCACGCGTCCGTCTTCAACCAACAGGCGCTGCACGCCGGCATCGACACGCAGCTCAGCACCGGCCGCACGCGCGGATGCGGCGATGGCCTGGCTGATCGCACCCATGCCACCGATGGCGTGGCCCCAGGCACCCTTGACCCCGTTGCACTGGCCGAACACGTGATGCAGCAGCACGTAGGCGCTGCCGGGCGTGTAGGGACTGGCGTAGTTGCCGACAATGCCATCGAACCCGAACAGCGCCTTGATCGGCTCGCTCTCGAACCAGCGGTCCAGGTACTCGGCGGCCGACAGCGTGAACAGATCCAGCAGTTCCTGCCGCAATGCAGGATCGAGTGCGGCCAGCTCACGCCCCAGCCGGCCCATCTGCCACAGCGCGGGCAGCGCGCGCCAGCCAGCTGTCACCCCGAGGTCGGGCGGCGGACGCAGCGCCCAGTCGCGCAGCACGTCGGCAAATACTTCCAGGCGCGCTTCATAGGCGGGCAGCGCCTGCGCATCGCGCTCGGAAAATTTCGCCACTTCCGCCTGGGTGCGGCCCGGTGCAGACAGCAGGTAGCGACCATCGGGCAATGGCAGGAAGTTGTTGGCCGGCCGCGCGACGATGCGCAGCCCGTGCGCATGCAGCTGCAGTTCCTCGATCACCTTAGGCTGCAGCAGCGACACCGTGTACGAGGCCACCGAGTTGCGGAAGCCGGGATGGAACTCTTCGGTGACCGCCGCACCGCCGAGTACACCGCGGCGCTCCAGCACCAGCACTCGTTGCCCCGCGCGCGCCAGGTACGCCGCACACACCAGCCCGTTGTGGCCGCCGCCAACGATGATCGTGTCCCACGTCGTCATGCGTTGCGGATCGCCGCGTCGATGGTGGCGATGTCGATCTTCTTCATCGGCATCATCGCGTTGAAGGCGCGCTTGGCCAGGGCCTTGTCCTTGCTGGTCACCGCTTCGATCAGCATGCGTGGGCTGATCTGCCAGGAGATGCCCCAGCGATCCTTGCACCAGCCGCATTGGCTCTCCTGGCCACCGTTGCCGACGATGGCATTCCACAGACGATCGGTCTCGGCCTGGTCCTCGGTGGAAATCTGGAACGAGAACGCTTCGCTGTGCTTGAAGGTCGGGCCGCCATTGAGGCCGACACAGGGGACACCGCAGACCGTGAACTCGACGGTGAGGACGTCACCCTGCTTGCCGTCGGGGAAGTCGCCTGGCGCGTGATGCACGGCGGTTACTTGACTGTCGGGAAAGGTCTTTGCGTAGAACGAGGCAGCCTCGAGCGCACCGCTGTCGTACCAGACGCAGATCGTGTTCTTGTGAGCCATGGCGGGGCTCCGCAGTGGACGAAGGCGCAGCGATAGCATGGGTCGTGTTAATGCCGGATCGTGCTGCACTGCGGGAGCTGGCGGCGTCGCGCTACCATGGCTGGACGACACGACAGGGACGATGCGTGAAGATCCTGATTCTGGGTGGATATGGGGTGTTCGGGGGGCGTCTGGTCCGCTTGCTGGCGGACCTGCCGATGCTGGAACTGCTGATCGGTGGCCGCAACCTGGCGGCGGCGCAGGTCTTCTGCACCGGCTATGTGGGGCAATCGACACTGCGCCCGCTGCAGGTCGACCGGCAACAGTTGGCCACGGCCCTGCAGGCCGAGCGACCGGACCTCGTGGTGGATGCCTCCGGTCCTTTCCAGGACTACGGCGAACATCGCTACACGGCGATCGAAGCCTGCATCGCTGCCGGCATTGATTATCTGGACTTCGCCGACGCGGCGGACTTCGTATTCGGCGTTTCGCAGTACGACGAGCAGGCCAGGGCGGCCGGCATCTACGTGCTGTCCGGCGTCAGCAGCTTCCCGGTACTGACCGCCGCGGTGCTGCGCGAGATGGCCACGCACATGGATATCGTCAGCGTGGAAGGTGGCATCGCGCCATCGCCGTATGCCGGCATTGGCCTGAATGTGATGCGTGCGGTTGTCGGCTATGCCGGTTCGCCGGTGAAGCTGCGCCGCAATGGTCGCGATGGGCACGGCATCGGCCTCGCCGAGAGTCGCCGCTTCACCGTCGCGGTGCCGGGGCGGCTGCCGCTGCGCAACCTGCATTTCTCGCTGGTGGATGTGCCTGATCTGCAGGTGCTGCCACCCGAACATCCGACGATGACCGACATCTGGATGGGAGCTGGCCCGGTGCCGGAAATCCTGCATCGCGTGCTGAACCTGCTGGCCAAGGCGCGCCTGCACCTGAAACTACCGTCGCTGGAGCCGTGCGCGCGGTTGTTCTACACCGTACTGAACCTGATGAAGTTCGGTGAACATCGCGGCGGCATGATCGTACGCGCGGTGGGCACCCGCGATGGTGCGCGCGTCGAACAGAGCTGGCACCTGCTGGCCGAGGCCGATGACGGTCCGTACATTCCGTCGATGGCGATCGAGGCGGTAATCCGCAAGCAGCTGGCCGGTGATCGGCCGACGCCCGGGGCGCGCGCGGCCACGCATGCACTGGAGTTGAGCGACTATGACCGCCTGTTTGAAGGCCGCACCATCCACACCGGTTTCCGCCGGGACATGCCGGGTGCCAGCCTGTACCAGCGCGTGCTTGGCAGCGCATACGCGCAACTGCCGGCCAGCGTGCAGGCGCTGCACGCACCGTCTGCAGCCAAGTGCTGGAGCGGCACGGCATCGGTCGAGCGTGGTCGCGGGCTGCTGTCGCGGTTGCTGGGGAAGGTGTTCGGCTTTCCCGCGGCGGGCGCGCGTGTGCCGGTCAGTGTGGAGTTCACCCCGGAGGCCGGCGGTGAGCGCTGGACGCGGACCTTTGCCGGCCGTCGTTTCTCTTCGTTGCAGACGCAGGGGCAGGGGCGCAACGAAGCGCTGCTGGTCGAGCGCTTCGGCGTGATCTCGGTAGCGTTGGCGCTGCTGGTCGATAACGGGCGGCTGCAACTGGTGCCACGACGCTGGTCGCTGTTGGGCATGCCGTTGCCGCAATGGCTGCTGCCGGGGGAAAACAGTTTCGAGAGTGATGAGGACGGATGCTTTGTCTTCGACGTGGAGATCGGCGCGCCAGTGGTGGGGCGGATCGTGCATTACCGCGGAACGTTGAGGCCGGGTTGATGCCCATCCACGCCTGGCGTGGATCCACCCCAGGCAACGGCAGTAGATCCACGCCATGCGTGGATGGCCAGAACCACGAAAAAGGGCGCCCGAAGGCGCCCTTTCCGTTACGGCTATCGCATCAACCTCAGCGCCAGACCTTGATCTGCTCGGCGTCGGTACGCTGCATCGGCTGGCCCGGCTTGCAGCTGAAGCTGGCGCCGAACGCCGGCAGGTTCGACAGCGGGCCGTTGGTGCGCCAGCGGCCCGGTGCACGGATGTCGGCGGTCAGGCGGCGTGCGGCCTCGTTCGGCGACAGCTGCTGCGGCCACAGCGCGGCCCAGGCGCGGAAGAAGCCCTGCTGCTGTGCCGGCTTGGCCTTCGGCTCCTGCGCGGTGTAGGCGGCCCAGGCCAGTTCCAGACCGGCGATGTCGGCCAGGTTCTCTTCCTGGGTCAGCGTGCCGTTGACCTTGGCCCCCTTCACGCCGGGGAACTCGTAGGCGCCGTACTGGGTAGCGACACGGCTGCCGAGCAGGGTCCAGGCGGTCTTGTCGGCCGGGGTCCACCAGCTGCGCAGTTCGCCCTTGGCATCAACCAGTGCACCCTTGGCGTCGATCGCGCGGGTCAGCTCGTGGCCGACCAGGCCACCGAAGCTGCCGAACTTGTCGGCGGCATCGGCCTTGGCGTTGAACACCGGGCCCTGCAGGATCGCGGCGGTGACGATCAGCCGGTTCTGCGCAAGGTCATAGGCCAGCGACGGCTGCTGCGGCAGCACGTCCCAGCGGCGGTCGGCGTTGCCCTTGCCGATGCGCTTCATTTCCTCGCGGTGGCGCCAGGTGGAAGCGATCAGCATGTTGCCGCCGAACGAACCACGGCCCATCGGCTGCACGCTGTAATCCAGGTCACGCAGCGGGGTGCCGATCTCGATCTTCAGCGCGGCCAGCTTGGCCTGCGCTTCGGTCTTGGCCTCGGCGCTCATCCAGCTGTTGTTCTTGACCGCCTCGATCTGCACTTCGCGTACCTTGTCGACGATCCACGCCGCCTGGCGACGGTCTTCGGCGGACAGGTAACGCGCAGCGTATTCGCGGCCGACCATCGGGCCAGCGGCCACGTTGATTGCGTCCAGCACGCTTTCCCAGCGCTGCGGCGGCAGGGTCTCACCACGCAGCACGCGGCCACGGAACTCGAATTCCGCATCGCGGTACGCCTTGGACAGGTACGGCGCCATCGAGTCACCCACGCGCCAGCGCAGGTAGGCCTTCCACTGGTCCGGCTTGAGCTTGGTGACCATGCCGTCGAGCTGCTTGAACAGCGCCGGATCGGCCAGCGAGACCAGGTCATCGTTGACGCCCTGCGCCTTCAGGAACGCATCCAGCTGCAGGTTGCGATAGCGGCTGTTGAGATCCTTGGTGGAGATCGGCGCGTAGTTGTTGAACGGGTTGTTGATGCCCGCCAGCGACTGCGCGTTGCGGGCCAGTTCGGTTTCCAGCGCGATCACCGCCTGCGACTCGGCGTCCAGCTTGGCCGCCGGGGTGCCGGTCAGTGCCAGGATCTGCTTGACGTAGTTGCGGTAGCGGCCCATCAACGCAACGGTGTCGGCGTCGGTGCGGGTATAGAAGGCCGGATCAGGCAGGCCCATGCCGCCCTGCATGAAGTAACCGATGTGGCGGTCCAGTGCCTTCAGGTCCACGTCCGGACCGAAGTTGAAGGCCACCGGGATGCCGACCTGGTGCAGCGCGGCGATCGAGGCGGGAATGTCCTTGGCCTTCTTGATCGCGTTGATGCGGGTCAGCAGCGGCGCGATCGGGTTGGAACCGTCGGCCTCCACTGCAGCTTCGTCCAGGCCGCTGGCCCAGAAGTCGCCCAGCAGCTTCTGCACGTTGCCCTGCGGCGCCTTCATCGAGGCGTCCAGCAGTTCACGCTGCTGCTGCCGGCTGCGGTCGACCAGCTGGCCCAATGCGGTGGCGGCACCGGTCTGCGGCACCGGGTTGGCCTTCAGCCAGCCTGCATTGGTGGCGTCGTAGAAATCGCTGCACTGCGCACTGACTGCCGGGGCGCGTGCGGCCTTCTTCTTGGCGGCGAACGCATCGTGGGTCGGAACCAGGGTCGCCAGGCTGATGCCCAGGGCGATGGCAAGCGGACGGAAGTTGGGCATGTAGAACGAATCCGTGATGGATTGAGGGCGGGCGAACTATAGCAAGCCGGGCATGGGCGCGGCATGCACGCATCACGGTGCATCCGCCGGGCATGGCCCGGCGCTACCGGGTGGGTGGCATGGGCACGGGATGCACGCGTCACGGTGGCTACTTTGTGCCATGCGCCGACCAAGGTCGGCCTCTACCCGCGCGAAAAAACAAAGGCCCGGGAAATCCCGGGCCTCTGCAGGCAAACCGTGGCCTCAGCCATGGCTTACCAGATCACCACCTGCGAGTCGCCGGTGCGCGACATCGGCGTACCCGGCTTGCACTGGAAGGCCGCGGTGAAGGTCGGCAGGTTCGACGGCGCACCGATGGCGCGGAACTGCGCCGGCGCGTGCGGGTCGGTTGCCAGGCGGACCTTGGCGTTCTCCGGGGTGTACTTGGTGCGCCACACGGTAGCCCAGTTGAAGAAGAAGCGCTGATCGCGGGTGAAGCCATCGATCTTCGCGTCTTCCTTGCCGGCCGACGCCTTCTGCAGTGCGTCGTAGGCGGTGGCCAGGCCACCCAGGTCGGCGATGTTCTCGCCCAGGGTCAGATGGCCGTTCACGGCCTGGCCGTCAACCTTGTACTGGTCGAACTGCTTGACCAGCTTGCCGGTCAGGCCAGCGAAGTTCTTCGAATCGCCTTCGGTCCACCAGTTTTCGAAGTTGCCGGTCGGCCCGAAGCGGCTGCCCTGGTCGTCGTAACCGTGGGTCATTTCGTGGCCGATGACCGCACCGATGCCGCCGTAGTTCAGCGCGTCGTCGGCCTTGGCATCGAAGAACGGCGGCTGCAGGATGGCGGCCGGGAACACGATCTCGTTCTGCAGCGGGTTGTAGTAGGCATTGACCGTCTGCGGGGTCATGCCCCACTCGGTCTTGTCCACCGGCTTGCCGATCTTGGCCAGGTTGTACTGGTAGTTGAACGCGGTGGCCGCGCGCACGTTGCCAAGGTAGCTGTCACGGTTGGTCTGCAGGCCCGACCAGTCACGCCACTTGTCCGGGTAACCGATCTTCGGAGTGAAGGTTTCCCACTTGGCGATGGCCTTGGCCTTGGTCTCTTCGCTCATCCAGGACAGGCCCTGGATGCGTTCCTTCAGCGAGGCGGCCAGGTTCTTCACCAGCTCTTCCATCTTCGCCTTGGCTTCCGGCGAGAAGGCGACCTTCACGTACAGCTGGCCGAAGGCTTCGCCGGCGTCGCTCTCGATGGTGCCCAGCACGCGCTTCCAGCGCGGCTTCTGTTCCTTCTGGCCATTGAGGGTCTTGCCGTAGAACTCGTAGCTTTCCTGCACGAAGGCATCAGCCAGGTACGGCGAGGCACTGTCCACGGTGTGGAAGCGCAGGTAGGCGCGCCACACCGACGGATCGGTGTCGCCCAGCGCCTTGCTCACTTCCTGGTGGAAGGCCGGGATGGCCAGCGAGAACTTCTCCGGCGCGGCCACGTTCTGCGACTTGAAGAACTCGGTCCAGCTGAAGTTCGGGGTCAGCGCATCGGCCTCGGCCAGGCTGACCGGGTGGTAGTACAGCGAGACATCGCGCGACAGCTCGACGCTGGACTTGGATGCCTTGGCCAGGCGGGTCTCGAACTTGACGACTTCTTCAGCCTGCTTGGCAGCATCGGCAGCGGCGACGCCGGACAGTTCCAGCACCTTGGCCACGTGGGCCTGGTAGGCCTTCAGCTTGTCTGCCTTGGACGCGTCGGTATAGAAGGTCTTGTCCGGCAGGCCCAGGCCGCCCTGGCTGGCGTAGGCCATGTTCACGGCCGAGTTCTTGAAGTCGGCTTCGGCGCCGAAGCCGAACAGCACGTTCTCGCCCTTGGCGGCGCTGGTGCGCAGGTAGTTGGCGATGGCGGCCTTGTCCTGCAGGCCATCGATCGCAGCCAGGTCGGCCTTCAGCGGCTCGATGCCCTGGGCGTTGACCTTGGCTTCGTCCATGCCGGTGGCCCACAGGTCGCCGACGATCTTCTCGATGCCGGCCGGGTTCTTGACCTGCGCGACCTGCTCGGCCAGCTGGTGCTGCACGGCCACCGAACGCTCGTCGAGGATGGTGAAGGCGCCCCAGCTGGTGCGGTCGCCCGGAATCTCGTTGGCGGCCAGCCACTTGCCGTTGACGTAGTCGCCGAAGGCGGTGCAGGCGTCAAGGTTGCTGTCCAGATCGCTGGCCTGGAAGGCGTTGTAGGCCGGCAGCTTGCTCTCGTCGAGCTTGTAGGTGGTGGCGGCGTCGGCCGCGGCCGGCGTGGAGGCGGTGGCATCCTTTGCCGGGGTTTCGTTCTTGCCGCAGCCGACCAGCGCGGCCGAAACGGCCAGGGTCAGCAGCACGATCTTGGGAGTACGGGTCACTTGAATGGCCTCCAGGCCGAGTGAGTCAGGGAAGGGCCGTGGTGACGGCCGTGGGCCGAACGATACGCCGCCGGCCCGCACTGCAAGGGTGTCGAAGGTCATGGCCGGGCGCAAGGGCCTTGCCGGCACCGGAAAAAGACAGACCCGGCAAAAGCCGGGTCTGTCGGGGGTACTGCATTTGTTGCTGGATCAGAACTTGTACTTCAGACGCACGAACGGGGTGCGGCCGTAGTAGTCGTACTGGGTGGCGAACGGGTGGGTGTTGCCGTAGCGCGAGGAGTACACGCTGCTGGAGATCAGCGGCGGCTTGGCATCGAACACGTTCGAGACGCCCACCAGGATCTGCCAATCGGCCTGCTCGTAGCTCACCGAGGCGGTGTGGTACCAGCGGCTGCCAGCGGTGATGTCACGGTACGAATTCGGACGACCCTGATAGGTGAAGGTCTCCGACAGGTCCGGGTCCTGGGTCGACGCGATGTACTGGGTCATCCAGTTGTAGGTCCAGTCGCCGCGCTCCAGGCTCAGGCCCAGGTTGCCGACCAGGTCCGGGCGACCGAAATCACCCAGCTGATCGGACGAGGACAGGCCGCTGGCAGCTGCGCTGTCGAACAGCTCGGCGGTGTCTTCAACGGTATAGGTGACCTGCGAATCCAGCGAGAACTTGCCGAAGCTGAACTCGTGTTCCCAGTTCAGGGTCAGATCCCAACCGCGGGTACGCTGGCGGTTGATGTTCAAGTACTGCGCGTACACCTCGGTGACCATGTTCGCGTTGGCACCCGAATTCGGGTTACGACGCATCAGGTCGCAGTACCGGTTCGGATAGGTGTTCGACTCGTAGCAGCCTTCCAGGATGGAGGCTGCACTCAGCGCGGTGATCTGGTCGCTGACTTCGTAGTCGAAGTAGTCGATCGCAATGCTCAGGTCAGCAAATTCCGGGGTGAACACCAGGCCGAGGCTGCGTGCACGCGAGGTTTCCGGCTTCAGGTCGCCGCCAGCGCCGCCGCGGGTGAAGACGGTGGCGCTGCTGTTGCCCGCAGCGGTGTAGTCGCCCGGAATACCGGCAGCGGCGCAGTTGGCAGCTGCGTTGCTGTTGTTGCCTTCGGCCCAGCGGATGCAGGGATCGATGGCGGTCTGCGCCTGGAAGCCGGTCTGGTTGCCCAGATACAGCTCGTACAGGCCCGGTGCACGGTAGGAGGTGCCGATGGTGCCGCGCAGACGCAGCGACGGGATGATCTGCCAGTTGACGCCGAACTTCCACACCTTGTCCGAGCCGGACACGGTGTCGTACTTGAAGACACGGCCCGAGCCATTCAGCGACAGCGACTCGATGCCCGGAACACCCTTGATGACCGGCACGTCCAGTTCGACGAAGGCTTCCTTCACTTTCTCATCGCCCTTGGTGCGACCCGCGGTGGTCGAACCCCAGATGTCGGCGAAATCGGCGCCCGGCTGGTCGTCGATCTTGTAGTTGCGGTACTCGACACCGACGGCGGTGGCCACGGCACCGGCCGGCAGATCGAACAGCTCACCACTGAACACGGCGTTGACCGTGGTCTGATCGTAGGTGGTCTTGCCCTTGGCCCAGACGCCGAGGATCGAGACCAGCTCGTCGACCTTCGAGCCATTCAGATAGCCAGGATCGAAGTAGTTCGCCGCTGCAGTGCCGGAACCCGGACGGCCGATGTCGCCGCTGATCGAGTTGCGGATGCCGAGGTTGCTGTACTTGCCACTGGAGTGGCTGTAGTTGGCGTTGACTTCCCAGCCCCAGGTGCTGCTGCCGAAGCCGCCATCGAACTTGTTGGCGAAGTAGTAGTAGTCAACTTCGGTCTCCGAAGCGGACTTGAACGGCAGCACCGGCTGGGCGCGGGTGGTGGTGCCCGGGATCAGCACGGTCGGGAAGAACTGGCGCCAGGCGAAGTTGTCCGTGGTGCGGTTGTTGTACAGGAACTGGGTCTTCCAGTTGAACGAGTCAAAGCCGAAGTCAGTGGCAAAGTAGACCGTCTTGCGCTCTTGGCGGTTGATGATCTGGCTCTGACCATAGGCCGGGAAGTTGTACGGCTCCTGATAGGTCGCCAGCGGATTGCCGTTGGCATAGGTCTGGTTGGCGCGCGGACGATAGCCCGGGAACGGACCGACCGTGCTGCCATCAGTGCTGGGCACGTAGCGGGTAGTGCCGACGTCGATGACGTTGTGCAGCATGTTCTGGCAGTTGGCCAGATTGGTGCCGGCCAGGATCGAACGGTCAACGCGGTCGATGCGGTTGCCCTTGTCGTCCCATACGATGTCTTCAGAGCACTTGAAGAAATCGCGGTCGCCGCGGGTCAGTTCGTTCTGGCGATACCATTCCACGGCGGCAACGATGCTGCCGTTGTCGAAGTTCCAGCCGTTGGCCAGCGATGCGGAGAACACTTCGCCGCCGCCCTCGGTCGGAACGCGACCGCTGATGGTCAGTTCTGGACGTTCGAAATTCTTCTTGGTGATCAGGTTGACCACGCCGGCCACGGCGTCGGAGCCATAGATCGAGGACGAACCGTCCTTCACGATCTCGGCGCGCTGCAGGACAGCGGTGGGCAGCACGTTCAGGTCGAATGCGCCGACCGCGCCGCGGGTGCCGGCCGGGCCGGGACGCTGGCCGTCCAGCAGGATCAGCGTGCGGTTCGCGCCCAGGCCACGCAGCGAGAAGGTCTGTACGCCGGTACCACCGTTGGTGGTGAAACCGCCGAACTGATTGGTGATCTGCGTTTCGGCGGCGCCGATCGCCGACTTCTGCAGGAATTCACTGACGCTGGTCTGGCCCTGGGCGGCATTGCGCTCGGTGTCGATGGTGAACACCGGCGAGGTGGTCTCGTAGTCCGCCCGACGGATCAGGGAGCCGGTGACCGTGACCTTGTCAAGGTCAGTTGCCTTCTTGTCAGACTTCGAAGCACTTGACGCCGCTGCTTCCTCGCGGGTGGATTCCTGGGCCAGCACCGGAGCTGCCTGCAGGCAGGCAAGCACTGCCAGGGCGAGCGGCAGGCGGCTGGGCGTAATAAGGCGGTTGGTCTTGCGCATTGTGTCGGATCCCCACTTGTTATGCTTCGGTTAACGGAGTGTATGCACAGCGTAAATTAAATGCAACATGAATACCCTCGTTGTGTAACTCACTGTTGCTAAGGGGAAATTCAGGGGTTCGGGCGTGAAAAACCCCGCTGGCCTGACCAGCGGGGTGGCGGTTTCCGCACGGGTGGCTTACAGGCCGCCGGGGCCGCAGTCCTTGGCCAGGAAGTCGGCCATCAGCGGCAACGTGGCCCGGTAGTGGCTCGGGTACCACGGCATGCTGTGCGGCATGTCCGCAATCAGTTCGAACTTCGCCGGAACCTTGCCCTGGACGGCGTTGTAGAAGGATCGGGCATGGAACGCCGGAGTGCGTACGTCACGATCTCCGACGTACAGAAGTACCGGAATGTTCGCCTTGGCCGTGTTCTGTATCGGATCCATGCCTTTGACGGTCTGCCCCTGCAGGATGCGCTGCAGGCGGTTCTCGCTCCAGGACATGCCGACTCTGCCGAGATCGGTGACAGGTGCGCCGGCAATGGCGCACTGGAAAGGAGAGGGGCTGCGGACAGTGGCTGCAGCTGCAGCGAAGCCGCCGTAGGAGTATCCGAAGATCGCCAGGCGGTCTTTTGCGGCGATCCCTTGCTGCACCAGCCACGCCGCCGCATCGTCATTGTCGTCCTGCATCGTCAGGCCCCACTGCTTGTCACCTGCGATCCAGTGGTCGCGACCGAAGCCGGTGGAACCGCGATACTGGGGGCGGATGACGGCGTAGCCACGCGAAGTGAAGTACGGCACCCAGCCGGAGACATCCCAACCGGCATAGTCACGCGCCCACGGGCCGCCGTGCGGGTGCACGAGCGCGGGCAGTGGTTCTCCACCTTCTTTCCAGCCAGCAGGCAGATCCAGGATGGCAGGAATCTTTCGTCCGTCGCGAGCGGTGTAGGTCACCCAGCGTTGCTCGCCGATCTGCTTGCCATCGATCCACGGGCGTTCACTGCCCAGGGTCGTCACCTGCTTGCGGTCGCTGAGTACGTGATAGGTGGTGGGGGTGTTGGCGCCGTTGGTGGTAAAGAGCACGCGGGAGAGATCGTCGTTGTAACCGGTGATGGCGACGTACTTTCCCGGGTAGGCCTGCTTCAGGCCGTCATACAGGGCCTTCATCTGCGGGTCGACATAGATCGCCTCGCGTCGCGGCCCGTCCACATAGAAGCCCAGAACCTGGTTGAAGTTGCTGGGTTTGCTGCCCAGGATGAGGCCGCTGATCGGGTACTGCGGGTGTGCGGCCAACGGCTCCTTGTCGAAGCTCCGGGTTGCCGGGTCGTACAGGCGGGCCTGCACCTGCTCGGAGTATCTGTCGGTGAGGATGTAGAGCTTGCCGGTCTGGTCGTCGATGCCGGCCACGTCCATCGTGTAGCGCTCACTGAGCTTGGTCGTCAGCGCATCGTGCTTCTCGAACTTGCCGCTTGTCTTGTCCTTGATCAGGATCTGCTGTTCGTACTCGTTCGACCCGGCCGGTTCGATCTGGGTCCTGGTCAGGAGCTCGCCGCTGCGGGGGTGGAACAGCCCCGGAGTCGAGCGCGCATCACCACGGAAGAGAAGTTCGGTCTGGCCGCTCTTGAGGTTGAACAGGTAGTAGCTTGCAGAGAACGTTGACTGGTTGATCTGCGAAATGATGACTTTGTCAGGGTCCAGCGGCAGCGAATGCACCAGCGACGCGGTACCTGCCAGCTCCAGGCAGCGTTGTGTCTGTTCGCTGATGCCGAGCTTGCGCGAATTGTCGGCAAAGGCCTCGTCGAACTTGGCCTGGCTGGTGTCGGTCAGGTAAGCCTTCGACAGAAAGGTCTTGGTGGTTCCCACCGAGTTGCCTTCTCCGCAACCGGCCAGCTGCGCGGTCAGTTCCTGGCGACCGATGACAAGGCTGCGGCCGGCCTTCAGGGCGCTGGCGGCGATGAACTTCATGCGATCGCCGGAAGGCGTGATGGCCACCGGGCCGGCGCCCAGATTGTCCAGGTTCCAGTTGGCCAGTGCGGTGTCACCGTTGTCGCTGCCCGGGGCAGCGATGATCGCAACCAGCTGCTTGCCATCAGGGCTCATGGTCACGGATTGGATGGCCGGGATCTTGGCGAAGTCGTCGACAGGCAGAGGGGTGGCCAGCACCTGGCCCACGGCCAGGCCGAGCAGGGTGGCAGCGATGCCCAGGCGGGCGGCGAGGCGGGCGTCTTTCATGTACAGGGCATCCTTGGCAGCGTGACTGGAAGATGACCTGAAGATGAACGAACAGCCTTCGCCCGTCAACTTGGCGTGAAATCCCCCCGCCGGACAGGCTGGGCGGGCCTCAACGCAGAAGACCCCGCCGGGGCGGGGTCTTCTGCTGTACGCGAACGTAACGACGGATCAGTGGTTGCCGAACTCGTACTTGGCCTGCACGTAGATGGCACGGCCGTAGGCGTTGTACAGGTAGTTGTTGTACGGCTGGCCGCTGGTGCCGGCGAAGCTGTACCGCTGGTTGTCGGGCAGCTTGTTGAACACGTTGTTGACCATCAGTGACAGGGTCAGGTTGTCCATCGCCCGATAATTCACGCTGAGGTTGTAGGTGGTGTACGAGCCCCACTTGCCGGCCTTGTAGCCGGAGGTGTGGACGTAGTCGTAGCCGTTGCCCAGGTAGGCCATGTAGTTCGGCGTCTTGCCGATGTAGTTGGCATACAGGGTGGTGGTCCACTTGTCCTTGGCCCAGCCGATCGAACCGTCGGCGCGCACCTTGGCGTACGAGTCGTACACCCACATCGCATACGGGTCGCGCAGCAGGTCCAGGTACTCATCGCCCGGCTGCGGCTGCAGTTCGCGCTTGAGCATGTCGGTGTAGTTGCCGGAGAACTGCAGCGAACCGAAGCGGCCGAGGTCCTGCACGTACTTGAAGCTGGCCGTCAGCGCCTGCAGGTTCTGGCTGGCCACGTTCATCTTCGGCGTATAGATCTCATCGAGTACGCCGGAGGCATCACGGGTGATCCAGTCGCTCACGTTCTGGCAGCTGGCCGAGGTGTTGTTGGTCTGGCCGTTGCGGCAGTAGTACTCGGCCAGCAGCAGCTGATCGGAGCTGAGCGTGTTGACCTCGTTCTTGATCTTCCAGTTGTAGTAGTCCACCGACACCGACAGGTTGTTGATCGGAGCCCACACGATGCCGGCGTTCCATACATCTGCGGTGATCGGTTCCAGGTCGGGGTTGCCGGACTGCGTTCCAAACACCGACACGCTGTCATACGGGCAGCCCGTCGTGTTGGCCGGGTCGTAGCCAAGCTGGCCGCAACGGTAGTAGTCGGTGGAGCCGTTGGCGTAATAGCCGCTTACACCCTGGAAAGCGTCGGACAAGGTGGGCGCACGGAATGCGGTGCCGTACTTGCCACGGAACAGCAGGCTGTCGACCGGACGGAATTCCAGTCCGACGCTGTAGGTTGCCTTGTCGACGGTGCTGCTGCCGATCTTGAAGGCGTCGTAGCGACCGGAGCCGGTTACCGTCAGCGATTCCAGCAACGGCATGCGCAGTTCAGTGGTCACTGCATAGTTGCTGCGATGGCCGGCGCCGGACACCGCAGTGGTGCCCCAGACGCTGCCATCGACCAGGCGTGCATCCGGCGTATAGTCCCAGCCTTCGCTGCCACCTTCGACCACCACTGCGAAGCCGGCATCGCCGCCGGGCAGCTTGAACAACGAACCGTTGGTGACCTGCGCACGCAACAGGTTCTGCCAGGTCCGGCTCTGGCTGTAGGTGTAGCCGGTGAAGCTCTGGAAATCACCGCTCGGCAGCGGCGAGTAGAACGCTTCCCAGTCCGGGCTGTAGATGTCGTAGCCGGTACTGGTGGTACCCAGGACCGGCCCCAGCACACGCTGCTCGAAGTAATCGTTGATCGGATCGTTCCAGCGCACGAAGTTGCGCTCGGTCAGCTTGTACTCGCCGCGGGTGAAGCTTGCGCTGTAATCCCAGTTGCCGACCGTGCCGCGACCGCCGAGCGTGACCTGGTAGGCCTTGTTGCGATCGGTGTTCATGATGTCGCGGTAGCCGCCGCCGCCGATGTCCTCCGGCGCGAACACGCGCTGCAGGTTCATGTACTGGCCGCTGTCCTGATCATAGAAGCGGCCCCAGCCGGAGGAGGTGCCCCACCAGGTGTAGCCGGAGCCGGTGGCGTACTTCACTTCTTCCAGGCTGTAGAGCGCGTCGCCGAACAGCTGGAAGTTGTCATTCACATCGAAGGTCATCGAGCTGTAGATCTGCCCGCTTTCCTTGCCGTTCTTGATGGTCTTGTAGCCGGTGCCATACACCGAACCACAGGCCTGGCCGGTCGGCCGGGTACCGAGCACGGTGGTGCCGTCGAACTGGCCCGCCACGTTGGCGCACAGGTTCGGGTCCATCATCGCGTAGCGGTTGCTGTTGGCCGGCAGCAATACCAGGAAGTCGTTGGAGACGTACTGTGGGCTGTAGCCGTCGGGATTGTTGACCTTGGTCAGGTCGCGCTGGTAGCCCCAGATCGGGCTGGTCTTTTCGTACTGCACGTTGACCAGCGCATGGAATCGATCATCGACACCATTGAAGCCGCGCGCCGCACTCACGCGCACACTGTTGCCGCCGCCCTCGGAGTAGGCGCCGCCGCGGACGTTGAGCACGCCGCCGTCCATGCGCTCCTTGAGGATGATGTTGACCACGCCGGCGATCGCATCCGAACCGTACAGCGACGACTGGCCACCGGGCAGGATCTCGATGCGCTCGACGATGTCGATCGGAATGCCGCTGATGTTGTTGAAACTGTCGCTGCCGTTGTACAGCGCCGGATACGAGAGCATCGGGCGGCCGTTGATCAGGTACTTGGTGTAGCCGGGGCTGAGCCCGAACATGCCGGCTGCCTCGGCACCCTGGGTGAACGAAGCAGAGGTCTGTCCGCCCTGCAGGCCGCCGGTCGACAGCGAGGACTGCTGCAGGACGTCGGCGACACTGGTGAAACCGCGGGTCTGGATGTCCTCGGCGGTAACGGTCAGGACCGGCGTGTGGTTCTCGATCTGCGTCTGCGGGATCAGTGACCCGGTGACGGTGACGCGGTCGAGCTGGGTCGGCGCGTTGTCCTGCGCGTGGGCTGCGCCGGAGGCGAGCAGGGTGCCGATCAGGGCGAGGGTCAGGGGGTGACGCGAAGGCGTGGAGCGATGGCGAGACATGATGGATCCCCGTGTGAGCGATGTCGTCTGGCTGATGTCCTCCGTGACATCTTCATGATTTGTTCAGTTGCAATCCATTCAGCAGGACCGTAACACGGCGTTCACGTTGTCAAAATGCTGCGGTCATACGGATGTGCCACGTGCTCCCGGGAAATTCCTTTGTAATCAATGGATAAACGGGTTTGTCTGGGAATGTTTCAAAATGTTGCGATGCAGAACAATATGCTTCGATAGCAATATTTGTCTTCAGGATCAAAGGCTTGGGGTCGCCTTCAGATTCTTTCTGATTATTTAATTTATGGGACTTATTGCTTTGATTGGTCTCAATTGGCGGGCATGAAAAAGGCCCCGCCGAAGCGGGGCCCTTGGGTTGCTGCGAGAGCGGCGCTTATTTCTTGCCGAACTCGTACTTGGCCTGCACGTAGACCGCACGGCCGTAGGGGTTGTAGATGCTGCTGTTGTACGGCGCGTCGATGTTGCCGGCGTAGCTGTGGGCCTGGCCGTCGGGCATCTTGTTGAACACGTTGTTGACCATCATCGACAGCGTCAGGTTGTCCATCGCCTGGTAGTTCACGCTGAGGTTGTAGGTGGTGTACGAGCCCCACTTGCCGGCTTCGTAACCAGACGGATGCACGTAGTCGTAGCCCTTGCCCAGGTAGGCCATGCGGTTGGGCGTCTTGCCGATGTAGTTGAAGTACAGCGTGGTGGTCCACTTGTCCTTCGCCCAGCCCACCGCACCATCTGCACGCACCTTGGCGTACTGGTCGTAGTTCCACATCGCGTACGGGTCGCGCAGCAGGTCCAGGTAGTCGTCGCCCGGCTGCGGCTGCAGTTCGCGCTTGATCATGTTGGTGTAGTTGCTGGAGAACTGCAGCGCACCGAAGCGGCCGATGTCCTGCACGTACTTGAAGCTGGCCGTCACCGCCTGCAGGTTCTGGCTGGCGATGTTCATCTTCGGCGTGTAGATCTTCTCCAGCTTGCCGGTGCCGTCACGGGTGATCCAGTCGCTCACGTTCTGGCAGCTGGCCGAGGTGTTGTTGGTCTGGCCGTTGCGGCAGTAGTACTCGGCCAGCAGCAGCTGATCGGAGCTGAGGGTATTGACCTCGTTCTTGATCTTCCAGTTGTAGTAGTCCACCGACACCGACAGGTTGTTGATGGGGGCCCACACGATGCCCGCGTTCCAGACGTCGGCGGTGATCGCTTCCAGCTCGGCATTGCCGGACTGTTCGCCGAACACCGATTCGTTGGCATACGCACAGCCCACCGTGTCGCTCGGGTTGAAGCCGAGCTGTCCACAGCGGTAGTAGTCGACCGAGTCGTTGGCGTAGTAACCGCTGCGGCCCTGGAAGGCATCGGACAGGCTGGGCGCGCGGAAGGCGGTGCCGTACTTGCCGCGGAACAGCAGGCTTTCGATCGGGCGGAATTCCACGCCGATGCTGTAGGTCGATTTGTCGACGGTCTTGTCGGCGATCTTGAACGCGTCGTAGCGGCCGGAGGCGGTCACGGTCAGCGACTCCAGCAGCGGCATGCGCAGTTCGCTGGTCAGCGCGTAGTTGCTGCGATGGCCGGCGCCGGCCACCGAGGTGGTGCCCCACACGCTGCCATCAAGCAGGCGCTGGTCGGGTGTATACGACCAGCCTTCGCTGCCTGCTTCGGCCACCACTGCCAGGCCCGCATCGCCACCGGGCAGCTTGAACAGCGAACCATTGGTGATCTGCGCACGGCCCAGGTTCTGCCAGGTGCGGCTCTTGTTGTAGGTGAAGCCGGTGAAGGTCTGGAAATCACCTGCCGGCAACGGCGAGTAGAACGCGCCCCAGTTCGGGTTGTAGATGTTGTAGCCGTCGTCGCTGACGCCCAGCACCGGACCCAGCACACGATCTTCGAAATAGCTGTCGATCTCGTTGGCCCAGCGCGCGAAACTGCGCTCGGTCAGCTTGTACTCGCCGCGGCTGAAGCTGGCGCTGTAGTCCCAGTTTCCGACGTTGCCACGACCGCCCAGAGTGACCTGGTAGGCCTTGTTGCGATCGGTGCTCATGATGTCGCGGTAGCCGGCGGCGCTGATGTCCTCAGGCGCGAACGCGCGCTGCAGGTTCATGTACTCGCCGCTGGCCTGGTCGACGAAGGCACCAAAGCCGACATTGCTGCCCCAGAAGGCGTAGCCCGAACCAGCGGTGTACTGCACTTCTTCCAGGCTGTAGAGCGCATCTGCGAACAGCTGGAAGTTGTCGTTGACGTCGAAGGACATCGACGAATAGATCTGGCTGCTTTCCTTGCCGTTCTTCAGTGTCTTGTAGCCGGCACTGAAGGGCGAGCCACAGGACTCACCGACCGCACGCGTGCCCAGTACGGTGGTGCCGCCGAACTGGCCGGCCACGTTGGCGCAGCGGGTCGGGTCCATCATCACGTAAGCGTTCTGCTGGCCCGGCAGGTAGACCAGGAAGTCGTTGGTCGGCACCTGCGGCGTATAGCCCTTGGTGTTGTTCTGCTTGGTCAGGTCACGCTGGTAGCCCCAGATCGGGCTGCTCTTCTCGTACTGCACGTTGACCAGCGCGTGGAAGCGGTCATCGAAGGCATTGAAACCATGCGCGCCGCTGACGCGGAAATCGTTGCCGCCACCCTCGGTGTAACCGCCGCCGCGCACGTTCAGCACGCCGCCGTCCATGCGGTCCTTGAGGATGATGTTGACCACACCGGCGATCGCGTCCGAGCCGTACAGCGACGACTGGCCACCCGGCAGGATCTCGATGCGCTCGACGATGTCGATCGGGATGCCGCTGAGGTTGTTGAAGGTGTCGCTGCCGTTGTAGAGGGCAGGGTAGGACAGCATCGGCCGTCCGTTGATCAGGTACTTGGTGTAGCTCGGGCTGAGGCCGAACATGCCCGAGGCTTCAGCGCCCTGGGTGAACGAGGCGGAAGTCTGGCCGCCCTGCAGGCCGCCGGTGGTCAGCGAGTTCTGCTGCAGCACCTCGGCCACGCTGGTGAAACCGCGGGTCTGGATGTCCTCGGCGGTGACGGTCAGGACCGGCGTGTGGTTCTCGATCTGCGTCTGCGGGATCAGTGAGCCGGTGACGGTCACGCGTCCGAGATCGGTGGGAGTGTTCTCTTGGGCGAGCGCGATCGCGCTGCTGCTGGCCAGGATCAGGCCGCTGAGGACGGCGCGGGTGAGCGGGTGACGCGGGAAGCCATTGCGAGACATGCGGTACTCCGTGTGGTCGTGAGAGACGCGTTTCCCTTTCCTGGGAACTCATGGATTGTTCAGCAGCCTGCAGACGCAGAAAGGCGGCGTTTTTCGAACGTAACACACGCTTAACTTGATTTGCGCGGCTTTGTAACGCTCCAATGGCTCGGCATTTGAGGTTAATCAAAGTGCCTTTAAAAACAAGATCTTGCGAGATCTTCGATGCTTTGCCGAGTTTGGCGGAATGAATGTTGTGTAAATATTTCTTGATTAACAATTGAGGCGTCGCTGCATTTGGCGCGGCGTGTCCAGCCCAAAAAAAAGGCCCCGCCGAAGCGGGGCCTGGTCCGGAATAAGACCCGGAAAACGACGGGATTACTTGCCGAAGTCGTACTTCACCTGGGCGGAGATCTGACGGCCGTAGACGCTGTAGAAGCCGCCATTGAACGGGGTCGATTCATTGCCCGGGTAGTTGTAGCGCTGGCCTTCCGGCAGCTTGTTGAACACGTTGTTGACCATCAGCGACAGGGTCAGATCGTCCTGCGCCTGGTAGTTCAGGCTCATGTTGTACGTGGTGTACGAGCCCCACTTGCCGGCCTTGGCGCCGGAGGAGTGGACGTAGTCATAGCTGCGGCCGGTGTAGGCCAGGTAGTTCGGGGTGCTGCCGACGTAGTTGGCATACACGGTGGTGGTGAACTTGCCGATGTTCCAGCCTACCGACAGATCGCCACGGACCTTGGCGAAGTTGTCGTAGTACCACATGTTGTACGGATCGCTCAGCAGATCCAGCTTCTGTGCACCCGGCAGCGGGGTCACTTCACGCTTCAGCATGTTGGTGTAGTTGCCCGAGAACTGCAGCGAACCGAAGCGGCCCATGTCCTGCAGGTACTTGGCGCTGACCGTCACCGCTTCCAGGTTCTGGCTGGCAACGTTGAGCTTGGGCGTGTACACGCGGGTCAGGTTGCCGCCGGCATCGCGGGTCACCCAGTCGGTCACGTTCTGGCAGCTGGCCGAGGTGTTGTTCGGCAGACCGTTGTGGCACTGGTACTCGGCCAGCAGCAGCTGGTCGGTGCTGAGGGTCTTGACCTCGTTCTTGATCTTCCAGTTGTAGTAGTCGGCCGACAGCGAGAAGTTGCTGATCGGAGCCCACACCACGCCTGCGCTCCACACGTCGGCGGTGATCGGCTTCAGTTCCGGGTTGCCGGACTTTTCGCTGTACACCGAGGTGGTCTTGTAGAACGAGCAGGCTTCGTCGCGCAGGGCGTAGCCCAGCTGGCTGCAACGGTAGTAGTCGTTCTGGCTCGACGCGTAGGAGCCGCTCATGCCCTGGTAGGCATCGGACAGGGTCGGCGCGCGGAAGGCGGTGCCGTACTTGCCGCGGAACAGCAGGCTTTCGATCGGACGGAATTCCAGACCGATGCTGTAGGTGGCCTTGTCGACGGTGCCGTCGCCGATCTTGAACGCGTCATAGCGGCCCGAGGCGCTGACGGTCAGGGTCTCCAGTACCGGCATGCGCAGTTCGCTGGTCACCGCGTAGTTGCTGCGATGGCCGGCGCCGGCCACGGCGGTGGTGCCCCACACGTTGCCATCGACGAACGCCTGGTCCGGCGAGTAATCCCAACCTTCACTGCCACCCTCGAGGACGATCGCCAGGCCGGCGTCGCCGCCCGGCAGCTGGAACAGCGAGCCGTTGGTCACCTGTGCACGGGCCAGGTTCTGCCAGGTCTTGCTGCGGTGGGTGCCGTAGCCGGTGAAGCTGGCGAACTGGTCCGGGGTGATCGGCGAGTAGAACGCGGCGTAGTTCGGGTTGTAGATGCCGAAGCCATCAGCGGTGGTGCCCAGGCGCGGGCCCAGCACGGTCTGGCCGAAGAAGTCCTCGATCTTGTCCTTCCAGCGCACGAAGCGGTTCTGGTCCAGACGGTACTCACCGCGGGTGAAGCTGGCGCTGTAGTCCCAGTCGCCGACCATGCCCTTGCCGCCCAGGGTGACCTGGTAGGAACGGCTCTCATCCGAGTTCAGGATGTTGTCGTAGTGGCCCGGGCCGATTTCTTCCGGTGCGAAAGCGCGCTGCAGATTGACGACCTTGCCCAGGCCCTGGTCGTAGAAGCCGCCCATGACCGACTTGGTGCCCCACCACAGGGCGCTGGAGCCGGAGGTGAACTCGGTCTTTTCCTTGCTGTACAGCACGTCGGCGAACAGCTGGAAGTTGTCGTTCACGTCGAAGGTCATCGACGAGTAGAACTGACCGCTGTCCTTGCCGTTCTTCAGGGTCTTGTAGCCGGCGCTGTACACCGAGCCGCAGGACTCGCCGGAGGCGCGCTTGCCGACGGTGGTGGTGCCGTCATACAGGCCAGCCACGTTGCCGCAGCGGGTCGGGTCCATCATGTACAGCTTGTTGTCCGAGTTGCCGATCACGGCAAAGTCGTTGGACGGCAGCTGCGCGGTGTAACCGACCGGGTTGTTCTGCTTGGTGATGTCGCGCTGGAAGCCCCAGATCGGGCTGCTGTTTTCCAGCTGCACGTTGACCAGTGCATGGAAGCGGTCATCGAAGGCGTTGAAGCCCTTGGCCGCGCTGAAGCGGATGTTGTTGCCACCACCCTCGGTGTAGGTGCCGCCGCGGACGGTCACGGTGCCGCCGTCCATGCGCTCCTTCAGGATGATGTTGACCACGCCGGCGATCGCGTCCGAGCCGTACAGCGAGGACTGGCCGCCCGGCAGCACTTCGATGCGCTCGACGATGTCGATCGGAATGCCACTGATGTTGTTGAAGGTTTCGCTACCGTTGTACAGCGCCGGATACGAAAGCATCGGGCGGCCGTTGATCAGGTACTTGGTGTAGCCCGGGTTCAGGCCGAACATGCCGGCCGCTTCGGCACCCTGGGTGAAGGCGCCCGAGGTCTGGCCGCCCTGCAGGCCGCCGGTGGTCAGCGAGGACTGCTGCAGCACTTCAGCAACGCTGCTGAAGCCGCGGGTCTGGATGTCCTCGGCGGAGATCGACATCACCGGGGTCTGGGTTTCAACCTGGGTCTGCGGGATCAGCGAACCGGTGACGGTGATCTTGTCCAGGTTGGTGGCCTTGTCCTGGGCCATTGCCGGCGAGGCGGCAACCAGGGCGGAGATCAAGGCGACAGCGAGGGTGTTGCGACGTGCGGAATTGCGAAGGTCTTTCATGTAGTTCCGTTCAAAGAGCAAATACGAGTACGGCACTGCGCATGCGCCATCGTGCGTGCTGCAACAACCAGCCGCGGAGCCCAAAACCAGTGCTCAGCGAACGTAACATGAACTTAACAATCTGTGCACGAATCTGTAGCAATCCTGAATTTCAGTCAGCGTACGTCCAGCTAGTATGATGTTGGGTTCTTCTTATCGATTCACCCCGGAGTCCGCAGTGAACAGTTCTTCCCGTCGTCCGCATGCCAGCCAGGTGCAGAAGGGACTGGCGCCGCATGCGCGCATCCGCAACGTGATCGCGGTGGGCTCGGGAAAGGGTGGGGTGGGCAAGTCGACCACGGCGGTCAACCTTGCCGTTGCCCTGCAGCAGCTTGGCGCGCGCGTCGGCGTGCTTGACGCGGATATCTACGGCCCCAGCGTGCCGGCGATGCTCGGCCTGTCCGGTCGCCCGGAAAGCCCGGACAACAAGAGCATCGAGCCGATGCGTGCCTTCGGCGTGGACACCATGTCGATCGGCTATCTGGTCGAGGACGAGACACCGCTGATCATGCGCGCACCGCGCGCGACGGCGGCGCTGACCCAGCTGTTCGAAGACACGTTGTGGGACGACCTGGACTATCTGCTGATCGACCTGCCGCCGGGTACCGGCGACATCCAGCTGACGCTGGTGCAGAAGATCCCGCTGGCCGGCGCGGTGATCGTCACCACGCCGCAGGACATCGCCACGCTGGATGCGAAGAAGGCGCTGAAGATGTTCGAGAAGGTCGAGGTGCCGGTGCTGGGCGTGGTCGAGAACATGGCCGTGCATACCTGCAGCAACTGCGGGCACGTGGAGCACCTGTTCGGCGAGGGTGGTGGCGAGCGCATGGCCGCGCAGTACGGCGTGCCGCTGCTGGGGTCGTTGCCGCTGCAGATCGGCATCCGCGAGCAGGGTGATGCCGGCACCCCGATCACCGCCGCGCAGCCGGATTCGGCGGCGGCCCAGGCCTACCATCGCGCTGCCCAGCGTCTGGTCGAGGAGGTGGGCAAGCGCCCGCGCGCCTCGATCCCGATCCTGTCCTCGCTGCTGTAAGGGCCCGCTGGCGGGGCTGCGGCGGCGACGCCCGGCCCCCTGTTAGAATCCTCGCGCCCCCTTGCACCCAGGACAGAGCATGAGCATCAAGAGTGACCGTTGGATCCGCCAGATGTCCGAACAGCACGGCATGATCGAGCCGTACGAGGCCGGGCAGGTCAAGCAGGTCAACGGCGAGCGCATCGTCAGCTACGGCACTTCCAGCTACGGCTACGACGTGCGCTGCTCGCGCGAGTTCAAGGTGTTCACCAACATCAACTCGACGATCGTGGACCCCAAGCATTTCGATCCGGGCAGCTTCGTCGACATCGTCGGTGATGAGTGCATCATTCCGCCGAACAGCTTCGCGCTGGCGCGCACGGTCGAGTATTTCCGCATCCCGCGCGACACCCTGGTGGTGTGCCTGGGCAAGAGCACCTATGCGCGCTGCGGCATCATCGTCAACGTGACCCCGCTGGAGCCGGAGTGGGAAGGCCACGTGACCCTGGAATTCAGCAATACCACGCCGCTGCCGGCACGCATCTACGCCAACGAAGGCGTGGCGCAGATGCTGTTCTTCCAGTCCGATGAAGTGTGCGAGACCTCGTACAAGGACCGCGGCGGCAAGTACCAGGGCCAGACCGGCGTGACCCTGCCGCGCACCTGAAGGTGGCGCCGGGCGATGCCCGGCGTTCTGCGTGATCACGAAGGCGGCGCATGCGCCGCCTTTGCTTATTTGCCGCGACCGAACAGGATCGCGATGCCTACGGCCACCAGGCCGAGCGGCCACCAGGTGAGCAGCAGGCGCGACAGGTTCAGGTTGGTCCAGCCCAGATTGCTGGCCAGCATGAACAGGCCGATCAGGATCAGCAGGATGGCGGCGACGATATTGAATCGCATCAGGTCGGCACTGGCTCAGGAATGGGCCGGATATCCTAGCCGTTCCTTCCAGTAGGCGACATGCTGGTCCAGCGCGGCCGGCTCATAGCGGTGCGCCGGGCCGCTGCCCCAGACCGGTCCCGGCCATGCCGGATCGCCGTCGTGGCGGCCGATCACGTGGAAATGCAGCTGGCGCACGATGTTGCCCAGCGCGCCGATGTTGATCTTCTCAACCCCGTCGGAACCATGCAGCGCCTTGCAGGCGCGGTTGAGCTCGGTGCGCAGCTTGTCCTGCTGATCGCCGTCCAGCTCGATCCACTCGGTCACCCCGGCCAGGCGCGGCACCAGGACCAGCCAGGGGAATCGTTCGTCGTTCATCAGTCGCACTTGCGACAACGGGCCTTCGGCCACCAGCACGCTATCGGTGGCCAGGCGTGAATCGAGTTCGAAATCGCTCATCCAAGATGCTCCGAGAAGAAGTCCAGGGTGCGTTGCAGCGCCAGGGCGGCGCTGTCTGGATCATACGCATGTCCGACCTCGCGGTTGAAGGCATGATCGGCCGGATAGACGTAGGTCGCCATCTGCGGCAGCTTCTCGCGGTGGGCCTGGATCGCCGCCGGCGGGATGCTCTTGTCCTGCGCGCCGAAGTGGAACATCACCGGGGCCTTCGGCGTTTCATCCAGGAACTGCACGTTGCGCGCCCCGTAGTAGCTCACCGAGGGCAGGCCCAGGCGCAGCGCGGACAGCAGCGCGACGCTGCCGCCCCAGCAGTAGCCGACCGTGCCCACTTTGCCGTGCGGCGCCAGCCGGGTGGCTGCGGCGCGGACCACTTCCAGCGCCTTTTCCATGCCCAGGGCGGTGACCCGTTCCAGGCCATCCTTCACGCCTTCGGGGGTATAGGGCAGGGCATCCGGATCGGCCTCGGGGCCGTCCACCAGGTCGAAGAATGACGGTGCCAGCACCGCGTAGCCCTCGGCCGCGAAACGTTCGGCCACGCTGCGGATGTGCGGGTTGGCGCCGAAGATTTCCTGCACCACCACCAGGCTGCCACGCGGAGGGCCTTCGGGCAGGACCTGCCAGGCACGGACCGGACCGTAATGCGTATCCAGGGTGATCCATTCGGACATCGGGGGGTACCTCGTTGCAGGGAACAGAACGGCATTGTCGACGCTGTGAGGGTTAGCGCGATGTCAGCGGCTGTGCCGCATCGGGCGGCTACTGGGAAATGGCGGTGGTTTCCCAAGGCGGTGCAGATGGTGGTTTTCGCATTGACCGGTGCACACCCGGCGCCTAAGCTTTCAGCCAGGATGACATACAAGCCTCCGGCGCAAGCCGGGGGCTTTTTTGTTGTCCGCGCGTTGCCCGAGGGCGGCGTGGAAACAGGCGGCTGTGCCGGGCCAACCGCGACGAAGACATCCAGGCCGACCCGAGCCTGATAACCCCGAAACCCAGCCGCCGCAAGGCGGCTTTTTCATTTCCAGGAGAATCAACACCATGTCCATCAATCAAGCCATTTCCGCCCAGGACTCCGCGCTGTATGTGAAGGCCGGCACCGCGCCAACCGCGCCGAACAATCCGGCTGGCTACACCGAGATCGACGGTCTCACCGCCTTCCCGTTCGGCCGTGGTCAGGCCAACACCCTGGATGCAACCAACCTGCGTTCGAAGCAGATGGAGAACATCGCAGGCCTGTCCGGCGGCCAGGCCGTACAGGTGTCCGGCCATCGTTGGCCGGTGGGCAGCTCGGCGGGTCAGGAAATCCTGCGTGACGCCAATCCGGATGCCGACCTGCACTTCCTGATGGTGCTGCCCACCGGCGATGCAGCCACCTTCGTGGCCAAGGTCGCAGCCTTCAACGTCGCCCCGGGTACCAACCAGGTGCTGACCTTCACCGCCGATCTGTTGCCGCGTGATTTCGCCATCGTCACCGCTGCTGCTGGCGGCACTCCGTGATGTTGCTGGGCAAGCAGCAGATCCTGGATGCACATGATCGCCGCCATGAGGACATCGCCGTGCCCGAATGGGGCGGCAATGTGCGTGTGGCGATGATGTCGGCCAGCGACCGTGACCGCTGGGAGCAGGAGACCTACGGCGGTGATACGCCCAAGGTGGATGACTTCCGTGCGCGCTTCGTCGGCCTGTGTCTGGTCGACGAAATGGGGGGGCGCCTGTTCTCCGACCATGAGGTGGCCCAGCTGGGCGCGAAATCGGCGGCGGCGCTGGATCGCGTGTTCCGTGTCGCGCAGACGCTCAATGCGCTCGGCGATGCGGCCGTGGGAGAGCTGGAAAAAAACTGATCCGCCGGCCTGAGCGCCGGCTTCAGTTCCGGATCGCGTGGAGGCTGGGCCTCCCGCATCCGGACCACCTGCTGGCGGGAGTGACGTCCCGCCAGCTCTCGGAGATGTATGCGTTCGCACGCCTGGAACCGATGGATCAGCCACTGCAGGGGATGCTTGCGCAGCTGACCAGTGTGCTGGCCCAGGTACATGGCAACGCGACCACGGCCGAGGACTTCCTGCTGGTGCGGCCGCGCGCCTCGCCGGAGAAGGCTGCCAAGGAACGCTCGCAGCAGCTGCTGGAGATGTTCGGCAGCGCATCGCGCCGCAACGCTGCGCCGTGAACCCAGGCGGGGCAGGGCATTGCTTCTCCGAGGTGTGGCATGCAATCGAACCTGGGGCCCTGCGGGGCCCCTCATCATTCTTGGAGGAACGCATATGGCGTCCACTAACCAGAATCTAGACGTAGTACTGCGGGTCAACACGACGGGCTTCCGTAACGCAATGGCGGAGGCCAGCCGCCTGGCAACGCAGAATCTCAAGACGCTGCGCGCAGAGGCAGAGCGGACGGCAGCGGCCCTGGCGCGTGTGCATTCGGCACCGGAAGGCGCGGCGGCAAAGGCAGGGGCAAGCGCAAAAGGCGGGGAAGATGTACTCCGCAGCGGCGTGAAGGAGCTTGGCAACGGCCTGCTGACTGCTGCAGGCGGCCCATGGGGCATCGCCATCGCGTCGGTGCAGAAGCTCGGCGAAGCGTACATGGACATGGTCAAGGCATCCGAACGTGCCCGCGCCGAGTTCAATGAACAGATGCAATCGCTGAAGCTGATGTCGTTCACGATGGATGAAGTCGGCAAGGGTCTGCGGGATCGCAGCATGCCGATGGATGTCGCCGTCGCTTCGCTGCATGAGCAGGCAAAGGCCATGCGCGAGCTCGAAGCGCGCAAGCGCGCGCTGGAGGGGGCCGTCACCCATTGGGAAGGGCGCGTGGCCTATGGCCAGCAGTCGGCGCGGGAGGGCGCCGGCATGAGCGCGGGGGCCGACTACGCAGGGCTGAAGGCCGCGCAGGACGCCTTGAAGGAGTTTGAGGGCAAGACCGATCCGGTGCGGCGCCAGTTTCAGGAGCTGCAGGAACAGATCCGTGGCTCAATGGATCCAGAGCTGTTCAAGAGGGTCCAGGACGCCATCAGCAATCTCGACATCCAGACGTTGGTCCAGCTCAAGGCGGAGCTTGGCGCTGCCAAGTGGGAGGCGCTGCAGGCGGGCTCGGCCATCAGCGGCATGTTGGGCGGAATGCAGGGTGATGCGTGGCGGGATGAGGTGGAATGGATCCGCCAGACCCGTGGCGAGTACGCGGCGTGGATGGTCGAGCGTGGAAAGCAGATCAATGCAGCCGGCGGCCCGGACAAGATGAACGCGCGTAGCCGCGCCGAATTCAATGCGCTGGCGGCGCTGAAGAAGGCGGACATCGAGCGCAAGGATCGGTTGCGCGAGCAACAGCAGGGATCGCAGCGGACTGTTGAGCGGGTCGATGCTGAAGCGGCGGCTTATCAATCTCTTATCGACCGCATTGACAAGCAGATCGCACAGGACCGGGTGCAGAGCCAGTTGAAGGAAGGCATGACTGCGACAGAGAAGCTGCAGATCACCCTGCTGGATGAAATGCGGCATGCCGAAAAACAGCTGAGTCTGGAAAAGCGCCAGCGGATCGAAGCATCGCTCGCGGGCGCTGTCGTCAACGCCAAGGAAGCGGCAGCACTTGAGGCTACGAAGAAGGCCCAGCAGGACCTGCTGAAGCTGCAGCGGGAGCTCCAGCAGGCGGCGCAGGCACAGCAGCGCGGCAACGACCAGGAACTGTTCGGCATCGGCCGTGGCGCAGCGAGCGTGGATCGCATGCAACGCCGTTCCGCGCTGGATGAGGACCGCGACAACCGAAAGCGTGCGTTGGACGACGAGTCGCGCAGTGAAGACGGCAAGGTCATCGAATCGGAGCGCTACAGGACCCTGCTGGCCGAGCTCGATGCGTTCCATGAGCAGTCCCTGCAACGCGAGGCCGCGTTCCAGGAGAGCAAGAAGGCATACCAGTCCGATTGGAAGAACGGCGCGATGCGGGCCTTCGAGGACTACGCCGACGCTGCCGCCAACGCTGCCGAGCTGAGCCACGGCGTGTTCAGCAATGCCCTGGGGGGGCTGGAAGAAGGCTTGGTCAAGTTTGCCCAGACCGGCAAGCTGTCCTTCTCCGACCTGGCCGACTCGATCATCGCCGATCTGGCGCGCTTGGCAGCCAAACAGATGGTCAGTGGGCTGATCAGGTCGGTCGGGCAGATGTTCGGGCCGAAGATCACCGGCTTTTCCATCGGCGGTTACACAGGCCCCGGTGGCAAGCACGAGCCCGCCGGCATCGTCCACAAGGGCGAGGGCGTGCTCAGCCAGGAAGACATGGCCGCTCTCGGCGGCCCCTCGGCGTTCTTCGCCCTGCGCACGTCGCTGCGGACCGGCAATGGCCTGTCCGGTGGCGACAGCGGTGGCTATGTGCAGGTGCCGATCGCCCGTGCCGGCGAGGGTGGGATGAACGTGGAAATCAACAACTACGGCGAAAGCCGGGTCAATACGCGGGAAGAGCGACAACGCATGCCGGATGGCAGCGAAGTGCGGCGACTGGTGATCGACATCGTGGGCGACAGCCTCAACGGTGGCGAGCTGGGCGCCATTGGACGGGCCCGATATGGATGGACGGAGGCAGTGGGATGAGCAGTTGGCCAGAGTATGCAGAGATTCGTTTCGCCGACTATGGCGAGGAGATCGTCGCGTCCGAAGAGCGGACCGACATGGAGCGCGGGCCGAGCAAGATGCGCACGCTCAACAGCCGGGTGATGAAGAATGTGTACGCCTCGGTGCAGTTCCGCAGTGCGGCCGACGCCGAAGCGTTCGAGGAGTGGTACCTGCGCGATGTCGGTCGTGTCGGCTGGTTCACGATGGAGCACCCGCGGACCGGGCAGCCGATCAGCGCCCGCTTTCCGCAGGGGATCGGCCGCCTGGTGCCGCTCAACACCCAGTTCCGTTTCTCCAAGCGTGATCTGGTGCTGGAGTACATGCGATGAGCTCGTTCCATGAACGTCGCCAGCGCCTGGCCGATACCCAGGGGCCGCTGATGCTGCTGGAAGTGTCGGCGCCATCGATGCCGGAAGTACTGCGGATCGTCAACGACAACGTGAACTGGACCAGCAATGGCAGCGAGTTCATCGCCGCGCCATTCGGCTTTCAGCTTCCCGACGACGTCAGTGGGCAGGCTCCGCGTGCGCAGCTGGTGATCGACAATATCGGCCGCGCACTCACCGAAGACCTGGAAGCACTGGCCCCGGGCGAGATGGTGACCGCCCGGTTGATGCTGACCGACCGTGCCAACCCGGATGCCATCGAGGCCGAGTACGACCTGCCGATGACCCAGGTATCGGTCAACACGCGCACGGTCAGCGCCCAGTGCGGCGTCGACTTCCTGATGCGCCAGCAGGCCGTGCTGCTGCACGCCAATCCTTTCACGTTGCCGGGGATCTTCTGATGCGCCTGGTCGACGTCGAGCGATGGGTGGGAATTCCCTATGACGAAGCCGCGTGCGACTGCGCCGATCTGGTGGTGCAGGTGCAGCGGGCGCTGTTCGCCCGTGAAGTGGAGCTGCCCGGGCGGAGACCGCGCGGGCGGCGCGGCTCGGCCGAACTGGGCACGCTGTCGCGCGCGCAGGCGGTAGCCCGCGAGGGCCCTCCGCAGGACGGCGACCTGGTACTGATGATCGAACGCGGACAACACAACCCCGGCCATGCCGGGGTTTTCTTTTTCCTGGCCCACGAGGGCTGGGTTCTGCACAGCAATGAAACGAACGGCTGCAGCGTGCTGCACCGCGTTCGTGACCTGCCCGGATATGGGCTGAGGATCGAGGGATACTACGCATGGAACTGACCCCACAACCGGCGACCGACGGTCGCCTCATCATCACCCCGCATCCGGTGCTGCTGGATGGCCAGCGCAACGTGCCGGTCGACCTGCGCCCGGGCGAAAGCCTGTACGCCTTCCTCATGCGCCATATCGATGGCCTTGATGGGCAGGCCTGGCAGGTCTGCGTGGATGGTATCGATGTCCCGCGTGAGCAGTGGATGCAGGTGCGCCCGCGGCATGGGCAGCTGATCGAAGTGCGCAGCGTGGTTGGCAAAGCGGTGATCCCGCTGGTGGCGATGATCGCGCTGACCTACTTCACCTTCGGCATCGGCGCGCTGGCGGCAGGCTCCGCCTGGGGTGCGGGAGCGATCGCGGGCACTTATGGCACTTTGGCCGCTTCGGCGGTCTACGTGGCCGGCAGTGTGCTGATCAACAAGGTTCTCACTCCGAAGCCTCCCCGGCCCGGTGGTGGTGGTGTTGCCGATACCGCCTATTCGCTGGCTGCGCCTCGCAACCGTGTGCGCGCCTATGAGCCGCTGGGCCTGCTGTTCGGCTCCACGCGCGTGGCGCCCGATCTGATCAGCCGTCCCTATACCTGGTTCGAGGGCGATGAACAGTTCGTCGGCATGACCCTGAGCCCAGGCATCAATGTCGGCCGTGTCGAGGCGCTGCAGAACGGTGAGTCACCGCTGTCCAGCTATGAGGGGGTGCGCACCTGGTTCCGCGGCTTCCCGCAGATGCCGGACGAAGCGATTCCGCTCTACAGCAACGCGGATGTGATCGAAGGCGCTCTGTTGCTGGATACCGGCAGCGACGCCAAGCATGTGGCCAGCCCGTGGGTGGAGCGCACCAGTTCGGCCGAGACGCTGCGCCTGCAGGTGAACGTGGAATTCCGTCTGTGGGACACGACCTCCAAGGGCAAGGACAAGGACAACCGCGAGCAGCTCCAGATCCAGTACCGCCCGGTAGGCACCACCAACTGGCAGTTGTTCGGCAACTACAACCTTGTGGGGCGCACGCAGAAAGCCCGTCGGGTGAGCTACGGTCGCGATGTGGAGCTTGGCCAGTACGACGTGCGTGTGCGCGTGGCTGGACAGAACACCGATGGCAGCGGTGCGCAGGCGAACTTCACCTGGACCACGCTGGTCAGCGTGCAGCGTGACGATGCCAGCCATGCCGGCATTCCCGCGATCGGCCTGCAGATGAAGGCCTCCGGCCAGCTCAACGGCACCCCGGATGAAATCCGCTGCGTGGCCCATTCGCGGCCGATCCCGGTGTGGAAGGGCGATGCGGTTGGCTGGGTGACCGAGGAGACCAGCAACCCGGGCGCGCAGATTCTGGCCTACGTGCGAGGCATCAACGACGAGAATGGCAAGCGCATCGCCGGCCTGGGCATGGCGGATCGACGCATCGACATTGAAAGCCTGAAAGCCTTCATGTTGCATTGCGCAGACAATGCGCTTGGCTATGACTACTGGCTGACCGAAGTGCGCAGCCACCAGGCGGTGCTGGATGCCATCGCCCTGGCCGGCTTCGGCCAGGTGACCTGGGCAAAGGGCCGCCTGGGCGTGGCATGGGCCGCCGACGAGCAGCCGCTCTCCGGCGTAGTCAACATGGCGACGATCAAGAAGGGCCAGTTCCAGGTCGACTACACCCTGGCCAATGCCGCCGACGGCATCGAGTACAGCTATCTGGACCGCCGCACCTGGAAGGCGGCGACGCTGCGCGTGCCGGCACCGGGTGTGGAAGTGATGCTCAACCCGGCCAAGATCACCGGCGAGGGCGTCAGCACCGAAGCCCACGCCGCGATGCTGGCGCGTTGGCATCTGGCGCAGAGCGTCTATCAGTACAAGTCGATCAGCTACAGCACCGACATCGAGCACCTGGCCTACTCGCGGTTGTCGGTGCTGGCGTTGCAGCACGACTTGACCCAGTGGGGCTTCGGTGGCCGCCTGATCGGCGCGACGGTCGATGCCGAAGGTGTGACCACGTTGCAGTTGGACGAGCCGGTGCCGCCGCCGGCGGTGGGCAGTGCGTTCATTGGTCTGCGCATCCCCAGCGAGCGCGTCTACCGCGTACTGCGCGTGGTACCTGGCAGTGAGCCGAGCGACACCCTGGTGTTGGCGGATCCCTGGCCGGCCGACGCGTCGCTGCCTGGCAGCAGCGAGAACAATCCTGCCCACGACACGATCTGGATCTACGATTTCAAGCAGACGCCGGGTACCCGCGTGCGCGTGACCGGCATCCGTCCGGAAGGCGACCTCAAGGGTGCATCGGTGGACGTGGTGCAGGAAGGGCCAGCGTTCTGGCACTACGTGCGCACCGGCCAGTACGTGCCGCCGTCGAACGAATCGTCGCTGCAGACCCGGCCGATCGCCAGCAACCTGAAAGTGATCGAACGGCAGGTCAGCCAGGGTGGCAGCGTCCATACCGAACTGCAGGCGAGCTTCGACATCAGCGGGCCGGTGGGTGACACGCTGGTGCTGTCCGATCCAGACGGCAATGCCGCGTTGGAGGAAGTCGCACGCACCACGACGCGCTCGGCAAGCTGGTCGATCCCCGGTGCGGGCACCTATCCCGTCGTCGTGCGTCCGTACAGTCCGGAGGGACGCGCCGGCGTGGCGGTGTCCACCCAGTACACCACGATGGGCGCCGATGCCCCGCCTGTCCTGGTCGACCTGTTCGACATCGAAGAGCTCAGTGGCGGTGTGCGCCGCTACGTATGGGGCTTCTTCAGCGATACGGTGCAATCGACCGACTTCGCCGGTGTGGAAATCCGCTACACCGCGGGCAGCATCGACAACCCGCTGTGGGAGCAGATGACACCGCTCGGCGATGCGGGTGGCTTCTTCACTGCCGCGATCGAAGCGGTGCTGCCGGCGTCGGGCAGCTGGACCTTTGCCTGCCGCAGTCGCAACACCTCGGGCGTACTGTCGACGGCCGCCCGCTACGTGCGACGTTCGCTTGGCCGCAACGTCGGGCAGACGCTGGAGGGAATCGGTGGCGTGGTGGAGTCGGTCAAGCAGGATCTGGGCAAGGAAATCACTGCCCGCATCGACAACGACCTGGCCAACGCCACCCAGGCGGCCGAAGCACTGCGCAGTGAATCGCTGCGCCTGCAGGGACAGATCACCGAGAGTGCCACGCACCTTGCCCAGCAGGCCGGGCAGCTGGACCAGCAGGCGCTGGCGATCAAGGCAAGCACCGATGGCCTGGCACGCGAAGTGCTGGACCGCGCTGCAGGCGATCTGAATACCCGCACCGAGCTGACCACGGCGGTGACCCGCGAAACCAGCGAACGCCGGTCGGATGTCGAGAATCTCACGCGGATGGTGAGCCAGCTGTCGGCCGGCAGTGGCGTGCAGTTTGACAGCAAGCGCATCTGGTACTTCGACAGCAGCGTGGAAGGATGGGGCGCGAACGGTGGCAGTCCGACGCTGGTGGATGGCTGGCTGCGCCCGGCCAACCATGCCAGCGATGCCTTCGTGACCAGCCCGCGTGGCCAGGACGTCCAGGGCGCGGCGCACCGCTTCGTCAAGCTGCGCATCCGCAAGGTGGGTAGTCCTGCCTGGGACGGGCGACTGCTGTGGAACGGCCCCGGCCAGTCGTGGGACGACGCGCGCACGGTGCAGTTCGCAGAGCCGGGCTATGACAGCAATGGCATCGCCACGCTGGATGTGGACAACATTCCGTGGAACGGAACCGTGGTCGACCAGATCCGCCTGGATCTGTCCAAGGCGCAGACCGATGCCCACTACTTCCTGCTGGACTGGGTGGCGATCGGCCGACCGACACCGGGCGCATCGGTGGCGATGCTGCAGGACGAAGCCAGTGCACGCATCGCAGCCGATTCCAGCGAGGCCAGTCGTCGAGAGACGCTCGGCGTGCAGCTGCGAGGCAGTTACGAAGGAGGCGATCTGGCGGGCGTCAGCCAGGGCCTGATCGCGGCGGAGAAGTCCGCGCGGCTCAGCGGCGACCAGGTCAACGCACAATCGATCCAGGCACTGCAGGCACGCATGCCCGCAGGTACCGGCGCGGTGGCTACCAATGCCAGCGTCAGCAGCCTGCAACAGGCAATGGTCACTGCCGATACCGCGCTGGGACGTCGTGTGGACAGCCTGGACGCCACGATGGGTGACAAGGTCGGCTCCAGTGCCTTCAATGCGCTGAAGTCGGAAGTGGGGCAACTTGACGGCAAAGTCACCACCAGCAGCCAGGACCTGGTGCAGCTGAAGAGCCGGATGGAGGCGGTGATGGGGGCGGGCAGCAACCTCGCGCTCAATGGTGACTTCAACCTGGGCCCCGAAGGTTGGACCTTCTCCAATACAACGGCTGCATCGGTGGTGCGGGAGGGGCGTGGCAACAGCCTGTGCTGGAAGGCCGGCCCCTATGCCGGTGGCGTCAACACGGTGGTCAGCGCGGCCGTCAATGAAGGGCGGTTCATTGCCTTGACGGCCGGGCGCCGCTATCGCGTTTCCTGCTGGACGCGGACCAGCGAGGACTTCGATGGCACGGCCGACAATACCAAGCTTCGTATCGGCGACCAGAATGGCAATCTGATGGTGGCTGCGACAGCGTCGTTCCCCAGGTCCGTGGATTGGGTGAAAACCGAGACCTTGGTGAACCTGCCGGCCTCCGGCACGGTGCAGGGCATCAAGGTCACGATCAATCGCAACGGCACGGCCGGCACGCTGTGGCTGGATGACCTGTGGGTGGAGGAAGTGACCGACGCCGATGCGAATGCTTCGGCGATCACGGGTCTGTCGACCAAGGTGGAGCAGATCGATGGCAAGCTGACGACCGCCGCCGAGGATGTGACACGCCTGGCGTCCGGTATCGGCAACATGGTGGCCTACAACATCATTGCCAATGCGCACATCAACGCCTGGCCCACAGGTGGACCGCGTGCATCGGGTGTTTACCGCGCCAACGGCAGCATCGTGGCCGGCATGGGGGCCAACCGCGGCCTGCGGGTAGGGGTGATCAATGCGGACAACAGCATCAGCAGTACCGCCGTGTTCGACACGTACGGCAATCTGCAGGCTGAATCGGCCCGTTTCAACGCCTGGTACGACGAGACCCTGAAGGACAATCAGTACTTCATCGCCTATACGTCTGACGCGGTGGGGGCGATCAGCAGTGGCACCAACGCCGACACCGTCGGCCTGCGCACGCGCCTGCTTGATGCCGGTCTGTCGCAGGAGAATCTTGTGGCGCTTTCCGGCGGACGGATGCTGGTGATGGTCGGGCGCAGGAAGAGTGGCGCCGGTGGCGGCAGGCAGATCCTGTCTCCGCCCGCGCTGGATGCCAGCCGCGTTGGCATGTGGGTGGAAATGACCATCACCCTGCTCAATGGTGTACCGACCGGATCGCAGGACTCGTCGGCGCTCGACCGTGCCTCGCGGGCCAATGCCGAAGCACTGACCGGGCTGCGCACCGATGTGGGCAAGCTCGGTACCGATCTGGCATCTGCGGCGGACAGCATCACCAGTCTGGGTGCACGAATCGATACGTCCGTGGTGAGCAATGACAACCTGCTGCGCAACAGCAACTTCGCCGGCAGTGCCGCGTGGTGGACGTTGACCCGCACGCTGCCGGCCAACACCGTGGAGTGGGTGAAGGCCTCTGGCCAGGGCGGCGATGCGTTGTTGATGACGCACGGGCCGCAGGCCGGCCAGAACCCGGCAATCACAGCCAATGATGCGCGCTGGTTGCCGGTGGCTGCCGGCAAGTCACGCCGGTACCGGATGGTGATGATCGCCCGTGCCTTCGATGGCGCGACGGCGACGCTGGTATGTCGCCTGAGGGTGCGCACCACGGGCGTTGGCGAAAGCCATGCGGACGTGACATTGAACCTGGCCGACGGTGCCTGGAAAACGTACACGGCGGAGTGGTCGACGGGGCTTGACCGCAATGAAGTGATGCCACAGGTGCATCTGACCAATGCGAATGGCAAGGTGTTGTTCGACCGCGTCGAGTTCTACGACATCACCGATGCACAGGACATCGCCGGCAATGCCACGGCGATCTCCAACCTGCGCACCGACGTGGTGCAGCTTGGCGACCGCATCACCAGCAGCGCGGCCAATGTGGTCAAGCTGCAGTCGGATGTGCAGTCGATTCTCAACGGAAGCGACAGCCTGTTCCCGCTGGGATCGTTCGAAACCTTCCAGGACGGCCAACTGCTGGCGAGTGCGGCGGGCACGATCTACACCGCCCGCGCCGATGCGCGCCGGACCGGTGAGCGGGGCCTGGACGTGAATGTCGCAGCCAACACCAGCCAGAGCACGAACGCGGACATGTACGTCGGCCAGTGGACCCCCATCACCGGCAATCGTCGCATCTACGTGGAGTACTACGCGCGCCTGCATCCGGACAGCATCCAGCCGACCGGAGGTTCCATCCGGGTGGGCTGGCAGACTACCAACGAAGCCAACGCGGAAAGCTTGTGGCCATTGCAGGCCTATGCACTGGCCTCCCTGCGCAAGGATGCATGGACCAAGGTCAGCGGCTACATGGATACTGCGGCCTCTGCCGCGAAGTGGCGGATGCTCGTCAGTATCCCGGGCGGAAATGGCGCACGGGAAGTGGGGGTCCGCGTACAGGTTGATGATATCCGCATGATCGATGTCACCGATGCCTACGCCGCCCAGCAGAGCGCCGCCGCCACGGCAACGGCGGTCACTGCGCTGACCACGAAGGTGGATCAGCAGGGGGCGAGGGTCGATGCGCAGGCGCAGCAGGTCACTGATCTTTCCAGCAGCCTGAAGGGAGTGCTCAATACCGGCAGCGGCCTGCTGCCCAATCCCGATTTCGCAGAGGGCCTGGGAGGCTGGACCGCATCGGCAGCCGCCAACGGTGCAGTGTGGAGCACGGTCAACGGCGACGGCCGTCCGGGCGTGCTGCTCAATCGATATACCAGTGTGAATCCCACGCTGCAGCCTAATGGTGGCAAGTGGGTGCCAATCAATGGTATGCGTCGATTGCGCGTGGTCGTACGTGCCTGTGGCGCAGGTGGGGCGAACAACCTGATGGTGCGGATGTATCGCAGAAGCGTCGCCGGACAGCAGTCCAACCAGGACCTGCGTGCCGTGTTCGCTGTGGAGGCATTCGAGACACGCACGTTCGATTTCGATGCGTTCAACAGCGGTATCGACGCGTGGCGGCTGAATGTGTATGCCTATCCGGACAATGGCCAGGTGCGCGTGGACAGTGTGCAGGTGTACGACATCACCGATCAGTTGGCCAATGATGCCAACGCCTCGGCGATCAGCGGGCTCAGCACGTCCGTTGCGCAGCAGGGCAGCAAGCTGGACACCACCGCGCGTGACCTGACCCAGCTCAAGACGCAGGTGGGCGATGTGTCGGCCAGCGGCTTCTCGCAGCTGAAAAGCCAAGTGAGCCAGCAGGGAACACAGCTGACGGCACTGTCCGGGCGCGTGGATGGCGTGCAGGCATCGTTGGGCGGCAAGGCGGACGCTGCCGTGGTCACCAGCATGCAGGCGCAGGTCAAGAACCTCGGTTCGGGCGGCAACCTGCTGATGAACACCACCTTCCCGTTCTGGCAGCGCTCGGGCTGGGGATGGGGGGGGAACACCAATGGGCGCTGGATCGAGCTGGGTGATCCAACTGGCGATGGCAACTGGAGTCCGCGGGGAGTGTTCGGCCTGGGGTCGCGGACTGGCGGGGTGGTGTCACCCAGCGAAGTGTCCTGGTGTGGCACCGAGTACGACATCGCCGTCGAGGCGGGTAAAACTTATTGCGCCTCGAGCTGGATGAACACGCATCGCGTCGAAGGCAAGGTTGAACTGACGTTTTTCGATGCCTCCGGCAATCACCTTGGTCTGGTGCACAGTCCGGGCGTGCGCAATTACGTAGGGGGCCCCGTCACTCTGGACAAGCTGTCGCGCCCGTTCCTGATCACCAAAGCGCCAGCGAATGCGGCCTTTGCGCGCTTCCGCATCATCCTCCTCGGCACGGGGGAGGAGAACCCGTACTTCTGGATCTTCCGCCCGATGCTCAGCCAGGTGGATGCGGCAGCAACTACGCCACCGACCTGGTCAGCAGGTGGCACCGAGTCATCCGCACAGTGGTCGGTCAACGTCCGCGCCGACGGCAGGGTAGGGGGCGTGCAGCTGGCTTCCAATGGTCTGGTCTCGCGCTTCGACGTGGTGGCCGATGCATTCAGCGTCAGCGCACCGGGCGGCGGCCGGCGTACCGAGTACAGCGACGGCAACTGGCGTGTCTTCGACGAAGCCGGACGTCTGCGCGTGCGCATGGGAGTGTGGTGACAGGGCGTCTGCCGGCGACGGCAGACGCCCAGCTTGTCAACCGTATCGGCCGCCGGTGAAAGCGGCCTCTTTTTTTCCTGGAGTTCTCATGAAATTCAATGCTCGACTTGTCCTGCTTACCCGCGCCGTGGAGCAACCCGGCGTGGTCAACCTGCACTTCCGCGCGGAGGGGGAGGCGGTCCCGCCGCAGATGGTGATTCCGGTGGCACCGGCCGATGCCTACGCCCTGAAGTTCGGGGGGCTGTATCGGTTCGAGCCGGTGGAAGTGGACGAATTGCCTGCCGCTCTGGCCTGAAAGGTCGGGCTGGGGCGGACAAGGCGCTGTCGCGGCAGTTCAGGGACCATGGCCCAACCCCGGTATACTGGCGCCCTTTCAGGCCCCGGCCCCCAGGTCCCCCTGCCATGCCGGCAGGGGCCCAGGCCCCCAGAGTCCCGCGATTCCATGTCCCAGCTGAACCCCAAAGTCGGCTTCGTCAGCCTTGGCTGCCCGAAGGCCCTCGTCGATTCCGAGCGCATCCTTACCCAGCTGCGGTCGGAAGGCTACGACATCGTCCCGTCCTACGATTCGGCCGACGTGGTGGTGGTCAACACCTGCGGCTTCATCGATTCGGCGGTGACCGAATCGCTGGATGCGATCGGCGAGGCGATGAACCAGAACGGTAAGGTCATCGTCACCGGCTGCCTGGGCAAACGCCCGGAGCAGATCCGTGAGGCGTACCCGAACGTGCTGGCGGTGTCCGGGCCGCAGGATTACCAGAGCGTGATGGAAGCCGTGCACGCGGCGCTGCCGCCCAAGCACGACCCGTTCGTGGATCTGGTGCCGGACTACGGCATCAAGCTGACCCCGCGTCACTACGCCTACCTGAAGATTTCCGAGGGCTGCAACCACCATTGCAGCTTCTGCATCATTCCGTCGATGCGCGGCAAGCTGGTCTCGCGCCCGGTCGATGACGTGCTGCGAGAAGCCGAGCGCCTGGTGCGTGGCGGTGTGCGTGAGCTGCTGGTGGTTTCGCAGGACACCTCTGCCTACGGCGTGGATGTGAAGTACGCCGAGAAGATGTGGCGCGACAAGGCTTACCAGACCCGGCTGAAGGCACTGTGCGAAGGCTTGTCCGAGCTGGATGCGTGGGTGCGCATGCACTACGTCTATCCGTATCCGCACGTCGATGACGTGGTGCCGCTGATGGCCGAGAACCGCATCCTGCCGTACCTGGACATCCCGTTCCAGCACGCCAGCCCGCGCATCCTGCGCCTGATGAAGCGCCCCGGCGCGGTCGAAAAGACCCTGGAGCGCGTGCAGAACTGGCGCCGCATCGCGCCGGACATCACCGTGCGTTCGACTTTCATCGTCGGTTTCCCGGGCGAGACCGAGGCCGAGTTCGAAGAGCTGCTGTCCTTCCTGGACGAAGCGCAGCTGGACCGCGTCGGTGCGTTCGCCTACTCGCCCGTCGAGGGCGCCACGGCCAACAACCTGCCGGACCCGGTGCCGGAAGAAGTGAAGCAGGAACGACTGGCGCGCTTCATGGAAAAGCAGGCGCAGATTTCGGCCTCGCGTCTGGAAGCCAAGATCGGCACGGTGCAGCAATGCCTGGTCGATGCCATCGAAGGCGATATCGCCGTGGCCCGTTCCAAGGCCGATGCGCCGGAGATCGACGGCCTGGTGCATATCCAGAACGCCGACCAGGTGACATTGCGCGTGGGTGAGTTCGTCGACGTGGAAATCACCGAGAGCGACGAGCACGACCTCTACGGCGACGCGCTGCCGCCGACCACGCGCCCGGCCTTCGACCTCAAGGTGCTGTGACCGGGGCGGAGGCTGCTGATGGCGGCCCCCGCCGCTTCGTGGCACCGCTGCGCGCGGCGGTGGATCGGTCTGCGTTCGATCATCCGGTGTTTGCCGGTATCGCCGAATTCGCTGATCTGCTGACCACAGCGGACTGGCCGCGCGTGTCCGACCTGGACGCGCGCCTGGCGCTGCCGGGCAAGCGCATTGTTGAACAGGATGCGGCGCTGCTGGCCGATGGCCTGCACTATGAAACGCGCATCGCCGAAGGGCGCATCGCCACCCGTGCCGACAACTGGCACGACCTGTTCAATGCCCTGGCCTGGGCACGCTACCTGCCGATCAAGCGCGCACTCAACGCGCAGCAATGCCGGCACATCGAGCGCATGGCCGCCGGACAGCGCAACCGCGCGCAGGCTGCGCTGACCCAGTTCGATGAAACCGGCGTGGTGGTGCATGTGCGCGACCGGGCATCACTGGCAGCCTGGGATGCTCACGATTGGCGCGCGTTGTTCGAACCGAGCCATTGGCAGTCAGGGCGGATCGCCATTGCCGCTGTATTTGGTCATGCCTTGATGGAACAGGCGCTGCTGCCGGGCCGGCTGCTGGTGGGTAAATGCATCGTGCTGCAGGGCGATGACGATGCCGGCTGCATCGATGTGGTCGCGCAGGCCATCGACGAGGGCAGAGTGCTGCTCGACCCTCTGGAGCTGCGCCCGCTGCCATTGGCAGGCATTCCGGGCTGGCACGCCGATCAGGCACCAGCCTTCTACGCGAACGACGATTATTTCCGCCCACTGCGCGAAGGGCGTCGTTATCCGCCGCCGCTGCCGCTCCAGTAGAGCCGAGCCCGTGCTCGTTGAGCGCTGCTGCCCGGCAGAGGCTCAGCCCTTGGCCGCAGTCTCGTACTCGACATCGATCACCGCAAAGGTGTGATGACCACTGGGCAGTTCCACCGAAAACTCATCATCCAGGCGCTTCTTCAACAAGGCCCGCGCCAACGGCGAATCGATGCTGATCCAGCCCAGTCCTGCATCGGTCTCATCCGGCCCGACGATGCGGTAGCGGCTGGTCTGCCCGCTGTCCACGTTCTCCAGCTCCACCCAGGCACCGAAGAACACCGCTTGCGGATCGGTCGGCGTGGTGTCGACCACGCGCAGCGATTCCAGGCGCTTGGTCAGGTAGCGCACGCGACGATCGATCTCGCCCAGCTGCTTCTTGCGGTAGGTGTATTCGGCATTCTCCGAGCGATCACCTTCGGCTGCGGCCGCAGCCAGCGCCTTGACCACCTCGGGTCGACGTACCCGCCACAGCTCATCCAGCTCGGCTTTCAAGCGTGCATGGCCGGCTGCGGTGATCAGCGCGGTGCTCTTTTCTGCGGGGGGACGCCAACGCGACATGTAATGCGGCTTCTCGTACGGAATGAAACAAATACGGCGCGCCGCTGCCGGCGCGCCGCGAAGGTGCTGCCGGAGTTCTCAGCGCTTGCCGCCGAAGATGCCACCGAGGATGCCGCGCACGATCTGGTTGCCCAGCTTGGTACCGACCGTACGCGTTGTCTGCTTGGCCATCGTCTCGATCATGCCCTGGCGGCGCTTGGTGCCAAAGATCGCGTCCTTGATCGATTGTCCGAAGCCACCTTCCTGCGCCTCGTCCTGCTCACGGCTGCGTGCGGCCGGTGCATCGGTTTTCTCAACCGCCTTCTGCGCGCGCTGGGCCAGCAGTTCGGCCGCCGATTCGCGGTTGATGGCGGTGTCGTAGCGGGTGCCGACCGGGCTGCCGGCCCGAACCTGCGTACGTTCGGCCTCGGTGACCGGTCCCATGCGGCAGCGCGGCGGGGCGATCATCGTCTGCTGCACCGGCATCGGCACGCCCTTGTCCTGCAGCGTGGACACCAGCGCCTCGCCGGTACCGAGCTGGCTGAGCACCTTCACCACATCCAGCTTGGGATTCGGCACGAAGGTCTCCGCGGCGGTCTTCACCGCCTTCTGGTCGCGCGGGGTGAATGCGCGCAACGCGTGCTGCACGCGGTTGCCGAGCTGGCCGAGGATGTTGGCCGGTACGTCGTCCGGGAACTGCGAGCAGAAGTACACGCCCACGCCCTTGGAACGGATCAGCCGCACCACTTGTTCGATGCGCTGTACCAGTGCGGGGGGCGCATCGTCGAACAGCAGGTGCGCTTCGTCGAAAATGAAGACCAGCTTCGGCTTGTCGAGGTCGCCCACTTCCGGCAGCTGCTCGAACAGCTCCGACAGCAGCCACAGCAGGAAGGTGGAGTACAGCTTGGGCTTGAGCACCAGCTGGTCGGCGGCAAGGATGCCGATGACACCGCGGCCATCATGGTTGACCCGCATGATGTCGGCCAGTTCCAGCGCCGGTTCGCCGAAGAAGTGCTCGCCGCCGTCCTGCGCCAGGCGCAGCAGGGCGCGCTGGATGGCGGCCACCGACTGCGCGCTGACCAGGCCGTACTCGGTGGAGATGTCCTTGCGCTCCTCGGCCACCAGGCCGAGCAGGGCGCGCAGATCGTCCATGTCCAGCAGCAGCAGGCCGCGGTCATCGGCCAGCTTGAACACGATGTCGAGCACGCCGGCCTGGGTGTCGTTCAATTCCAGGATGCGTGCCAGCAGGGTCGGGCCCATCTCGCTCACGGTGGTGCGCACCGGGTGGCCGAGCTTGCCGTACAGATCCCAGAACACGGTGGGGCTGGCCGCCGGGGCGTAGTCGCCCACACCGATCTCGGCCGCGCGCTTGAGCAGGTTCTCGGCGCCGGTACCCGGCACCGCCAGCCCCGACACATCGCCCTTCACATCGGCCAGGAACACCGGTACCCCGATCCGCGAGAAACCCTCGGCCAGGGTCATCAGGGTCACGGTCTTGCCGGTGCCGGTGGCGCCGGCCACCAGCCCATGGCGGTTGCCGAGTTTCGGCAGCAGGGTGACAGCCACATCGTCGGTGATGCCTTTGCCGAGCAGAATCGGATCCATGGTCCAGCCCTTGTGATGAATGTGCCAATGTTAACCGCCGACAGTGACGGGCCGAAGGTCGGCTTGCCCCGACCTTGGCAGCGCCGCTACTCTGCCTGCCTGTTTCATACACAGTGCCACCAATGCCCGTTCCTGTCCTGATTTCCCGTACCTGGCCGCTGCTGGCCCTGGCTGGCCTGGTTTCCCTGGCGCCGGAGGCCCACGCACAGCGGGTTTCGGCCCGGGACAAGGTGAAGGTGGATACACTGCAGCAGCGCATGACGGCTGCCGAGAAGCGCTACAGCGATGCCGTGCTGCTGGTGGCCAACGCCGATCCGAAGGGGCGCAACGAGGCTGATGCCGCGCTGGAGGACATGGAAGATGTCATCAGCGAGTGCGTGAAGCAGAAGGGGTGCCAGATGAGCAACATGCTGGCGACCTACAAGCGGCTGCTCAAGCATGACGCCGATGCCGCCGCCGATGATGACGTGGCCGATGAAGCCGGCGACCGCCTGGAAGCCGACCCGGACCATGTCGGCCCGCTGGCTGCCGACGTGCCCGAGGCCGCCCGCGCAGCGGCGCTGCTCAACGACAAGCGCCATGCCTTCGACAACATGGTCGAATACAACCCGGCCGTGCAGGCCGGCATCCGCCGCTGGCTGACCGACATGCGCCCGGCGCTGATGACCACCTACGAGAACTACCAGAACCTGCGCGCGGTGATGTGGCCGGAATGGGAGAAGCGCGGCCTGCCCGAGGCGCTGCTGTTCGGCATCATGGCCAAGGAGTCCAATGGCCGCGTGCATGCGTCCTCACGTGCCGGCGCCGCAGGCCTGATGCAGTTCATGCCGGCCACCGGCCGCCGCTTCGGCCTGGGCCCGGACGGTACCGGTTTCGATACCCGCTTTGATGCGCGCAGCGCCGCCGAAGCCAGCGCGACCTACCTCAACGAGCGCATGCGTGAGCTCAACAACAACGTCGAGTTGTCGTTGGCCGGCTACAACGGCGGCGAAGGCCGCGCGGCGCGCGTCTACAAGCAGTACCCGGGACAGAGCTTCTGGGTGGACAGCGTCTACAACCAGTTCCCCGGCGAGACCAAGGACTACGTGCCGATGGTGATCGCCGCGTCCTGGATCTTCCTGCACCCGCAGCAGTACGGCGTGGAGTTCCCGAAGATCAATGCACAGCCGGCCACCATCCGCCTGGCGCGCTCGACCACGATCTACGAGCTGACCATCTGCCTGGGCAGCCATGGCACCCGCGATGGCTACATGCGCGCATTGCGCAACCTCAACCCGCGCTATGAGGCCGATGGCTGGATCCCGGCCGGGACCCTCATCAACGCCACCAACCGCATTGCCGGCCTGTACGCGCGCAACTGCGTCAGCGGCCCGCGTGCGGATCTGGCACGCACCCTGATCACCGCCGACCTCAATGCCGCGATCGTGCGCCCCAGCGCCGCCAGCTATACCGGCAGCGTGGCCGTGGGCGGGGTGGTGCCGGTGGTCGATCCCAATGCCGCCAGCAGCGTGCCGACCACGCCCGCAGCGCCCGTGGCTGCGCCGCGCCCGGCGCCGGCACCGCGTGCCAAGCCGGCCCGCAGCTACAAGGTCGGCAAGGGGGAGACCCTGGGCCGGATCGCCGCGAAGTTCCAGTGCGATGTGCCGGTGCTGGCCCGCGCCAATGGCCTCAAGGCCCCCGGCTACAGCCTGCGCCACGGCCAGGTGCTGAAGCTGCAGGGCTGCGACAAATAATTTTTCTGCAATCTGGATATCGCATGGACATCGAAGACACCCGCAACCTGTTCACCAACCTTCGCGAGAACACCGACTGGGACCTGGATGCCCCGCTGCTGTGGGGGTACTTCTTCGTGCACTCCACCGCCGAGCCGCTGCAGGCACTGGGCACCCACCTGCAGGCGCAGGGCTATGTGCTGGTGGAACTGTTCGAGCAGGAGCCGGAGGACGGTGACGCTGCATTCCACGTGCTGCACGTGGAGCGCGTGGAAGTCCACGACGAAACCTCGCTGGACAAGCGCAACCAGGAACTGAGCGCGCTGGCCACGCAGATGGGCGTGGAAGACTACGACGGCATGGACGTCGGCCCGGCGCCGACCCTGCAGTAAGCAAAAAGGGGACGGAGGGGATTAAGTCGTTTGTGTCACAAACGACTTAATCCCCTCCGTCCTCTTTTCTCAGCGCAGCTTCGCCAGTGCCTGGCCCAGCTGCACCGGATGCTCTGCATCCAGATGCGGGGCGAATTCGGCCACCCCCGGTGGCAGCAGCACGATCACGGTCGAGCCGTAATTGAAGCGCGCCATCTCTTCGAAGCGCTGCAGCGTGATGCCGCGGCCCCGGTAATCCTTGCGGGTGATGCGGTCGCCGTAGTGCGGAATCTCCTCACCGCTCCACACCGTTTCCACGCCCGACACCAGCAGCGCACCGACCATCACGCTGACCATCGGGCCGAAGCTGGTGTCGAAGTGGCAGACTAGGCGTTCGTTGCGTGCGAACAGGCCTGGCACGTTGTTCACCGCGGCCGGGCCAACGCTGAACAGGCGGCCGGGCACGTGCACGGTTTCGCGCAGGGTGCCGGTCCACGGCATGTGCACGCGGTGATAGTCGCGCGGCGACAGGTACACCGTGGCATACAGCCCATCGTTGAACGGCTTGGCATCCTCGGCGCTGCCCAGCAGCTCGGCGGCGGTGAAGGACTGGCCCTTGGCCTGGAAGATGCGGCCGGCGTCGATCTTTCCGAGCTGGCTGATGCGGCCATCGGCCGGCATCACCAGGCTGCGCGGATCCGCATCGGCCACGCGCGCGCCGGGTTTCAGCGCGCGGGTGAAGAACTGGTTGAAGGTCGGGTAGCTGCGCGGGTCAGGGTTGGCCGCTTCATCCAGGTTGACGTTGAATTTGCGGGTGACCGTGTCGATCAGCCAGCGCGATACGCGCGGGTTGTCCGAGTACGCCAGCGAACGCGCCATCGAGGACAGCAGGCGGTGGGGCAGGACGTACGTCAGGGCGGTGGTCAGACTCATGGGGCGGATTTCTCGGTCAGCTTCTGCAGGTCGCGGGCGATCGCCGGCGCGTTGAACGGGGGCCGCACCAGGCCGGCAAGCCGGCCCTGCGGGTCGAGCACGGCCAGGCTGGCAGAGTGCTCGAGGGTGTAATCCTCGGGATTCTCGTCGAAGTGCTTGCCCGGCACCTTCTGGAACACGAAGCCCAGCGAGGTGGCAAAGCGCTCCAGCGAGGGGATGTCGGCGGTCGCCGCCAGGGTGTCCTTGTGGAAGCCATGGGCGTACTCGCCCAGGCGGGTCGCGGTGTCGCGCTCCGGGTCGACCGAGACGAACAGCACGCGCGGGCGCAGGCCGTCGGGCAGGGCTTCCCACTGGTTCTGCGCACCGGCCAGCTCGGCCAGGGTGGTCGGGCAGACGTCCGGGCAGAAGGTGAAGCCGAGGAACACCAGGGTCCAGTGGCCCTTCAGCTCGCCGGGAATCAGGCGCGTGCCGTCGGACTGGGCCAGGTTGTAGTCGGGCAGGGCGCGCGGCTGCGGGTACAGGGTGATCGCTTCGGTGGCCGGCTGCCCGGCCGGCGGCTTCGGCGCGAACACCTGCTGGGCGGCGAGCAGGCCAAGGCCCGCCGCCAGGGCGATCAGCAGGATGATGCCGACGTTGCGATTGAACATGGGATTCCGCCGCAGGAAGTGGCCACCATCATACCGGCTGCGACTGGATCGTTTCTGCCGCAACGGATGCCGGCGCAGGCGGCAACCCCTATAATCGGGGGCCACTTTGCCCGCAGTACCGCCATGACCGCTGAAACGGCCGCCGAACTCCATACGATCATCGATCTGATCCGCTACGGCACCAGCCGTTTCAATGCTGCGGGCCTGACCTTCGGGCACAGCTACGACAATGCCCTGGACGAGGCCACCCAGCTGGTGTTGCACGGCCTGCACCTGCCGCACGACCTCGGCCCGGCCTACGGCCAGGCGCGCTTGCTGCGCGAAGAGAAGCTGGCGGTGCTGGAGCTGTTCCAGCGCCGTATCGACGAGCGCATCCCGGCCGCCTACCTGACCGGTGAAGCCTGGTTCGCCGGCCTCAGCTTCAAGAGCGATACGCGCGCCCTGGTGCCGCGCTCGCCGATCGCTGAGCTGATCGAGTGCGGCTTCGAGCCGTGGCTGGCTGGCCGCGACGTCAGCCGCGCGTTGGACCTGTGCACCGGTTCGGGCTGCATCGCCATCGCCATGGGCCACTACTACCCGAACTGGGAAGTGGACGGCGTGGACCTCAGCGATGAGGCGCTGTCGCTGGCCGAAGAAAACAAGGAACGCCTGCAGGCGCACAACGTGACCCTGCTGAAGTCGGACCTGTTCAACGGCCTGACCGGCCGCCACTACGACCTGATCGTCACCAACCCGCCGTACGTCACCAACGACGAGACCGATGCCCTGCCGCAGGAATACTCCTACGAGCCGGAGATGGGCCTGCGTGCCGGCGACGACGGCCTGGACCTGGTGCTGAAGATCCTGCGCGACGCGCCGCTGCACCTGAGCGAGGACGGCCTGCTGATCTGTGAAGTGGGCGAATCCGAACAGCACCTGATCAAGCTGCTGCCGGAAGTCGATTTCGCCTGGGTCGAATTCAAGGTCGGCCAGATGGGCATCTTCGCGGTCGAGTGCCGCGAGCTGATCGCCCACAGCGCACGCATCACCGAACTGGCGGCACAGCGCCCGTGAGCTCCAATTCGTTCGGCAAGCTGTTCACCGTCACCACGTTCGGCGAATCGCACGGGCCGGCCATCGGCTGCGTGATCGATGGCTGCCCGCCGGGGCTGGCGCTGGACGCGGCCGAATTCAGCCACGACCTGCAGCGTCGCGCCACCGGCAAGAGCCGGCATACCTCGGCGCGGCGTGAGGCCGACGAAATCGAGATCCTGTCCGGGGTGTACGAGGGCCTGACCACCGGCACCCCGATCGCGCTGCTGATCCGCAACACCGACCAGCGCAGCAAGGACTACAGCAACATCGGCCAGCAGTTCCGTCCGGGTCATGCCGATTACAGCTACTGGCACAAGTACGGCATCCGCGACCCGCGTGGCGGCGGCCGTTCCTCGGCGCGCGAGACCACCATGCGCGTAGCCGCTGGCGTGATCGCCAAGAAATGGCTGGCCGAACGCTTCGGCATCACCGTGCGCGGCTACCTGTCGCAGCTGGGCGGGATCACCCCGGCCGGTTTCGACTGGTCGGTGGTCGAGGACAACCCGTTCTTCTGGCCGCACGCCGCACAGGTGCCCGAGCTGGAGGCGTACATGGATGCACTGCGCAAGTCCGGTGATTCGGTCGGTGCCTGCGTGGACGTGGTCGCCGACAATGTGCCGCCGGGCTGGGGCGAGCCGATCTACGGCAAGCTCGATGGGGAACTGGCTGCCGCACTGATGAGCATCAACGCGGTGAAGGGCGTGGAGATCGGCGACGGTTTCGCCAGCGCCATGCAGAAGGGCACCGAACACCGTGACCTGCTGACCCCGCAGGGTTTCGCCAGCAACCACGCCGGCGGCATTCTCGGTGGCATCTCCACCGGCCAGCCGGTGGTCGCCTCGATGGTGCTCAAGCCGACCTCCAGCCTGCGCCTGCCGGGTGAATCGCTGGATACGGCCGGCAATGTGGTGGAGGTGGTCACCACCGGCCGCCATGATCCCTGCGTCGGCATCCGCGCCACCCCCATCGCCGAGGCGATGATGGCGCTGGTGCTGATGGACCAGGCGCTGCGCCACCGCGCGCAGTGCGGCGACGTCGGCACCATCACTCCGCGCATTCCCAGCCAGCTTGATGGCTGATACGCGGCCGACGGTCTGGGTGAGCCAGCCGCTGATCGACGCGGCCATCGTGCCGCTGCGCGATCGCGTGCAGCTGCGCACCACCGATACCGTCACCGCCTGGTCGCCGCAGCAGATCGCCGCGCAGCTGGCTGACGTTGACGGCGCGATCATCACCCTCAACGAGCGCATCGGCGCGGCCCAGGTTGCCGACGCCGTGCAGCTGCAGGTGATCGCGAATGTCGGGGTCGGCTACAACAATCTGGATGTCGACGCGCTCAGCGCCGCCGGCATCCTCGCCAGCAACACCCCGGACGTCCTCACCGAGACCACCGCCGATCTCGGCTTCGCCCTGCTGATGGCCACCGCACGCCGGATCACCGAATCCGAGCGTTGGCTGCGCGAGGGGCAATGGGGACAGTGGTCGTTCCAGACCATGCTCGGTGCCGACATCCATGGCAGCACGCTGGGCATCCTCGGCATGGGCCGCATCGGCCAGGGCATCGCCCGTCGCGGTGCGCACGGCTTCGGCATGAAGGTGCTGTACCACAACCGTTCGCGGCTGCCGGCCGACGCCGAAGCCGCGCTCGGCGCGACCTACGTGGATCTGGACACGCTGCTGGCGCAGTCCGACCATCTGCTGACCGTACTGCCGTACACCGCTGCTTCGCACCACATCATCAACGCCACCGCGCTGGCGAAGATGAAGCCGTCTGCCACGCTGGTGAACATCGCCCGCGGCGGCATCGTCGACGAACTTGCGCTGGCCGATGCACTGGCCAACGGTCGTCTGGCGGCCGCTGGCCTGGATGTCTACGAAGGCGAGCCGAACGTGCGGCCGGAACTGCTGGCGCTGCGCAACATCGTGCTGACCCCGCACATCGGCAGCGCCTCGCTGGCCACGCGCACGGCCATGGTGCAGATGGCCGTGGACAATCTGCTGGCCGGGCTTGGCCTGGACGGCAGTCCGGCGCGCATGCCGAGCGCGATCAACGCCGACGCGGCCCTTGCCGCGCGCGCCTCGATGGATGAAAAAAGCGGGAAACGATAGGGAACCTCCGCGCATCCATCCGAGGAGGCTCCCCGAACCCAGCTGTCGTGCGTGAGTTTTCCCCCTTCCCGTTTTCGTGAGAGTTCCCCCATGAGCAATGCACAACGCAGCTTCCACGTCGCCATCGTCGGCGCCACCGGTGCGGTCGGCGAGACCATGCTGGCCATCCTGGCCGAGCGTGATTTCCCGGTCGCCACCCTGAGCCTGCTCGCTTCCGAGCGATCGGCCGGCGGCGAAGTCGAGTTCAACGGCAGCAAGGTGAAGATCCAGGACCTGGCCACCTTCGACCCGAGTGGCGTGGACATCGCCCTGTTCTCGGCCGGTGGCAGCGTGTCCAAGGAATACGCCCCGAAATTCGCCGCCGCTGGCGCGGTGGTGATCGACAACTCCTCGGCCTTCCGTTACGACGACGACGTGCCGCTGGTGGTGTCGGAGGTCAACCCGGACCAGGTCGGCAACCGTCCGCGCGGCATCATCGCCAACCCGAATTGCTCGACCATGCAGATGCTGGTCGCGCTGGCACCGCTGCATCGCAAGTACGGCATCGAGCGCATCAACGTGTCCACCTACCAGTCGGTGTCCGGCGGTGGCCGTTCGGCGCTGGAAGAACTGGGCAAGCAGACCGGCCAGCTGTTGAGCTTCCAGGAGATCGATCCGCAGCGTTTCCCGGTGCAGATCGCCTTCAACCTGATCCCGCACATCGACGACTTCCTGGACAACGGCTTCACCAAGGAAGAGATGAAGCTGGTCTGGGAGACCCGCAAGATCCTGGGCGACGACAGCATCCTGGTGAACCCGACCGCCGTGCGTGTGCCGGTGTTCTACGGCCACTCCGAATCGGTGGCGATTGAAACCCGTGACAAGGTGACCGTGGCCGAAGCGCGCGCGCTGCTGGAACAGTCGCCGGGCATCGAGGTGGTGGATCGTCATGAAGCCGGTGGCTACCCGACGCCGGTTACCCATGCCTCGGGCACGGACGCGGTGTACGTCGGACGCATCCGCGAGGACCTGTCGCATCCGCGCGGCCTGAACCTGTGGATCGTGTCGGACAACGTGCGCAAGGGGGCTGCCCTGAACGCGGTGCAGCTGGCCGAACTGGTCGCCGCCGAGACGCGCTGATGGAGAGGCCGGGCAACGCCCGGCCTTTTCTGTAGAGCCGGGCCCATGCTCGGCTCTCCCCAAGCAGCCGAGCATGGGCTCGGCTCTACATGGGTGCGGACCGTGGTCCGCACGCTTTATAGTGTCGCCCATGAATAAACGAGCCAAGGGCGCACGGCGTCCGCTCACCTGTCTCTCCGCCGCGCTGCTGGCCCTGGTCAGCAGTTCGGCCATGGCCCTGGGGCTGGGCGACATCCGGGTCCTGTCCAAGCCGGGACAGCCGTTGCTGGCCGAGATCCCGGTGATCTCGGCCGATCCATCCGAACTTGAGAACCTGCGCGTCGCGCTCGCCTCGCCGGTCACCTTCGAGCGCGTTGGCCTGCAGCGTCCGGCTGGCCTGGTCAGCGAGCTGCAGTTCGAGTTGACCCGCAACGCACAGGGCAGGGCGGTGGTGCGGGTTACCTCGCAGACGCCTGTGGAAACACCGTCGCTGAGCTTCCTGGTCGAGGCCGACTGGGGCCAGGGTCGGCTGGTGCGTGAGTACTCGGCCCTGGTTGATGCACCGGCCAGCGCACTGGCCGTGGCCGAACCGGAGATCGTCGCGCCGGCCGGCGTGCTGTCGGACACCATCGTCCGCGATGCGCCTGCCGCCGCTGCAACGGCAGCCGAGCCGGCACCAGCCACGCCGGCAGCCGCACCTGCTGCACCTGCCGCACCTGCTGCACCTGCTGCACCGCGTCCGCGCGCTGCGGCATCTGCGCCAGCACCAGCAGCACCGGCAGCACCGGCACTGGCCGCAGACGGCAGCGTGACCGTGCAGCGCGGGCAGACCCTTTCGCAGATTGCCGGGTCGCTGGCCCGTGGCAATCAGATCAGTCGCGACCGGGCGATGATCGCGCTGTTGCGTGCCAACCCCGAAGCCTTCATCCGAGGCAACGTCAACCTGCTCAAGCAGGGCGCGGTGCTGCGCATGCCGGGCGATAGCGCACTGGCCGCGGTGGATGCGGCCGAGGCCGCCGCGCTGGTTCGCGAGCATGCCGCGCAGTGGCGACAGGCACGCACCGTGCCGCAGCCGGCTGGCGCCCCGATGCCGGTGGCCAAGGCCGATGGCAGCGTTTCTTCCCCGGCTGCGGCCACAGGGGCACGACTTGAAATCGCTCCGGCGCTGGCGTCCGACGCCGCGCACGCGGGCACAACCACCGGCACCACTGCCGGCAGCGAGGGTGACATGCTGGGCAACGAACAACTGCGCCAGGCCAAGGAGGACATCGCCACCCGCGATGCCGAGATCGGCGATCTGAAGCAGCGCGTGGCGGAGCTCGAAAAGCTCAAGGAGCAGCAGCAGTCACTGATCGCGATGAAGGACAATGACCTGGCCGCCGCGCAGCAGCGCTTGGCACAGGCGCCGGGTGCGCCGGGCGCCGGCACGCCGTGGTACTGGCTGGGCCTGCCGCTGCTGGTGCTGGTTGCCCTGGGCGCCTGGTTGCTGCGTCGTCGCAAGCCCTCGCCGCTGCCGCCGCTGCGCGAGGAACACGATGCCGCCGGCCTGGCCGCAGCGCTGCCGGCAGGTGCCGCGCTCGATACCCTGGCCGAGCAGGACGCCGGGGTGGGTTTCGCGGCCGAAGGCGGACGCCAGGAACCGGCGATGCCGGCCTGGGCCAGCACTGCCGACGATGATGCGCCGGATGCGGACATCCGTGAGGATGCCTCGCCGGCCGAGTGGCGGGCGGGTGAGCTTGATGAGGACGCGCTGGCTGAACTGCCTGCTGCGGTGAACGATCTGCCGCGCTGGGACGATGCTGCAGCCCCGGTCACGCCGACCGAGGCCGCCGAGGTGGCCGTACCCGACTACGCGCTGCAGGCCGAACAGGAGCCGCAGTTCCGCGGTGTGTTCGATCTGCCGGCCGAACCGCATGAGCACGGGACGGCTGGACCGGTCGACCTGCACGACGACCATGCTGCCACCGAGGACGCTGCCGTGCCTCCGGCAGACAGTGGCCATGACTGGACCCCGCGTGTCGGCCAGGAACGGCTGGAACTGGCCATCGCTTATCTGGACCTGGGCGACGCGCAGACTGCGCGCACCCTGCTGCACGAGGTGGCCGAAGGTGGCGATCTGCATTGCCAGGCGCAGGCCCGCGAACTGCTGGCCCGTCTGCCATGACCCGCGAACGCCGTCTCGACTACGTTGAATTCGCCTCGAGCGACCCGGCTGCGAGTCGCGTCTTTTTCGAAGACGTGTTCGGCTGGTCGTTTGTCGATTACGGCAGCGACTACACCGCCTTCGATGACGGCCGCCTGCAGGGAGGCTTCTTCCGCGGCCAACCGCAGCGTGCCAGCGAAGGCGCGCCACTGCTGGTGCTGTATGCCGACCAGCTGGCGCCGATGGAAGCGGCGGTGCGCGCGGCCGGTGGCGAGATCGTGCGAACCGTGTTCTCTTTTCCCGGCGGCAGCCGTTTCCAGTTCGTCGAGCCCGGTGGCAATGAACTGGCGGTCTGGTCCGAGCGCGACCCGGCCTGAGCGCCGCCCCACCCGCAACATCGAGGTAGCACATGCGTTACGCGCTCGGCGTCGAGTACGACGGCAGCGATTTCAGGGGATGGCAGAACCTGGGCGAGGGCGGACCCAGTGTCCAGGCCAGCCTGGAACAGGCCCTGTCATCGGTGGCCGATACCCCCTTGCAGGTGGTCTGCGCCGGCCGCACCGATGCCGGCGTGCATGGCCAGTGCCAGGTCGTGCACTTCGAGACCGACGTGGTGCGTGATCCGCGCGCCTGGATGCTCGGCACCACCACCCGCCTGCCGCGTTCGATCGCGGTGCGCTGGTGCGTGCCGGTGGCCGATGACTTCCATGCCCGTTTCTCCGCGCGGGCACGACGCTACCGCTACCGCCTGCTCAACCGCGAGGTACGCCCGGCGCTGGGTCGGCAGACCCTCAGCTGGGAGCGCCGTCCGCTCGATGCCGAGCGCATGCACCTGGCCGGGCAGGCCCTGCTGGGCGAGAACGACTTCAGCGCCTTCCGCTCCGTCCAGTGCCAGGCCCTGCATGCGCGGCGTGAACTGCAGTCGCTGCAGGTCAGCCGCCACGACGACGTCATCGAGGTGGCGGTGCGTGGCAATGCATTCCTTCATCACATGGTCCGCAATATTGTCGGCTCGTTGATTCTGGTTGGCAGTGGGGAGAAACCGGTGGAGTGGATCGCCGAACTGCTGGCCGGGCGCGACCGAACCGTAGCCGGTCCCACCGCTCCTCCGCAGGGACTGGTGTTCCTGGGGCCGCTGTACCCCGACAACTGGCATCTGCCCGCCGAGGTAACGCTATGAGCCGCTCCTACTACCGTACCCGCATCAAGTTCTGTGGCATGACCCGCGCCGGCGACGTGCGCCTGGCCGGCGAGCTGGGCGTGGACGCGGTGGGCTTCATTTTCGCCCGCGAGAGCAGCCGCCGGGTCGCACCGGCCGAAGCGCGCGCGATGCGCCAGGCGATCGCACCGATGGTCGACGTGGTGGCGCTGTTCCGCAACAACAGCAAGGAAGAAGTGCGTGAGGTGCTGCGCACCGTGCGGCCGACCCTGCTGCAGTTCCATGGCGAGGAAGACGAAAGCTTCTGCCGCAGCTTCAACATGCCGTACCTGAAGGCGATCGCCATGGGCGGGCGTGAGGAGATCAATGCGCGCACCCTGCAGCTGCGCTACCCCAGCGCCGCCGGTTTCCTGTTCGACAGCCATGCCCCGGGCGGCGGCGGCGGTACCGGCGTGGCCTTCGACTGGTCGCGCGTGCCGACCGGACTGCATCGTCCGTTCCTGCTGGCCGGTGGCCTGACCCCCGAAAACGTGTACGACGCCGTGCTGGCGACCCTGCCGTGGGGCGTGGATGTGTCCAGTGGCATCGAACTGGAGCCGGGCATCAAGGACGGCTACAAGATGCGCACGTTCGTGGAAGAAGTCCGCCGCTCCGATTGCGCCGTGCTGGATTGAACCACGGTCAGTTCTGGCGTGTCCGGCCTTCATATTTGAGCCTGCACACCTTCTTCACATAGGATGATCCCAAGCGTGCTGGCCATGAGGGCCGGCACGAGGATCGACGGAGCCGCTGTTGGCGTGCTCCGAACGGGCGCTTGGCGCCCCAGCCCAGGAAGGCAAACGATGCAGGAATTCCTCACCGTCGTGCTCGGTTATCCGACCCTCCCGTACAGCGTCGCGCTGGCGGTGGCGGTTCTGTATTGGGGGATTGCCGCCTTCGGCCTGGTCGATGACGGTTTCGGCGAGGCCGGTGCCGACGGCGCCCTCGAAGGCGACGCCCATCTCAGCGGTCTGTCCGCCCTGCTGGCGCGCTGGGGGCTGGGCGGTGTGCCGCTCATGGTGGTGGTGACGCTGCTGAGCCTGTTCGCCTGGACCCTCACCTACTTCATCCACCTGTACCTGCTGCTGCCGTTGCCCGACCTGCTGCGCTGGTCATTGGGCACCGTGGTGGCGGTGCTCGCACCACTGCCGGCCGTGCCGGTCACCGCGCTGCTGCTGCGTCCCATCCGCCGCTTCCTGCTGCGCCTGCGCCCGGTGCCGCAGGCCTCGCTGCTGGGCCGCGTTGGCGTGGTCGCTTCGCCGAAGGTCGACGCACGCAGTGGCCATGCCACCGTCGATGACGGCGGTGCCGGCCTGGTCCTGCAGATCCGCAGCGACATCGAACTGCAGCGTGGCGAGCGCATCGTGCTGGTCGAGCACGTGGCTGCACAACACCATTACCGGGTGGTCCGCGCCGACGCGGTCGCCCTCGACTTCCAGGACAACCTGCTTCCGGGCAACAAGGAGAATCATCAATGACGTTGGCTTCCGTGCTCCCCTTCCTCTTCATCGTGGGCTGCGTGCTTGCCCTCCTGCTCGGCGTGGCCGGCCTGTTCAAGGCGTTCTACCGCAAGGTCGACCAGGGCGTGGCGTTGATCGTCAACGACATGAGTGCGACCCCGAAAGTGCATTTCACCGGCGCGCTGATCATTCCCGTGCTGTACCGCGCCGAGCTGATGCGCATCAGCCTGATCACCCTGCAGATCGACCGTCGCGGCAAGGAAGGCCTGATCTGCCGTGACAACATGCGCGCCGACATCGCCGTGGCGTTCTACCTGCGCGTCAACGAGACCCAGGCCGACGTGCTGCGCGTGGCCAAGGCCATCGGCGCTGATCGCGCCTCGGACAAACACGCGGTCGATGAGCTGTTCAACGCCAAGTTCTCCGAAGCACTGAAGACGGTCGGCAAGAAGTTCGACTTCACCGAGCTGTTCGAGAAGCGCCAGGAATTCCGCGACGAGATCATCGCGGTGATCGGCAATGACCTCAATGGTTATGTGCTGGAAGACGTGGCCATCGACTACCTCGAGCAGACGCCGAAATCGCTGCTGGACCAGTTCAACATCCTCGACGCGCAGGGCATCCGCAAGATCACCGAGCTGACCGCTGCGCAGAACGTGGTGACCAACGAGCTGGAGCAGAACGAGAAGCTGGCCATCACCAAGAAGAACGTCGAAGCGCGCGAAGCGTTGCTGGCGCTTGAACGGCAGCAGGCCGAGGCCGAGGCACGGCAGAAGCGCGAGATCGAAACCATCCGTGCGCGCGAGGAAGCCGAGACCGCCAAGGTGCAGGAAGAGCAGCGCCAGCTGTCCGAGAACGCCCGCATCGAAGCGCAGCAGGTGATCGACATCCGCGAGCAGAACCGCATGCGCGAAGTCGAAGTAGCCGAACAGAACCGCCAACGCGCCGTGGCCATCGAAGCCGAGCGCGTCGAACGTGCACGCCAGCTGGAGCAGGTCACCACCGATCGCGAAGTGCAGCTGCAGGGCGTGGAACGTGACAAGGTGGTCGAGCAGGGCAAGATGGACGTGGCCAACATCACCCGCGAACGCATCTCCATCGACAAGACCGTGGCGCAGGAAGAAGAGCGCATCAAGGAAGTGCGCGAAGTCTCCGAGGCCGACCGCCAGAAGCAGGTGCTGATCCTGGAAGCTGAGGCGAAGGCGCAGGAATCGCTGGTGCGCGAAGTGAAGGAAGCGCAGGCCCGCGAGACCGCGTCCAAGCATCGTGCGGTGGAGCTGACCACGCTGGCGCAGGCCGAGCACGAAGCGGCCGGCAAGCAGGCCGAAGCCAAGCGTCTGCTGGCCGATGCGTTCCGCGCCGAGCAGGCCGCACCGGGTCTTGCCGAAGCGCAGGTACGCGAAGCGTCGGCGCTGGCCATCGAGAAGGTCGGCATCGCCGAAGCACGCGTGATCGAAGCCAAGGCCGAAGCGAACCTGAAGCAGGGCAGCAACGAGGCGCGCGTGCTGGCCGAGACGCTGCAGGCACAGGCACAGGGCGAAGAGAAGATGGGCCTGGCCCGCGCCACGGCTACCGAATCGCTGGGCAATGCCGAAGCCGGCGTGGTGCAGAAGAAGCTGCTGGCCGAAGCCGAAGGCCTGGTCCGCAAGTTCGAAGCGATCGCCTCGCTGAGCGACCAGGCACGTGGCCACGAAGAGTTCCGCATGATGCTCGACAACAGCCTCAAGCAGGCCCTGGCTTCGATCGAAGCCGGCAAGGAAGTCTCGCGCGAGAACGCGGGCGTGATCGCCAGCGCACTGCGCAATGCCGACATCGACCTGATCGGTGGAGACGGCGGCATGTTCGAAAACCTGATCAAGGCGGTTTCGCTGGGCAAGTCGATCGAAGGCTTCGCCGGCAAGAGTCCGATCGTGCAGGACCTGATGCAGCGCTACCTGGGCGTCAACGTGGCCGACAGCGCGCCGCGACAGATCGCCGAGGACGCGGAGACCGTGCCCGTCGCGGCGACCGTTGTGGTCGACAGCGCGCGCTGATCCACCCGGCGATGGCAATCGCCATCGCCCACCCGTGCCGGCCGCATCGACGGCCGGCCGTCCGTGAGCCGGAAACCTGCAGATGTCCGAAACCAAACCGTCCACCGAGTCCGTCGTGCCAGAGGCTGCCGGCGATACCGTCGACCAGGCCGTTGCCCAGGGCGGCGCCTATGAAGTCCTGCGGCGCCGTCTTGGCGAACAGGGCCAGCGCCTGCAGGCCGTTGCCGAGCAGCTGAACCGCCAGCGCCTGGCCGAGTTCGGCGACAGCCGCCTGGAGGTGGTCGGCCGCTTCCGCATCCGCAGCGAGAACAACTGCGTCGGCCGCGACATCGTCCAGGTCGGCCCGGACCGCCTGCTGTTCGGCTACAACGTGTTCATCGGGCTGAAGACCCAGACCCGCATCGAAGATGTGTTCGGCCTGTACCGGCTGGTACAGGGCAACGAGGGCTACGACGTCGCCGCGCTCGAGCTGAAGGGCAGTTTCCTCGACCAGCCGGGCTTCGTGCATGACTTCAATGAGCTGTACGCCTACTACAAGCATGCGCGCCTGCTGCAGCTGATCGTGGTGGGCGACAAGCTGCTGGCCTCGTTCCAGATCGGTGAGCGCAGCAGCGACGTGCGCGTGTTCCGCTGGGCGCTGGCACGCGAAGGTGAACTGACCTATCTCGATGCGCGCGGCGAGCGCGACATAGCGCTGCCACCGCCGTTCGATTTCGAATGGACCCGCGCCACCCGCGACCTCGCCGTCAACGGCCGCCATTCGCATCTGAACATCCTTGACACCCTGTTCGTGGAGACCACCGGTGGCGACCTGACCATCAAGGTGGAAAACAACACCGAAACCGGGCAGGGCATCTACAGCGAACCGGTGGAAGACAGCACGCAGTCGCTGGACGACGCGCAGTTCGAGTTCGACCGTGTCGGCTCGCTGGTGCTGCTGAAAGTGCTGCCGTATCGCGAAACCGAATGGCGCGGACTGATCTACAACACGCTCACCGGCGACATCGTGCGCAACGATGCCATCGTCCAGGCCTGCGTGCAGCTGCCCGAAGACCACGGCATCATCTTCCCCGGCGGCTATTACCTGCAGGGTGGCGAGCACAAGGCGTTCGACGCCTCGATGGATGGCATGCAGTTCAAGCGCAGCATCCGTTCGCCCAACGGCGAGGACGTGCTGTACATCTTCTACGAGCGCGAAGGCGGACGTTCGGCGCTGTTCGTCTACAACACCATCCAGCGCGTGCTGCAGAACCCGGTGTTCGGCCACGGCTATGCCTTCATGCAGGATGGGCGCATGGTGCTGTTCCATGCCGAAGGCAGCGAGCCGACCCGCATCCATCCGATGCAGGTCTGGCAGACGCCTTTCAGCAGCGACGAGTTCGCCGCCAGCCGTCCGCCCGGCAATACCTTCATGGGGCGCATCGGCAACGCCGAGCTGGTGCGTGGCATCTCCAACCTGTTCAACCTCGCGCGCGAAATCGACGGCCAGGATGTATCGGTGCAGCGCTACCAGCGCCTGGTGGCCGACACCCGGCGGCTTTTCGATGCGCATCATTGGCTGGGCGACGAGGCCTGCGATGGCGCCGAAGCGTTGCTGCGGCAGATCAGCGCCACCGGCGAGTCGGTGCTGGACGAATACGAGAAAGTGCAGTCGATCCGCCAGCAGTCGGCGCAGGCGATGGCCGAGGCCGAGAGCACGCACAAGGCGCTGCTGGGCCGGCTGCAACCGGACAACTGGAACGAGGTGCAGGCCTTCGTCGAAGCGCTCAATGCGATCACTGCACTGCGTGGTCGACTGCTGACGATCCGCGAACTGCGCTACATCGATACCGCGCGCATCGAGGCGATGGCCGCCGAGCTGGTGCAGGCGCACGACCGTGTCGGCGTCGCCACCGGTGCCTTCCTTGCCGGCGACGCGGCACTGGCCCCCTTGACCGCCCGCATGCAGGCGCTGGACGAGGCCGCACAGCAGGCCGCCAGTGCACGCCAGCTGGATGAACAGCTGGACGGCCTGCGCGGCATGGCCGGTGATCTGGACATGCTGTCCGAGCTGATGGCCGGGCTGAAGGTGGACGACGCGACCGCGCGTACCCGCGTGGTCGAATCCATCTCGCTGCTGTACGGGCGCTTGAACCAGGCGCGCACGCGCGCCGAACAGCGGCGAAGGTCGCTGGGCTCGGCCGAAGCTGTGGCCCAGTTCGCCGCCCAGTTCGCCCTGTTCTCGCAATCGATCACCAGCGCGCTGGCGATGGCCAGCGACCCTGAGCGTGCCGACGAACAGCTGTCGCGCCTGCTGGTACAGCTGGAAGAACTGGAGAGCCAGTTCGGCGAGCATGAGCAGTTCCTAGGCGACATCCTGAGCAAACGCGAAGAGCTGGTCGAGGCCTTCGACACCCACAAGCAGGCCCTGCTGGATGATCGCCAGCGCAAGGCGCGCTCGGTGCTTGATGCTGCCAACCGCATCCTCGACGGCCTGGGCAAGCGTACCGAGCGGTTCGGCACGGCCGACGAACTCAATGCGTTCTTCGCCGGTGATCCACTGATCCTCAAGCTGCGTGAACTGGCCGAGCGCCTGCGTGCGCTGCGCGACAACGTCAAGGCCGACGATGTCGAGGCGCGCCTGAAGGGCGTGCGCGACCAGGCCGTACGCCAGCTGCGTGACCGCAGCGACCTGTACGAGGCGGGAGGCAATGTAGTCCGTCTTGGTCCGCGCCATCGATTCAGCGTGAACACCCAGGCGCTGGACCTGACCCTGCTGCCGCGTGGCGAAACCCTTACCATCCATCTCACCGGCACCGATTTCCTGGAGACCCTGCACGATCCCGAGCTGGATGCGCTGAAGCCGTTCTGGCAGGTGACCCTGGATTCGGAATCGGCAGCGATCTACCGCGGCGAATACCTCGCCGGGTGCCTGTTGCTGGCAGCGGAGGAGGGCCAGGATGGCTTGGACCTGACCCAGCTGCAGCACGATGCGGCCGAACCCGAAGCGCTGGACCAGCGGGTCCGCGCCTTTGCTGCGCCCCGTTACCGCGAAGGTTACGAGCGCGGTATCCATGACCACGACGCCGCCCTGATCCTGCGCGCGCTGTTGCCGTTGCAGCAGGCCGCCGGCCCGCTGCGGCATTCGCCCCACGTGCGTGCGTTGGCGCTGCTGTTCTGGGCAGCGCGGCAACGCGATGAATCCGTGGCGCAGTGGCCCGGCCGGCAGGCCGGCGCGGAGGCCATCGCGCGCCTGTTCGGTTCCGATGAGGGACGTCAGGCGCTGCGCGCGGAAATGGCGAAGGCGCTACATGACTATGCACAGACCCATGCATTGCCGTTCGACGCCGCCGCCGCCGATGCTGCAGCGGCGTATCTGGGCGAAGAACTGGTCGCCGGCGAGCCGGTGTTCAGCAGCAGCCGCCACGCGCAGGCACTGCTGGACGCGCTGTCGCAGCAGCTGGAGCAGGCCGGCCAACGGGATGCGCTTGAGCGTGCGCTGCAGCGCTCGCAGGATCCGCTTGCCACGCGCTGGGCGTTGGCCGGGCAATGGCTGCGGGCGCTCGCCGGGCTGCCGGCACAGTCGGCGCACGCCGGTTATGTCGAAGAAGCAGCGGCACTGCTGCTGGTGCAGCGACAGCTGCGCACGCGTGCCACCGATGTACCGCTGCAGGCGGAGGTCAGTGGCCTGCTGGGCGAGCATGCCCGCATCCACAACGGCAGCCTGACCGTGTCGCTGGACGATTTCCTGGCACGAATGCAGCACCACCTGCAGTCCTTCGTTCCAGCATTCCATGCCTATCAGGCGGTGCGCCAGGGCATCATCGGCCGCGAGCGCGAAACCCTGCGGCTGTCGGAGTTCAAGGCGCGGCCGTTGTCGTCCTTCGTGCGCAACAAGCTGATCAACGACGTGTATCTCGGCGTGATCGGCGACAACCTGGCCAAGCAGATGGGCACTGTTGGCGAGAACAAGCGCAGCGACCTGATGGGCCTGCTGATGATGATCTCGCCGCCGGGCTACGGCAAAACCACGTTGATGGAGTACGTAGCGCATCGCCTCGGCCTGGTCTTCATGAAGATCAACGGCCCCGCACTGGGCCACGAAGTGCGGTCGCTGGATCCGCAGCAGGCGCCGGACGCGACCTCGCGGCAGGAACTGGAGAAGCTCAACCTGGCGCTGGAGATGGGCAACAACACCATGCTGTATGTCGATGACATCCAGCACACCCACCCGGAGTTCCTGCAGAAGTTCATCTCGCTGTGCGATGGCACGCGTCGCATCGAAGGCGTGTGGCGCGGCCGTACGCGCACCTACGACATGCGTGGCAAGAAGTTCTGCGTGGTCATGGCCGGCAACCCGTACACCGAGTCCGGCGAAGTGTTCAAGATCCCGGACATGCTGGCCAACCGTGCCGACATCTACAACCTCGGCGATGTGCTCGGCGGCATGGAAGCAGCCTTCACCCTCAGCTACATCGAGAACAGCCTGACCTCCAACCCGGTACTGGCGCCGCTGGCCACGCGTGAGATGGCCGACCTGTACCTGCTGGTCGATCGCGCGATGGGCAAGGATGTCTCCAGCAATGGTTTGAGCCATGCCTACAGTGGCGCCGAGGTCAACGAAATCACCGCCACCCTGCAGCGCATGCTGCGCGTGCGCGACGTGGTCTACAGGGTCAACCAGCAGTACATCGTCAGCGCCGCGCAGGACGACCGCTATCGTACCGAGCCGCCGTTCCGCCTGCAGGGCAGCTATCGAAACATGAACAAACTGGCGGAGAAGATTTCGCCGGTGATGAATGACGACGAGCTGCAGCAGTTGATCTCCGATCACTACCTGGGCGAAGCGCAGCTGCTGACCACCGGTGCCGAGGAGAATCTGCTGAAGCTGGCCGAGCTGCGTGGCGTGCTCGATGACGAGCGCGCGCAACGCTGGGCGCAGATCAAGCGCGATTTCCTGCGAAACAAGGCGATGGGCGCCGGTGACAGCGATGTTGGTGGCCGCGTGGTCGCGCAGCTGGCCGACATCGCCAGCGCGTTGCAGCTGCCGCCAGCGCCGGCGGAGGTAGCGGCCGCACCCGAGCCTGCGCCATGGCCGGCCCTGCTGGCGGCGCTGCAGCGCCTGGCGGATGCACGGCCGGCCAGCGCGCCGGCGGCTGCCGCACCGCAGCCCGCAGCCACGCCATTGGCCGAAGACCTGCAGGCCGGTCTGGCACCGCTGCTGCAGCTGCTGGTCGCCTCGCAGGAACAGCAGGTGCAGCTCTCGCAGACGTTGGCGGCGTTTGCCGGGTGGGCACGGCAGCAGGTAACGACCGATGTGGCCACGACCGACACGCGTCGTCGCCCGCGCGTGCGTCGTGCAGCGACTCCGGAAGAACGTGCGCTGGACGAAGCGCTGATGCGCCACTTCTACGGTGAGTCATTGCCGCCGGAAACGATGGCTGATGACGGCCCACGGCCGCCGCCACTACCGTGACCTGCGTGCGCTCCCTGCCCGAACCCACGCTTCCTGCGCGCGTCGATGTGGCCGCGCTGGCCGTGTACGGCAGCCCCTTGCTGCAGGTACTGGCCGAGCCGGCACCGTTGCAGGCCGGCACGGGGGGCGAAGGACTGGTGGCTGCGCTGGCGCGGATCGCCTTGGCCCTGCAGGCCAGCGATCCGGCGCGCCTGCGGCGGCAGGAGAGCTGGTGGGGGCGCCTGCTCGGCCGCGACGTTGCACGCCAAGCGCAGGCGCAGGAGCTGCAGGCGCAGCTGGGCGTGCTGGTGCTGCAGGCACGCGAGCAGGCACAGGGTCTCGCCCAGCGTGTGCAGCAGCGTGCCCAGACCATCATCGACAACGACGCGGCTGCCGCCGCGTTGGAGGCCTGGGCCACGTTCGGCGCCGCGCAGTTGGCGAGCCTGGAAGGCGCTGCGCAGACCGCGCTGGCGCCGCGTGTGGACCACCTGCAGCGGCTGGCCACGCTGCGGCGCATCGAAAGCGGGCAATGGCAGCTGCTGCAGGAGCAGGACGAAGCCTTGCTGCAGCGCTTCGTCCGCATCCACGATGTCCTGCTGCCGGCCTGGCGCCAGGCCGCGCTGGCTGGCCAGGCACAGGCCCAGGCTGCGCAGGCCGCGCAGGCAGCCACGCTGCAGGCCCAGATCGACGACGAAGTGGCCGCTGCTCAGGCTAGACTGCCCTGAGCCGGCCGCCGCTGCCGCTTATCCACCGCAAGGACACTGCCCGATGACCCAGGACAGCCAGAACTCCGGCACGCTCGTGCCCGCCACCACGCCCGCTCCGGAACTTGATGACAGCACGTTGAAGGCCCTCGGCCTGGTCCGCGACGACCTGCCGCGCATCGCCGAAATCGGCCGCGAGCTGGAAGATCTGCGCCCAGGCAACCTGCAGGTGTTCGGCCGTGAAGCCGCCGCACGGACGACGGCCTTCTCCAGCCAGTTGCTGGACCAGGTGCGCAATCGTGACCTCGACGCCAACGGCGAGAAGCTCGGCGAAGTGGTACGCATCGCGCGCGAGCTCAAGCTGGATGGTTTTTCCCAACGCTCGAAGGTGCCGGTGATCGGTGGCCTGATCGATCGCCTGCGTTCCTCCAAGGGCGAACTGGTGCAGAAGTTCAGCGATACCAATTCGCAGATCGAACAGCTGCTCGGCGACGTCGGCGCGCAGCAGGCGCTGATGGGCAAGCGGGTGACCGATTTCGACCGCATGCATGACATCGTCCGCGAGGAACGGAACGCCCTGGGCCTGTATGCCGCCGCCGGCAAGCAGCGCCTGGCCCAGCTGCAGTCCGAGCAGTTGCTGGGGCAGGGCAGCGAAGACCCGCAGCAGCGCATCCGCCAGAGCGAGATCGACAATGCGATCCGCCTGATCGAGAAGCGCGTCTCCGACCTGCAGCTGATGCAGCACGCGGCTGACCAGTCGTTGCCGATGATCCGCCTGATCCAGGCCAATGCGTTGCAGTTGATCGAGAAGTTCAACACTGTCCGCGACATCACCATCCCATCGTGGAAGCGCCAGTTCGCGATCCAGTTGTCGCTGGGCGAGCAGAAGAACGCGGCCGAACTGGCCAATGCGATCGATGATGCGACCAACGAGCTGATGCGACGCAATGCAGACCTGATGCGCCAGGCTTCGGTGGACACTGCACGCAGCAACCAGCGCGGCGTGATCGACGTGGCCACGTTGCGCCATGTGCACGATCAGCTGATCGCCACGGTCGAAGAGGTGCGCAGCATCCATCGCGAGGGCATGCAGCAGCGTCAGCAGGCCGAAGTCGAGTTGTCGCGCCTGCGCGAGGATCTGCAGCAACGCCTGGCGGCGCCGACGGCACCCTGACAGCGCTTGGCAGCATCGAGCGTGCTCGATCGCTGCCGGTTGGTCCTTCTGTAGAGCCGAGCCCGCGCTCGGCCTTACTACTCAACGCAACTGCCCAACCACCCAGTCCGCCAGCGCGTCCACGCGCGCATCGACAGGACCGTCCGGCCGCGCCAGCACCCAGAATCCGCCGGTCGCGGCAAACCCCCACGGTGCCAGCAGCCGCCCCGCGGCCAGATCCTCTGCCACCAGCGGCTCGGGCGCGATCGCCGGGCCCAGTCCCGCCACCGCCGCTTCCAGCAGGTAGTACAGGTGTTCGAAGCCGGTGCCCAGTTGCAGCTGGCCTGGATCCAGATCATGTGCCTGCGCCCACGCCGGCCACGCTTGCGGCCGCGAACTGGTATGCAACAGCGTTTCCTGCAGCAGGGCCGACGGCGGCACGTGGCGCAGCCGATGCGCCGCCGGGTGCGAGGGCGCCACCACCACGCCCACCCGTTCCGGTGCCAATTCGCGTACCTGCCAGCCGCGCGGCCACGGCCCCTGCGCCAGCAGCAGCACCGCATCCAGGGTGGCCTGCGTCTCGGTGAAGCTGCCATCCAGGGCCGACCACTGCAGGTGCACGCCGGGCAGGGCCGCCTGCAGGGCCGGCAGCCGCGGAATCATCCAGCGCGCCAGCACGCTGCCGCTGCACCCCAGCACCAGCGCCGGCGAAGCCGCTGGCCGCTGCAATGCGCGCACGCAGTCCTCGATCCCGCTGAAGGCATCGCTGCAGGCTTCCTGCAGGCGGGTGCCGGCGGCGGTGAGGCGCAGGCCGCGGCCTGCACGCTGGAACAGGGCCAGGCCCAGATGGTCTTCCAGCAGCTTCAGCTGGCGGCTGATCGCGCCATGGGTCACATGCAGGGCCTGTGCAGCGCGGCCAACGCCGCCCAGGCGTGCGGTGGCCTCGAATGCCCGCAGGGCATTCAGCGGCGGCAGCAGTGACGTACTCATGTGAGATTTCCTGACGGGATGCGCCAGATAATATCCATTTTCCGGACACAATCCGTGCGCTAGAGTATCCACCTGTCTGAACGACCGGTCGTCTCCATGCCTGCCTCTCCCATTGCCGATTTCCACGCATTCCCTGACGCCCAGGGCCACTTCGGCCGTTACGGTGGCAGCTTCGTCGCCGAAACCCTGGTCGGCCCGCTGCAGGAACTGGCCCAGGCCTATGACCAGGCCCGTCAGGACCCGGCGTTCCAGCTGGCCTATGACCGCGATCTGGCCCATTACGTGGGCCGGCCAAGCCCGATCTACCATGCTGAACGCCTCAGCGACCACGTCGGCGGCGCGCAGATCCTGCTCAAGCGTGAGGACCTGAACCACACCGGCGCGCACAAGATCAACAACACCATCGGCCAGGCGCTGCTGGCTGCACGGATGGGCAAGAAGCGCATCATCGCCGAGACCGGCGCCGGCCAGCATGGCGTGGCCAGTGCCACCGTCGCCGCGCGGCTGGGCCTGGAGTGCGTGGTGTACATGGGCGCCACCGACATCGAGCGGCAGAAGATCAACGTCTACCGCATGAAGCTGCTCGGTGCGACGGTGGTGCCGGTGACCTCCGGTTCGGCCACCCTGAAGGACGCCCTCAACGAGGCAATGCGCGACTGGGTGACCAACGTGCAGGACACCTTCTACATCATCGGTACGGTTGCCGGTCCGGACCCGTACCCGCGCATGGTGCGCGACTTCAACGCCATCGTCGGCCGTGAGGCGCGCGAGCAGATGCTGGCCGAGTACGGTCGCCTGCCCGATGCGATCACCGCCTGCGTCGGCGGCGGCAGCAATGCGATCGGCTTGTTCCATGCCTTCCTCAACGACCGCGAGGTCGAGATTGTCGGCGCTGAAGCCGCCGGCGATGGCATCCACACCGGACGCCACGCAGCCTCCATCGCCGCCGGCCGTCCGGGCGTGCTGCACGGCAACCGCACCTATGTGCTGTGCGACGACGACGGCCAGATCATCGAGACCCATTCGGTATCGGCCGGCCTGGACTACCCGGGCGTCGGCCCTGAGCACGCGTTCCTGGCCGACAGCGGCCGCGCGCGTTACCTCGGCATCACCGACGAAGAGGCGTTGCAGGCCTTCCACCTGCTGGCCCACACCGAAGGCATCCTGCCGGCGCTGGAGTCCAGCCACGCGCTGGCACAGGCGGTGAAGCTTGCGCGCGGGCGTCCGCGCGACCAGATCGTGCTGTGCAACCTCTCCGGCCGCGGCGACAAGGACGTGCATACCATCGCTGCGCGCGAAGGCCTGGTGCTGTGAGCGCGCTGCTTCGCAGGAGCAGCGCACTGCTGCTGGCGTTCGGTTTGGCCGCGTGTCAGCCACCGGAACCACCGGTGCTTGCGCCGGCTGCCAAAGCCACTACGCAGCCTGTGCAGCAGCCGGCCGCCAACGATGATCTTGACCCGATGGCGCGCACGCCCATCGTCGATCCGCCGTCCGCGGAAGGCACGAGCAACGGTGACGCACCGGCAGTGGCCTCGGTGGCGCTGGACCACGCCGGCGACGTGCTGGTTGGCCAGCACATGAGCGACGTCAAGCACCTCGGCTCGTGGGAGTCGCAGGGCGCGATCGAGACCTGCGAGTACTTCACCGGCAAAGGGCTGCCGCCGGGCGTTTCGATGATGGTCGACGATGGACGCATCGTCCGCTTCGACCTGGATCAGGATGAGGATGCCGAAACACCAGTCGCCCAGCCTGGCCCGTACGGCCTGCGCATCGGCATGACCCGCGCACAGGCGCTGGCGCAGTTCCCCGGCGCGCCGGTTTCCGAGCCGCATGCCTATCTGGACGACCAGGGGGAATACCTCACCTGGCAGGACCCGGGTTCCGACCTGGGCATCCGCCTGGAACTGTTTGAAGGGAAGGTTACCCAGATGTACTGGGGAACCAGTGAAGCGATTGAACTGATTGAAGGGTGTGCCTGAAATGTCCGTATCCCGACTCGATGCCTGTTTCCTGCGCCTGCGCCAGCAGCAGCGCAAGGCCCTGATCCCCTTCATCACCGCCGGTGATCCGTCCCTGGAAGCCACGGTGCCGGTCATGCACGCGCTGGTCGGGGCCGGTGCCGATGTGATCGAACTGGGCGTGCCGTTCTCCGATCCGATGGCCGATGGCCCGACCATCCAGCGCAGCTCCGAGCGCGCGCTAGGCCGCGGCGCAGGTAGCCGCTATGTGTTGGAGGCAGTGGCGCAGTTCCGCGAACAGGATGTGCAGACGCCAGTAGTGCTGATGGGCTATCTCAACCCGGTGGAGATCCACGGTTACGTGGCGTTCGCCAACGCGGCGGTGGCCGCTGGCGTGGATGGCGTGCTGCTGGTCGACCTGCCACCGGAAGAAGCCGGCGAAGCCCAGCAGGCCTTCGACGCTGCGGGTCTGGCGTTGGTTCTGCTCGCATCGCCGACCACCAGCGAGGCGCGCGCCGACAAGCTGCTGGCGCTGGCCCGCGGCTATCTCTACTACGTCAGCTTTGCCGGTGTCACCGGCGCCTCCGAACGACTGGACAGCGACGCGGCCAGTGCACGTCTGCAGGCGCTGCGGGCCAAGGCCAGCGTGCCGGTGGTGGCTGGGTTCGGCATCAAGGACGCAGCCAGTGCGGCGGCCATGGCCCGCCAGGCCGATGGCGTGGTGGTCGGCAGCGCGCTGGTGGCGGTGCTGGCCGAAGCGGCTACTGCCGAGGATGCAGCGCAGCGCGCCGCTGCGTTCCTGGCTCCGCTGCGGCAGGCGCTCGACGCGTAACGGTAGTGCCGGCCGCTGGCCGGCATCCTCCGACCTGCCCGCCTGCAAGCGCTGCCGGCCAGCGGCCGGCACTACCCAACACCTAAACGTACGTCCCAGCATGGTTTTTTCCATCGGGGCCAAGGCCGGGCAGGGGGTGCACGGGCAGGGAAAGCGGAGCTAGACTGTCCGCCTTTGCGGCCCTCGGGCCGCCCTGAACGGAAGTGTCCTCCCGCATGAGTTGGCTCAGCAAGTTGATGCCGTCTGGCATCCGCACCGACAACACCCCCAGCAAGAAGCGCAGCGTCCCCGAGGGCCTGTGGGAAAAGTGCAGCAACTGCGGCAGTGCGTTGTACCGTCCGGAGCTGGAAGAGAATCTGGAGGTCTGCCCGAAGTGCGGCCACCATATGGCCATCCGTGCGCGTGCGCGCCTGGCCGCGCTGTTCGACGCCGACAGCACCACCGAGATCGCTGCCCGCCTGGGGCCGACCGACCTGCTGAAGTTCAAGGACCAGAAGAAGTACGGCGAGCGCATCAAGATCGCGCAGAAGAACACCGGTGAGTACGACGCGCTGATTGCCATGCGCGGCCTGCTCAAGGGCCGTCCCCTGGTGGCCTCGTCCTTCGATTTCGCCTTCATGGGCGGCTCGATGGGTTCGGTGGTCGGCGAGCGTTTCGCCCTCGCCGCCGAGACCGCCGCCGAGATCGGCGCACCGTACGTGTGCTTCTCCGCCAGCGGTGGCGCGCGCATGCAGGAAGGCCTGTTCTCGCTGATGCAGATGGCCAAGACTTCGGCCGCGCTGGGCAAACTGCGTGAAGCCGGACAGCCGTACATTTCGGTGCTGACCCACCCGACCACCGGTGGTGTATCGGCGTCGTTCGCGATGCTGGGCGACATCAACATCGCTGAACCGCGTGCACTGATCGGCTTCGCCGGCCCGCGCGTGATCGAGCAGACCGTGCGCGAGAAGCTGCCGGAAGGGTTCCAGCGTTCGGAGTTCCTGCTCGAACACGGTGCCATTGACCAGATCTGCGACCGCCGTGAACTGCGCGACCGCCTGGCCGACCTGCTGGCGATGCTGCGCCGCGAGCCGGCACCGGAGGAGGTTTGATGGGGAGCCGCAAGTACTTCGGTACCGACGGCATCCGTGGTCGGGTCGGCCAAGGCGCGATCTCGGCTGATTTCGTGCTGCGCCTGGGCAACGCCCTGGGCCGCGTGCTGGTCGCCCAGCGTGGCCAGGATGGGCGCCGTCCGATCGTGGTGATCGGCAAGGACACGCGGATCTCCGGCTACATGTTCGAAGCCGCGCTGGAAGCCGGGCTGGTCGCTGCGGGTGCTGACGTGCAGCTGCTCGGCCCGATGCCGACCCCGGCCGTTGCCTTCCTCACCCGCACCCTCGGCGTGGATGCGGGCATCGTCATCAGCGCGTCGCACAATCCGCACTACGACAACGGCATCAAGTTCTTCTCCGCCCAGGGCGAGAAGCTCGACGATGCCACCGAGCTGGCGCTGGAAGCTGCACTGGACGTGCCGTTCACCACGGCCGTTTCGGAGAAGCTCGGCAAGGCCTCGCGTGCACGCGAGGCCGTCGGCCGTTACATCGAGTTCTGCAAGTCCAGCGTGCCGCGCTCGTTCGATCTTCGCGGCGTGCGCCTGGTACTCGACTGCGCGCATGGCGCCACCTACCAGATCGCGCCGCTGCTGTTCCGCGAACTGGGGGCGGAGGTCATCGGCATCGGTGCCGAACCCAATGGCGTCAACATCAACGACGGCGTCGGTTCGACCCACATCGACAACCTCGCTGCCAAGGTGCGTGAGACCCGCGCCGACCTGGGCATCGCCTTCGACGGTGATGGTGACCGGGTGTTGATGGCCGATGACCGCGGCAACCCGGTCGACGGCGATGACCTGGTGTACATCCTGGCGCGCGCGTGGCAGGCCGAAGGTCGTCTGCGCGGGCCGGTGGTCGGCACCTTGATGAGCAACTTCGGTCTGGAAAAGGCCTTGGCCGAACTGCAGATTCCGTTCCAGCGCAGCAACGTCGGCGACCGCTACGTGCATCAGGCGCTGGTGGAGGGGGGCGGCGTGCTCGGCGGCGAAGCGTCCGGCCATCTGCTGTGCCTGGACCGGGCCACCACCGGTGACGGCATCGTCAGTGCCCTGCAGGTGCTGGTGGCGCTGAAGCAGCAGGGAAAGAACCTGCGCGAAGCGCTGCAGCCGTTGTCCAAGGTGCCGCAGAAGACGGTCAACGTGCGCCTCGGCGATGTCTCGGCCAAGGCCACCGTGCAGGCCGAGAGCGTGCAGGCTGCGCTGACCGAAGCACAGCAGGCGGTATCCGGTCGCGGGCGTGCCTTCCTGCGTCCCTCCGGCACCGAACCGGTGGTGCGGGTCACGGTCGAGGCCGATGACGCGACGTTGATGCAGGACACTCTGGATCGGCTTTCGGCGGCAGTCAGGACAGCGGCTGCGGCCTGAGCCCTGTCGCTGGATCGAACCGACAACATGGCCGCCTGTGCGGCCATGTTGCTGTCTGGCGCAAGCAAGGCATCAGGCGCTGCGCGGCATCGCCGTCTGCCATTTCCAGGTGTCGCGGCACATGTCCGCCAGACCATGGCGCGCGGTCCAGCCCAGCTCGCGCAGGGCAAGGGACGGGTCGGCAAAGCTCACCGCGATGTCGCCGGTGCGGCGACCGGTGATCCGGAACGGAATCGGCCGGCCGATGGTCTGCTCGAAGGCCTTGATCAGTTCCAGCACGCTGTGGCCCTGCCCGGTGCCCAGGTTCAGGGTGATGCTGCGGCGCTTGTCGCGCAGGTACTGCAGCGCCAGCACGTGGGCCCGCGCCACGTCTTCCACATGGATGTAGTCGCGTACGCCGGTACCGTCGCAGGTCGGGTAGTCATCGCCGAATACCTGCACTTCAGGCAGCAGGCCGGCAGCGACCTGGGCGATGTAGGGCATCAGGTTGCTGGGGGTTCCGTGAGGCAGCTCGCCGATCAGAGCGCTTGAATGCGCACCCACCGGGTTGAAGTAGCGCAGCGTTGCCGCATGCAGCGTTGTGTCGGCACTGACCAGGTCGGACAGCAGCTGCTCCACCACCAGCTTTGAACGGCCATAGGGTGTCATCGCGCAGGTCGAGGCCGTCTCGGCCACCGGGCAATGGTCCTGGTCGCCGTACACGGTTGCCGACGAGCTGAACACAAACGTGCCTACACCGGTATCGCGCATGGCGCCGAGCAGGGCAAGGGTGCCGCTGATGTTGTTGTCGAAGTAGTCCAGCGGCATCTGCCGCGATTCGCCAACCGACTTCAGCGCGGCAAAATGCAGCACCGCATCGATCGAATGCTCGCGCAGCAAGGCCGCGATCCGCGCACGGTCGCGCACGTCGGCCTGTACGAACAACGGTGTGGTGCCGGTGATGCTGCCGATCCGATCGATCACCCCGGCGTCGCTGTTGCAGAGCGAGTCGACGATGACCACCGTATGGCCCTGCTGCTGCAGTTCCACGCACGTATGGGAGCCGATGAATCCCGCACCGCCGGTAACCAGAACGTTCATTTCCTGTAGTCCTTCCACTCTGTTGGAGCTTCCTTGCCGAAGCCGTGTCAACCCAGTGCTGGCAGCGCCATCACGGTCCCGGCACCATCTTCTTCTGCCGCGCCTTGAAGCCATTGAACAGCGGTGCGATCAGCGGGTTGTAGCTCCACGCGATGCGCTTGCGCAGCCAGCTTGCCGGCCGGTTGCGGATGGCGAAGCGGTAGATGCGCTCGGGATCGCCGCCGACCACGTTGCGTCCGAACGGATGGGTGGTGTGCAGGTAGCGGAACCCCTGTTCACGCGCCACTTCGATGTAGTCCTGGTCGAAATCACCGTACGGCCAGCACAGCGTGTCCGACACTTCGCCCAGCTTCTCCAGCAGCACTTCCCTGGCCTTCGACAGGTCACCACTGATGCCGGCACGGCGCTGGGCGCGATCCAGGTCCTGGCGGCGCAGCCAGCGCGTGTGGGTGTGGGTATGGCAATGGATCTCGAAGGTGCCGGCCTCGATGGCCGCACGTGCTTCGCTCCAACGCATCATCACTTCGTCGCTGCGGCCCTGCTTGTAGATCAGGTCTTCGCAGGCGCGATGCTCGGGCGTTTCCGGCAGCGTGGCACCGGTGATGCCGGCATGCGGGCGCATCGGGCCCTCGTGCATCCAGCCGGTCACCACGAACACCACCGCGTGCATGCCGTACTTCTGCAGGATCGGGTGGGCGTAGACCCAGTTGTCCAGGTAGCCATCATCGAAGGTGATCACGATCGACTTGCGCGGCACCGGCTTGCCGGCCAGGAAGCCGGCGTACTGGTCCAGCGTCAACGAAGTCCAGCCGGTGCGCGCCAGCCAGGCGATCTGGCTTTCGAAATTTTCCGGCGACACCGTGATCATGCCGGGCGAGTTGCTGACGTGATGATGCATCAGCACCGGTACGGTTCTGGCATTAGCCATGACCCAGCTCCTTCATCCATTGGTGGTAGTAGTGTTCGGTGGCTTCAGCGTGGCCTTCGGGGCTGAAACGCTTTGCGCTGCGGATCCAGTCCCAGCCGGAACGTCCCATCTGCCGGCGACGCTCGGGATCGTCCACCAGCAGCCGCAGCGCGCCGGTCAGGGCGGCGCCGTCACCCAGTCGAGTGAGGATGGCATTGCTGCCTTCCACCAGCATTTCGGGCACGCCGCCGACCCGGTGCGACACGATCGGCAGGCCCGCCTGTGCCGCTTCCAGGAAGACCGTGCCCGATGCTTCCTTGTGTGTGGCCAGCGCGAAGATGTCGAAGCCCGGCATCAGCTGGCTGGCATCGCTGCGGAAGCCCAGCAGATGGACCTGGCGCTGCAGCTCGTGTTCGGCGCAGGTGGCCTGCAGGCGCTGCATCACGGCCTGGCCATCGCCGACCACCACCAGATGCAGGCGGGGGTTGGCCTTGCACAGCGGCACCATGGCCTGCAGCAGTTCGGCGTGGCCCTTGGGTTCGCGCAGCACGGCCACGCAGCCCACCACGATGTCCTGTTCGTCGAATCCGAGCTCGGCGCGCACGCGTGAACGCGTCTCCTGCAGCGCCTGCCAGGACGGCTCCTGCGCGGCGTCGATGCCGGTTGGAGAAACCGCCATTGGCGGCACGATGCCGATGTGGTCGGCGGGAATTCCGCGGTCCGCCAGCAGTTGCTTGACGAAGTTGCTTACCGTGATGACCCGGTGCGGCAGGCCGGTGTAGGTCAGCAGCGAATTCACCGGGCTCATCAGGTGGCGCGAGCGCACCACCAGCGGTGTGCCGCCGAGGCGTGCACCCGCGGCGGCAATCAATGCATCGCGACGGCTGGTGGTGTTGACCACGTCGTAGCGCTCGCGGCGCACCAGCCGTGACACCGACCAGATGCCGCGCAGCAGCCGGCCCATGCCGCCCATGCGCAGCGTATGCACGGTGAAGCCATCATCGCGCGCGCGGGTGGCCAGGCGCGCGTCCGGCTGGCACAGCAGGGCGACGTCATGACCGCGCGCGCGCATCACCTGCATGTGGCGGAAAATGTAGATCTCCTGCCCACCCATGCCTTTGGCGGCTTCGGTATGCAGGATGCGCAGCGGACGGTTCATGGTGGATCGGTCCTTGGATTCAGCGGTTGCGGAAGCGCGTCAGCGCTTCCCATGCCGCGCGGAGGCTGGCGGCGTCGGGGGTCTGTTGCGGCAGGGGGCGGTAGCGCGCATCGAGCGCGGTGGCATTGCCGAATTTGTCGAACACGTAGATCGCCTCGCCATTGCGCACCGCGCGCTGCGACCAGCTTTCCACCACCAGCGCGCGCTTGCCGGTCGGTGCAGCCAGCAGGTCATGGCCGGTGCTGTAGTCGGTCAATGCGTTCTCGCAGCCCAGGCCGTGGCGCATCAGCGTCGGCACCCAGTCTTCATGCGAACTGACCCGCGCGTCGCGGCCGCCACCCTGGCCGGGCCAATGCAGCACGAAGGGCACCTGCAACTGGTAGTTGGAGAAGTTGCCGTTGTGGCCCCAGTAGTTGAGCTTGAGGTCGTTGAATTCCTCGGCGTGGTCACCGGTCACCAGCACGATCGTGTCCTGGTCCAGGCCCTGTGCGCGCAGATCATCCAGCAGTGATCCAATCAGGCTGTCGGCGTAATGCACCGCGGTGTGATAACGGTTCAATTCCGGCGTTGGATCGTGCTCGGGGCCGAACTTGAGAAAATCGATGGCATCGGCCATCGGCGTGGCGAGCGGCGGATAGCCGGCCGGCATGTGGTAAGGCGCGTGGGTGGAATCGAGGAACACGAAACCGAACCATGGGCGCTGTGCAGCCTGGCTGGCGCGGATGTCCTTCTGCAGTCCAGCGACGATGGCGGCATCGCGGCCGTCGGACGTCAGTTCGGACGGTCCCTGGTGCAGCTGGTCGCGGACATCGGCGAACGCGGTGCGATCGAATTCCGGGCTGTACAGCGGCGCGCTGCCATACAGATGCAGGTCATAGCCCTGCTGTCCCAGCACCTTGAACAGCTGCGAGCCGCGCTGCTCGTCGAGCATGCTCGGCCAGTAGCCACCCGGCAGGCCATACAGCAGGCCGAACAGGCCATAGCGGGTGGCGTTGCCGGTGCTGAAATGATGCTCGTACACCCGCGAGGACCCGGCCAGTGCCGATGCGTTGGGCATGAACTGAGGGGTGAGCACGTCATGGCGCAACGATTCCAGTACCACCATCAGCACGTTCGGCCGCTGGTGGCTCTGGCAGCGCAGGGGCTGCAATGGATAGTTGAGCTGGGCATGGCGCGGATCGGGCAGGCCGACCTGGTGCTGGCTGACCACGCCGAAGCGGCGCATCGCGCTCTTGGCGGTGATCGGCTGCGCCCATGGCAGGTAATTCCACTGGCTGATCACTGCGCGTTCGCCAAGCGCATCGTAGTAGGCAGTGGCGACCTGGCCGCCGCCCATCAGCAGGGCAATCACCGCCCAGGCCTGCAGTACCCGCCGCCGCCGCGGCGCTGCGGGCAGCAGCTTCCAGCAGGCCCAGGCCAGCAGGCCCTGCGCGGCGAAGATCGCCGATACCATGGCAGCCGCTTGCAGCCAGGTCTTCCAGGACAGACTCACCTGATCCTGCAGGGCACCGCCGAACACCATGTTGGCGACCATCGCGTTGAGGTGGAAGCGATACAGCGCGAACACCTTGGCATCCACCAGCAGCAGGCACAGCCACAGACCCTGGCATATCACCGCCGACACGCTGAGCGCGCGCGCGCTGCGCGGCCACAGGCCGATGGCCAGCGGCAGCAGGCCGGCCAGTGCGCCGAACGCGAGCAGATGGCCGGGCAGGGCAATCGCCAGATAGGCAAGGCCGAGTGTCCCGCCGGGGTTGTCGCGCAGCGGAACGTTGCCCAGCGCGATGAGCGCGGCCAGCACCGCGTTGGCCGCGATGAACAGGGACCACCAGGCCAGCCTGCGCCAGCGTCGGGCGGGGCCGGGAAGAGCGGCGGCGGTGGCGTCGGGCAGGGCGGCGTCCATGGAGAAGGCGGGTTGGGATGGGGTAACGGGTGGCGTTTCCCGGCGTGACGAAGTCGTTAAACCGCGCGCGGGTGGCGCATTGTATCGGTTTGTTTCAGTGTGTCGGTGGCGTGCCCCGATCTATCTGTCACAATGTTCAGATCGGTCGCCATGACATGGCGGGCCCGTACCGACTCAACGACAAGCCAGGAACCGCTGTGAGCCAGATCCCCACCCTCGACATCACCCGTTTCGACAGTGACCGCGACGCCTTCGTGGCCGAGCTGGGGGCGGCATATCGCCAATGGGGGTTTGCCGGCATCCGCAACCACGGCATCCCGCAGGCCGACATCGATGCGGCCTACGACGTCTTCAAGGCCTTCTTCGCACTGCCGGATGAGACCAAGCGCAAGTACCACGTGGCGGGCAGCGGCGGCGCCCGTGGCTATACCCCGTTCGGTGTGGAGACCGCCAAGGGCTCCAAGCACTTCGACCTGAAGGAGTTCTGGCACATCGGCCGCGAGATCGCCGACGACTCCAAGTACCGGGACGTGATGGCGCCGAACCTGTGGCCGTCCGAGGTCGAGGGCTTCCGTGAGCGTGGTTATGGCCTGTACCAGGCGTTGGACAACCTGGGTTCGCGCGTGCTGTCGGCCCTGGCCCTGCACATCGGCCTGCCGGAGCACTTCTTCGCCGACAAGACCAATTTCGGCAATTCGATCCTGCGCCCGATCCATTACCCGCCGATCACCACCGACGACATCCCGAACGTGCGTGCCGGTGCACATGGCGACATCAACTTCATCACGCTGCTGGTTGGCGCCAGCGCGGCAGGCCTGGAAGTGCAGTCGCATGATGGGGACTGGGTGCCGTTCACCTCGGACGCGGACACCATCGTGGTCAACATCGGCGACATGCTGCAGCGCCTGACCAACCATGTGTATCCGTCGACCATCCACCGTGTGGTCAATCCTCCGGGCGAGCTGGCCCGCCAGCCGCGCTATTCGGTGCCGTTCTTCCTGCACCCGAACCCGGATTTCCTGATCGACGTGCTGCCCTCGTGCATCAGCGAGGAGAACCCGAGCCGGTACCCGGAGCCGATCACCGCGCACGGCTTCCTCGAAGAGCGCTTGCGCGAGATCAAGCTGAAGTAATGAAGAAGCCGCCGAAAGGCGGCTTTTTCATTACGGGTAGCGCCGGGCCATGCCCGGCGAGCGCAGCGGAGGGTGTTCGGCAGGGTTGCACCCTGCACCCGCAGAGGCCAGGGCCAAAGCCTAAAGCCAAAGCAGCTCCGGGTTTCTGCGGGTTGGGCGGGGCGGTGTGGGCTGGCAGGACACGCCGTAAACCCATCCCTGGGGGCTCGATGGCGCCATCCATGGCGCCAACGGTCCTGCCAGCCCACACCGCCCCACCCCCGACAATTTCCCGCGGCTGTTGGTAGGTGTCGACCTTGGTCGACACGATCTATCCACGTCATGCGTGGATGAGATCTGTCAGATCTCGAAGCAGGGGAGGGGGCCGAAGCTCTGCTTTCGCTTTTGCTTTTGATCTCCTTTTTTCTTTCCGTGGCGGGCGAATCGCCGCAATGTGTCATGGGCCGGGCGGGTGGGGCTGCGCAGGGGCGTGAGCCGCATGGATGCGGCGCCCGAGCTTACAGGGACGTACTTGCAGCGACCCCTGCGCAGCCCCACCCGCTCGGCCAATCCCACGAACCCAGCCGGAGCTTTCCGCGACCAACCCAACCCAGGCCCCCGCCACGAGGGGCCCCGCCGTTGGCTGAAAACCCATGTAACCGCTTACAAAGAAACGGTTTTTTGCCGCAGCAGGTATCATGGGCGGCTGAGTTCATACAGGAGCCACCCGCTCATGCGCCGCAAGATCGTCGCTGGAAACTGGAAGCTGCACGGCAGCCGTCAATTCGCCACCGAACTGCTGGGGCAGGTCGCTGCCGGGCTGCCGAAGCGCGGAGTGGAGGTGGTGATCCTGCCGCCGATGCCCTACCTGGGTGAGCTGGTCGAAGACTTCGGCGACACCGGCCTGGCCTTTGGTGCACAGGACGTCAGCAGCAACGAGAAGGGCGCCTACACCGGTGAGGTATGCGCGGCCATGCTGCACGAGGTGGGTGCCCGCTATGGCCTGGTCGGCCACTCCGAGCGTCGCCAGTACCACAACGAGAGCAGTGAGCTGGTGGCCCGCAAGTTCGCTGCCGCCCTGCATGCCGGCCTGGTGCCGGTGCTGTGCGTCGGTGAAACCCTTGAGCAGCGCGAGGCCGGGCAGACCGAGTCGGTCATCGCCAGCCAGCTGGCCCCGGTGCTGGAGCTTGTCGGGGCGGAAGGCTTCGCCAATGCCGTGGTCGCCTACGAGCCGGTCTGGGCGATCGGAACCGGCCGTACCGCAACCAAGGAGCAGGCGCAGCAGGTGCACGCGTTCATTCGTGGCGAAGTCGCGCGCATCGATGCTAGAATTGCTGATTCACTGCCCATTGTTTACGGCGGTAGCGTGAAGCCCGACAATGCCGGGGAACTGTTCGCGCAGCCGGATGTCGATGGTGGGCTGGTTGGTGGTGCCTCCCTGGTGGCCGCCGACTTCCTGGCCATCGCAGAGGCGGCGGCAAACAATTAGTTACGGTTGCCGGCTAGCCGCCGGCACTCTAGTCCGAGGGCGGATTTCCAATGCTGATGTTGATCCTCAATGTCGTCTACGTGCTGGTTGCCGTAGCCATGGTCGCGCTGATCCTGATGCAGCGTGGCTCGGGTGCGGCGGCAGGTTCGGGCTTTGGCGCTGGCGCCTCGGGGACCGTGTTCGGTGCGCGTGGCGCGTCCAACTTCCTGTCCAAGTCGACCAAGTGGCTGGCCGTGGTGTTCTTCGGCATCAGCCTCTTCATGGCCTGGTACGCCGGCCATGGCAACCGCCCGGCCGCCGAACAGGATCTGGGTCTGATGTCTGCCCCGGCGGCCAGTGCTCCGGCCGCTCCGGCGGGCGAATTGCCGGCTGTTCCGAAGGCCGATGCGGTCCCGGCCGCCCCGGTTCCGGCCGCAACTGTGCCGGCTCAGGCGGAATCTTCGGTTTCTGGTGAAGAAAAGCCTTCGGAAGGCTCCCAGAAAGACTGAAGCCGGTTACAATACGCGGCGCATCGGGAAGATAGTCTGATGTGATCGTTTGCCCAGGTGGCGGAATTGGTAGACGCACTACCTTGAGGTGGTAGCGACTTAGGTCGTAGGGGTTCGAGTCCCCTCTTGGGCACCATTTAGTAAGTAAAGCGGGTTCGTCTGGCGCGCAAGGCGCCAGGCAGATTCCCGTCCACTCCCCCATGCCAAAGCGCCTGCAGGCGCAGCGGCAGAGGCAAGAGAGAATCGCTGTGCTGGCCGAATATTTGCCGTCTCTGCTGTTTCTGATCGTTGCCACCGGTATCGGCATTACGCTGATGCTGGTTGGTCGATTCCTCGGTCCCCGCCGCCCCGATCTGGAAAAGCTGTCGCCGTACGAGTGCGGCTTCGAAGCCTTCGAAGACGCACGTATGAAGTTCGACGTGCGCTACTACCTGATCGCGATCCAGTTCATCGTCTTCGACCTGGAAATCATCTTCATCGTGCCGTGGACGCAGGTCTTCATGGAGCTTGGCGCGCGTTCGCTCGTCACCATGGGTCTGTTCGTCGGCATGCTGTTCCTCGGTTTCATTTATGTCTGGAAGAAGGGAGCGCTGGAATGGGAGTGATTCAGACTCTCGATGGCCTGATGACCAATCCTGTCCCGGAAGGGCGGGTTGATGACATCCTGCGGCCGGAAGGCGACAACCCCCTGTTGGAAAAGGGCTTTGTCACCACCAGCGTCGATGCCCTGCTGAACTGGGCACGTACCGGTTCGATGTGGCCCATGACCTTCGGTCTGGCCTGCTGTGCGGTCGAAATGATGCACGCAGGTGCGGCGCGCCTGGACCTTGACCGCTACGGCGTGGTGTTCCGCCCGTCGCCGCGTCAGTCCGACGTGATGATCGTCGCCGGCACCCTGGTCAACAAGATGGCCCCGGCGCTGCGCAAGGTCTATGACCAGATGCCCGACCCCAAGTGGGTGATCTCCATGGGCAGCTGCGCCAACGGCGGTGGTTACTACCACTACTCCTATTCTGTGGTGCGCGGCTGTGATCGCGTGGTGCCGGTGGACATCTATGTCCCGGGCTGCCCGCCGACCGCCGAGGCGCTGGTGTACGGGATCCTGCAGCTGCAGAAGAAGATCTGGCGTACACAGACCATCGCCCGCTGACCCCTTCACCTGACAAGAGCGCGCCAAGCCCCCATGGCAGAGCAAGCATCCTTCATCGACCGACTCTCCGCACGTTTCGCAGGTGCGAAGGTCATCGTGGTCGAACCCCGCGGCGAAGTGACGCTGGAAGTGCCTGCCGCTGAGTGGCACGCCACCGCCCTCGCGCTGCGTGACGAGTTTGGTTTCGAGCAGGCCGTGGACCTCTGCGGCGTCGATTACCTCGGTTATGGCTCCGATGAGTGGGACACCGCCGACGTGTCCTCGCAGGGCTTCAGCCGCGGTGTCGAAGGCAAGGCCCAGGGCCGCTTCGCCTGGGGCGAATTCCCCAGCGAAGAGAGCGCCGACGGTGCCCGCCCGCAGCACATGCCGACCCAGCGCTTTGCCGTGGTCGCACAGCTGCGTTCGTACCAGCACAACCTGATGATGCACCTGCGCTGCTTCGCGCCTGACGAAGCGCTGCCGGTGGTGTCCTCGCTGACCGGCATCTGGCCGGGCCTGAACTGGTTCGAGCGCGAAGCGTTCGACCTGTATGGCGTGATCTTCGAAGGTCACCCGGACCTGCGCCGGATCCTGACCGACTACGGTTTCGTCGGCCATCCGTTCCGCAAGGACTTCCCGCTGATCGGCAACGTCGAAGTCCGCTACGACGAAGAAAAGAAGCGTGTCATCTACGAACCGGTCACCTCGGTGGAGCCGCGTGTCGGCGTGCCGCGCGTGATCCGCGACGACGCCCGCCTGCAGACCGCTGCCGGCGAGCGCTCGCAGGAGGCAGTGAAGTGAGTCACGTACACCAGGCCGGCGAAGCATTCGCCAGCAATGCTGCCGAAAGCCGGCAGGAAATCCGCAACTACACCATGAACTTCGGCCCGCAGCATCCGGCCGCGCACGGTGTGCTGCGCCTGATCCTGGAGATGGACGGCGAGACCATCATGCGTGCCGACCCGCACGTGGGTCTGCTGCACCGGGGCACCGAGAAGCTGGCCGAGTCCAAGCCCTTCAACCAGTCGATCGGCTACATGGATCGCCTGGATTACGTGTCGATGATGTGCAACGAGCACGCCTACGTGCGCTCGATCGAGACCCTGATGGGGATCGAGGCGCCGGAGCGCGCGCAGTACATCCGCACGATGTTCGACGAGATCACCCGCATCCTGAACCACCTGATGTGGCTGGGTTCCAACGCGCTCGACCTGGGTGCGATGGCAGTGATGCTGTACGCCTTCCGCGAGCGCGAAGAGCTGATGGACTGCTACGAAGCGGTCTCCGGCGCGCGCATGCACGCGGCGTACTACCGTCCGGGCGGCGTTTACCGCGACCTGCCGGACCACATGCCGAAGTACAAGGAATCGCGCTGGCACAAGGGCAAGGCCCTGAAGAACCTCAACGCCTCGCGCGAAGGTTCGCTGCTGGACTTCCTGGAAAACTTCACCAATGAATTCCCGGGCCGTGTCGACGAATACGAGACCCTGCTGACCGACAACCGTATCTGGAAGCAGCGTACCGTTGGCATCGGCGTGGTCACGCCGGAACTGGCCCACCAGTGGGGCATGACCGGCGTGATGCTGCGTGGTTCGGGCATCGCCTGGGATCTGCGCAAGAAGCGTCCGTACGCGAAGTACGATGCCGTCGATTTCGACATCCCGCTGGGCAAGGAAGGCGATTGCTACGATCGCTACCTGTGCCGCGTGGCCGAAATGCGCGAGTCCAACCGCATCATCAAGCAGTGCGTGGCGTGGCTGAAGGCCAACCCAGGCCCGGTCATGGTCAAGAACTTCAAGGTCGCTCCGCCCAAGCGCGAGGACATGAAGGACGACATGGAAGCGCTGATCCACCACTTCAAGCTGTTCAGTGAAGGCTATTGCGTGCCGGCCGGCGAGACCTACGCCGCGGTTGAAGCGCCCAAGGGCGAATTCGGCTGCTACCTGGTTTCCGACGGCGCCAACAAGCCGTTCCGCGTACACCTCCGTGCGCCGGGCTTCGCCCACCTGTCCTCGATCGATTCGATCGTGCGTGGCCACATGCTGGCCGACGTGGTGGCGATGATCGGTACCTACGATCTGGTGTTCGGCGAGGTTGACCGGTAATGCCGTCCGCCACGCCAACGCCCGCTGCAGGCAGCCGGCGCAAGCCGGCGCCGCAGTTTCTGCAATTTCACGTTATGCATTTCGCTGAGGTCGGCCGATGAAGGCGACAGGTAATTTCGAGGCGGCGCGCGACGTCGACCCGATGGTGGTGTTGAGCGACAAAACCCGCGCTCACATCGATCACTGGCTGTCCAAGTTCCCGCCGGACCGCAAGCGCTCTGCCGTGCTGCAGGGTCTGCATGCTGCCCAGGAGCAGAACCAGGGCTGGCTGACCGACGAGCTGATCGCCGGCGTGGCCAAGTACCTGGACCTGCCGCCGGTGTGGGCCTACGAGGTTGCCAGCTTCTACTCGATGTTCGAGACCGAGAAGGTGGGTCGCAACAACGTGGCCATCTGCACGAACATCAGCTGCTGGCTCAATGGCGCCGAAGACATCGTGCGCCATTGCGAGAAGAAGCTGGGCATCAAGAACGGTCAGTCGACCGCTGACGGCCGCGTCTACCTCAAGCGTGAGGAAGAGTGCCTGGCCGGCTGCGCGGGTGCACCGATGATGGTCATCAATGGTCACTACCATGAGCGTCTGACCCTGGAAAAGGTCGACGAGCTTCTGGACGGGCTGGAGTAAGGGCATGGCACATCACCACGAATCCAAGGGTCCGGTCGGCCCCGCGCCGCTGCCGCACCAGGTGGTCTACACCACCCTGCATTACGACACCCCGTGGTCGTACGAAAGCTATCTGAAGACCGGTGGCTACGCCGCCCTGCGCAAGATCCTCGAAGAGAAGATCCCGCCGGAGCAGGTCATCGAGATGGTCAAGGCCTCGGGCCTGCGCGGCCGTGGCGGCGCTGGTTTCCCGACAGGCCTGAAGTGGTCCTTCATGCCCAAGGGTAACGTGCAGAAGTACATCCTCTGCAACTCGGATGAATCCGAGCCGGGCACCTGCAAGGATCGCGACATCCTGCGTTACAACCCGCATTCGGTGGTGGAAGGCATGGCGATCGCCTGCTACGCCACCGGTTCGACCGTGGGTTACAACTACCTCCGCGGTGAGTTCCACCACGAGCCGTTCGAGCACTTCGAGCAGGCCCTGGCCGATGCCTATGCAAACGGCTGGCTGGGCAAGAACGTGCTGGGCTCTGGCGTGGATATCGACATCTACGGCGCCCTCGGTGCCGGCGCCTACATCTGCGGCGAAGAAACCGCACTGATGGAATCGCTGGAAGGCAAGAAGGGCCAGCCGCGCTACAAGCCGCCGTTCCCGGCCAACTTCGGTCTGTATGGCAAGCCGTCGACGATCAACAACACCGAAACCTACGGTTCGGTGCCGGCGATCATCCGCAATGGCCCCGAGTGGTTCAAGGGCCTGAGCCTGACCGCCAATGGCGGCCCGAAGTGCTTCTCGGTGTCCGGCTGCGTGCAGAGGGGCGGCAACTTCGAAGTGCCGCTCGGCACCACCTTCGACGACCTGCTGGAAATGGCTGGCGGCCTCAAGCCGGGCCGCAAGCTCAAGGGCGCGATCCCGGGCGGCGTGTCCATGCCGGTGCTGACCGCGGCCGAGCTGAAGGGCCTGCCGATGGACTACGACACCATCCGTGCGCTGGGCTCCGGCCTGGGTTCCGGTGCGGTCGTGGTGCTGGATGACAGCGTCTGCTGCGTCAAGTTCGCTTGCCGCATCAGCCAGTTCTTCCACAAGGAATCCTGTGGCCAGTGCACCCCGTGCCGCGAAGGTACCGGCTGGATGCACCGCGTGCTGGAGCGCATCGTCGCCGGCAAGGCCACGATGGAAGACCTGCACCAGTTGAAGACCGTGGCCGGTCAGATCGAAGGTCACACCATCTGTGCGTTCGGCGAAGCGGCGGCGTGGCCCATCCAGGGCTTCCTGCGCCAGTTCTGGGACGAATTCGAGTACTACATCGTCAACGGTCATTCGATGGTTGACGGCAAGAAGGTGGAGGCAGCCGCTGCATGAGCGCGCAACCCATAAATCCCAGCGTGCCACCGGACCACGTCACCATCGAGATCGATGGCAAGTCGCTGGTCGTGCCCAAGGGTTCGATGATCATCCAGGCCGCCGACAAGGCGGGCATTTCGATTCCGCGCTTCTGCTACCACGAGAAGCTGCCGATCGCTGCCAACTGCCGCATGTGCCTGGTCGACGTGGAAAAGTCGCCGAAGCCGGCGCCGGCCTGCGCCACGCCGGTGATGGATGGCATGAAGGTCGCCACCCGCAGTGAAAAGGCGCTGAAGTTCCAGCGCTCGGTGATGGAGTTCCTGCTGATCAACCACCCGCTGGATTGCCCGATCTGCGATCAGGGCGGCGAGTGCGAACTGCAGGACGTGTCGCTGGGTTACGGCCGTTCGGTCAGCCGCTTCAACGAGCGCAAGCGCGTGGTGGCCGACGAGGACATGGGGCCGCTGGTCGCCACCGAGATGACCCGCTGCATCCAGTGCACCCGCTGCGTCCGCTTCACCGCCGACGTCGCCGGTACCTACGAACTGGGTGGCATGTACCGCGGTGAAAACCTGCAGATCGGTACCTACGACGGCAAGCCGCTGACCACCGAGCTTTCGGGCAATGTGGTTGACGTGTGCCCGGTCGGTGCGCTGACCAACAAGGTGTTCCAGTTCCGCGCCCGTCCGTGGGAACTGACCGCGCGCGAATCGCTGGGTTACCACGACGCGATGGGCTCGAACCTGTTCCTGCACGTTCGTCGCGGCGAAGTGCTGCGTACCGTGCCGCGCGACAACGAGTCGGTCAACGAGTGCTGGCTGTCCGATCGTGACCGTTATTCGCACCAGGGCCTGTACAGCGAAGACCGTGCGGTCAAGCCGCTGCGCAAGGTCAATGGCGAGTGGAAGGAAGTGAGCTGGGCCGAAGGCCTGGCCGCGGCCGCCGAGATCCTCAAGGCCAACCAGGGCGACAACCTGGGCGTGCTGGTGCACCCGTCGACGTCGAACGAAGAGGGCGCACTGCTGGCCCGCCTGGCTACTGGCCTGGGTTCGAGCAACATCGACCACCGCATCAACAACCGCGACTTCTCCGACGCCGCCACCGCCGAAGTGTTCGGCCTGCCGCTGGCCGAGATCGAAGGCGCCGACCGCATCGTCGTTCTGGGCAGCAACATCCGCCACGAACTGCCGCTGCTGCACGCCCGCCTGCGCAAGGCGCAGACGACCAACGGCGCGAAGATCCACGTCGTCAACCCGGTCGACTTCGACTTCGCGTTCAGCGTTGCCGGCAAGCAGATCGTGGCCCCGTCGAAGTTCGCCGATGCACTGGCCAACGCCGAGCTGCGTTCGGCGGTGCAGGGCGGTACCAACACCGTGCTGATCGTCGGTGGCATCGCCGAGAACCATCCGCAGGCTGCCGCGATCCGCGCCGCTGCGCGTGACTTCGCCGCCGCCACCGGTGCCAAGCTGTGCCGTATCCCGCAGGGCGCCAACGCGATCGGCCTGACCCGCGCCGGCGTGCTGCCGGCCGGCAAGGACGTCGCCGCGATGCTGGCCGATCCGCGCAAGGCCTACGTGGTCTACGGCCTGGAACCGGGCCTGGACTTCGCCGATGCTCCGGCCGCGCGCAAGGCGCTGGTCGGCGCACAGGTGGTGGCCTTCAGCCAGTTCGCCTGCGCCTCGACCCGCGACGTTGCCGACGTGATCCTGCCGATCGGCGCGCTGCCGGAAATCGACGCCACCCTGACCAACCTCGACGGTCGCGAGCAGTCGGCCCGTGCCGGCGGCAAGCTGCCGGGCGAGGCCCGCGAGGGCTGGCGAGTGCTGCGTGCGCTTGGCGCTGAGCTGGCCGTCGCCGGCTTCGAGTTCATCGACCTGGCCGGCCTGCGCGCCAGCCTGGCCCCGGTGACTGTTGCCGTCGCTGCCTCGGCCCAGCCGGCCCTTACCGGCGAAGGCCTGGAAGTGGCCTCGACCGCTGCGATCTACCGCACCGATGCGGTGGTCCGTCGCGCCCCGGCGCTGCAGTCGCATCCGCTCAACAACGCCCCGCGCATCGTGCTCAACGCTGACGATGCCGCCCGCCTGCAGCTGCAGGAAGGGCAGATGGCCAAGGTCGGCACCGATGCCGGCAAGGCCACCCTGCCGGTGGTGGTCGACGCCCGCGTCGCTGCGGGTTCGGTCTGGATTGAATCGGGCCACGGCGCAACCGCGCCGCTGGGTGCCGCTCGTGTTTCGGTGGTGGCTGCATGAACGAATTGCTGATTAACGCGGTTGATCCGCTGCACCAGTGGCTGCTTGGCCTCGGTGACATCGGCGCGCTGATCTGGATCATCCTGAAGATCCTGGTGATCACCGTTCCGGTGATCGTCTCGGTGGCCTTCTACGTGGTCTGGGAACGCAAGCTGATCGGCTGGATGCACGTCCGCCACGGCCCGATGTACGTGGGCATGGGCATCTTCCAGGCCTTCGCCGACGTCTTCAAGCTGCTGTTCAAGGAAGTCCTGCAGCCGAGCAGCGCCAACAAGGCGATCTTCCTGCTGGCGCCGCTGATCACCCTGGCTCCGGCCTTCGCGGCCTGGTCGGTGGTGCCCTTCGATTCGCAGATCGTGCTGTCCAACGCCAACGCCGGCCTGCTGTATCTGTTGGCGATGACCTCGCTCGGCATCTACGGCATCATCCTGGCCGGTTGGGCATCCAACTCGAAGTATGCGTTCCTGGGTGCGATGCGCGCCTCGGCGCAGATGATCAGCTACGAAATCGCCATGGGCTTCGCCCTGGTCGGCGTGATGATCGCTGCGGGCAGCCTGAATCTGAGCAACATCGTGATGGCGCAGGCCGGCAATTCCGGTTTCTTCGACTGGTTCCTGCTGCCGCTGTTCCCGCTGTTCGTCATCTACTGGGTGTCGGGCGTTGCCGAAACCAACCGCGCGCCGTTCGACGTGGTGGAAGGTGAGTCGGAAATCGTCGCCGGTCACATGGTCGAGTACTCGGGCGGTGCGTTCGCGCTGTTCTTCCTGGCCGAATACGCGAACATGATCCTGATCAGCTTCCTGATCTCGATCTTCTTCCTCGGCGGCTGGCTGAGCCCGATCCAGGGCTGGGTCAACCCGGGCGATATCTCGCCGCTGGTCGACTGGATCTGGAAGGGCGGTGCACCGTGGCTGTTCGTCAAGGTGTTCTTCTTCGCCAGTGCCTACATCTGGTTCCGTGCCAGCTTCCCGCGCTTCCGCTATGACCAGATCATGCGCCTGGGCTGGAAGGTCTTCATCCCGCTGGCCATTCTGTGGATTGCGGTTACCGCCGTCATGGTGTTCTTCGGCGTGATTCAAAAGGGCGTCTAAGTGATGAACAGGATTACCCATTACTTCAAGAGCCTGTTGCTGCTCGAACTGCTGGCCGGTCTCTGGCTGACGCTGAAGTACAGCTTCAAGCCGAAGTACACGATGATGTACCCGATGGAGAAGTTCCCGCAGTCGCCGCGCTTCCGTGGCCTGCACGCTCTGCGCCGTTATCCCAACGGTGAAGAGCGCTGCATCGCCTGCAAGCTGTGCGAAGCGGTGTGCCCGGCATTGGCCATCACCATCGATTCGGCCAAGCGCGAGGACGGCACCCGCCGTACCACGCGCTACGACATCGATCTGTTCAAGTGCATCTTCTGCGGCTTCTGTGAGGAAAGCTGCCCGGTGGACTCGATCGTCGAGACCCACATCCTCGAGTACCACTTCGAGAATCGTGGCGAAAACATCGTTACCAAGCCGCAGCTGCTGGCCCTGGGCGACCGTCTCGAATCCGAGATCGCCGAGCGTCGTGCCGCCGATGCCGCTTACCGCTGAGGTCGAGAGATGGATTGGGTAAATATCGCTTTCTGGGTCTTCGCCATCGCGGCAACGGTTTCGGCCGCTGCAGTGATCAGCGTGCGCAACCCCGTGCATGCTGTCCTGTGCCTGGTGCTGACCTTCTTCTCCATCGCCTGCGTGTGGCTGCTGGTCGGTGCCGAGTTCCTCGGTGTTGCGCTGGTGCTGGTCTACGTCGGTGCGGTGATGGTGCTGTTCCTTTTCGTGGTGATGATGCTCGACATCGATCCTACGAAGATGCGTGAAGGCTGGGTGCGCTACCTGCCGGTCGGCCTCATCGTTGCCGTGGCGATGCTGGTGCAGATGCTGACCCTGATCGGCGTGAAGGGCAGGGCGGTCACTCCGTTCCCGGCCGACAACGCCGCCGCGGTTGCTGCAGACAGCTCCAACGTCACCTGGCTGGCCCGCACGCTGTTCACTGAGTACCTGCTGCCGTTCGAGTTCGCTGCCGTCATCCTGACTGTGGCTGTTGTGGCCGCGGTAATGCTGACCCTGCGTCGCCGTACCGGTGTGAAGAGCCAGAACCCGGGTGAACAGACCATGGTCAAGGCGGGCGACCGCCTGCGCATGGTCAAGATGGGCGCCGAAGTGCCGGTCGTGCACAGCAACAGCAAGCCGGTTGCCGGCGAGGAGACCCAGCCGTGATTACCCTTGGCCACATGCTTGCGCTCGGCGCGGTGCTGTTCGCCATCAGCCTGGCCGGCATCTTCCTCAACCGGAAGAACGTCATCGTCCTGCTGATGTCCATCGAACTGATGCTGCTGTCGGTGAACGTCAATTTCGTCGCGTTCTCGCGTCAGTTGGGTGATCCGTCCGGTCAGCTGTTCGTGTTCTTCATCCTGACCGTCGCCGCAGCCGAGGCCGCCATCGGCCTGGCGATCCTGGTGACCCTGTTCCGTACACGCCGAACGATCAATGTCGGCGAAGTCGATTCGTTGAAGGGCTGATCCACAGATGGAAATCACTCTCTCCAAGAGTCTGTTGATCGCAGTGGTGCTTGCACCGCTGTTCGGCAGCATCATCGCCGGCCTGTTCGGTCGCCAGGTCAAGCGCTTCGGCGCGCAGACCATCACCATCCTCGGTGTCGCCGTTGCCTGCGGCCTGTCGATGCACACGCTCTACCAGCTGCTGTGGGGCGGGGCTCAGCCGTTCAACGAGAACCTGTACACGTTCTTCGAAGTCGGCCAGTACTCGGCCCACGTCGGTTTCATGGTCGACAAGCTGACCGCGATGATGATGGTGGTGGTGACCTTCGTGTCGCTGCTGGTCCACATCTACACGATCGGCTACATGCAGGACGATCCGGGTTACCAGCGGTTCTTCAGCTACATCTCGCTGTTCACCTTCTCGATGCTCACCCTGGTGATGAGCAACAACTTCCTGCAGCTGTTCTTCGGCTGGGAAGCAGTGGGCCTGGTGTCGTACCTGCTGATCGGTTTCTGGTTCAAGCGTCCGACCGCGATCTTCGCCAACATGAAGGCGTTCCTGGTCAACCGCGTCGGTGACTTCGGCTTCCTGCTGGGCATCGCCGGTGTGTTGTGGGTGTTCGGTACCCTGGATTACTCGCAGGTGTTCTCGCAGGCCGGCATGCTCGCCGACCCGCGCGCCCAGCTGCAGATCTGGGACGGCACCATGTTCGGCATGCAGCTGCTCAACGAGCCGGTGATCTGGTCGATCGCCACCGTCATCTGCATCGGCCTGTTCATCGGCGCCATGGGCAAGTCGGCGCAGGTTCCGCTGCACGTGTGGCTGCCGGATTCGATGGAAGGCCCGACCCCGATCTCGGCGCTGATCCACGCCGCGACGATGGTGACCGCCGGTATCTTCATGGTCACCCGCATGTCGCCATTGTTCGAGCTGTCGCAGACCGCGTTGAACTTCATCCTGTTCATCGGTGCCACCACCGCGTTCTTCACCGGCCTGATCGGCATCGTGCAGAATGACATCAAGCGCGTCGTCGCGTACTCCACGCTGTCCCAGCTGGGTTACATGACCGTGGCGCTGGGCGTGTCGGCGTACTCCGCTGCCGTCTTCCACCTGATGACCCACGCCTTCTTCAAGGCGCTGCTGTTCCTGGGGGCCGGCTCGGTCATCATCGCGATGCACCACGAGCAGGACATGCGCAAGATGGGCGGCCTGCGCAAGTACATGCCGATCACCTTCATCACCATGTGGATCGGTACCCTGGCCCTGGTCGGTACGCCGTTCTTCTCCGGCTTCTACTCGAAGGACACCATCATCGAGGCCGCCGAGATCCACGCCCACATGCAGAACAGCTGGGTGGCCACCTATGGCTACTGGGCAGTGCTGGGTGGCGTGCTGGTGACCAGCTTCTACAGCTTCCGCCTGCTGTTCCTGACCTTCCACGGCAAGGACCGCTTCCGCGATGCACACGATGATCACGGCCATGGTCATGACGACCACCATGCTGCCGACGCACACCATGCCGACGCGCATGACGACCACGGCCATGGCCACGGTCCGCATGAGCCGCATGAAACGCCGTGGGTGGTGACGCTGCCGCTGATCCTGCTGGCCATCCCGTCGATCGCCATCGGTTTCTTCAGCATCGGTCCGATGCTGCACGGCACCGACTGGGCCGGTCACCACGCCCATGCGGCGATCAAGGGCCAGGTCAACACGTTCTTCACCGGCATCGTCGATTTCTACGATCCGGCCAAGAACACCGTGGCCTTCCTGGGCGAGGAGTTCCATGGTCCGGTGGCGTTCGCGCTGCACGGCATGATGCTGCCGCCGTTCTGGCTGACCCTGGCAGGCTTCCTGCTGGCTGCGTTGTTCTACCTGTGGAAGCCGGACCTGTCGGGCAAGGCGCGCAAGACCTTCGCCCCGGTGGTGTCCGTGCTGGAAAACAAGTACGGCTTCGACAAGCTGTGGATCGATGGCCTCGCCGGTGGCAGCGTCAAGCTGGGCAAGGTCTCGCGCTGGATCGACAGCAACATCGTCGACGGCGTGGTCAATCTCTCGGCACGTGTTGTGGACGTCGCAGCCAGCGTGCTGCGCCGTACCCAATCCGGTTTCCTCTATCACTACGCCTTCGCGATGATCATCGGCCTGATTGCCCTCCTGGGCGTGCTGATGCATTACCTGCGTTGATGACCTGTACGGAATAAGAAGACGTGTCGAACTGGCCTCTACTCAGTGTCCTCATCTGGCTGCCGATCCTCGGCGGTGCCCTGATCCTTGCGATCCGTGATGCGCAGACCGCCCGTTGGGCGTCGCTGGGCGTCGCGGTGCTGACCTTCGTGGCGAGTCTCTCGCTGCTGGGCGGCTACAACCCGGGCATCGACGCGCTGCAGTTCGTCGAGACCCACGCCTGGATCCCGACCTACAACATCGGCTACAACCTGGGCGTGGACGGCATCGCCGTAGCGCTGATCCTGCTGACCACGTTGGTCAGCGTGCTCGCCCTGATCGGTGCCTGGAGCGCGATCGACAAGCGCGTGAACCAGTACGTGGCGGCCTTCCTGATCCTGGAAGGTGTCACCGTCGGTATCTTCTCGGCCACGGACGCGATGCTGTTCTACGTGTTCTTCGAGGCGATGCTGATCCCGATGTTCCTGATCATCGGTGTCTGGGGCGGCCCGCGCCGCATCTACGCCGCGCTGAAGTTCTTCCTGTACACCTTCCTCGGCTCGGTGCTGATGCTGGTGGCGCTGATCTACCTGTACATGAAGGGTGGCAGCTTCCAGCTGGCCGACCTCTATGCACTGCAGCTGTCGGGCAAGGAACAGACCTGGATCTTCTTCGCCTTCCTGATCGCGTTCGCGGTCAAGGTGCCGATGTTCCCGGTGCACACCTGGCTGCCGGACGCGCACGTGGAAGCGCCGACCGCCGGTTCGGTGATCCTGGCCGCCATCGCACTGAAGATCGGTGGCTACGGCTTCCTGCGCTTCAACCTGCCGATCGTCCCCGATGCGTCGCAGGAGTGGGCATGGCTGGTCATCGCACTGTCGCTGATCGCGGTGATCTACGTCGGCCTGGTCGCCCTGGTGCAGGACGACATGAAGAAGCTGATCGCCTATTCGTCGATCGCGCACATGGGCTTCGTCACCCTGGGCACCTTCATTGCCCTGTGGCTGGTGCGTGAAGCCGGCAACGTCGATGCGGCCCGCCTGGGCCTGCAGGGCGCCATGGTGCAGATGATCTCGCACGGCTTCGTGTCCGGCGCGATGTTCTCCTGCGTCGGCGTGCTGTACGACCGCATGCACAGCCGCCGCATCGCCGATTACGGCGGCGTGGTCAACGTGATGCCCTGGTTCGCCACCTTCGCCATGCTGTTCTTCATGGCCAATGCGGGCCTGCCGGGTACCAGCGGTTTCGTCGGCGAGTTCATGGTCATCCTCGCGGCGTTCCAGCGGAACCCGTGGATCGCCCTGGGCGCAGCCACCACCCTGATCATCGGCGCGGCCTACACCCTGTGGCTGTACAAGCGCGTCTTCTTCGGCGAGGTGGCCAACAGCCACGTCGCCGAACTGAAGGACATCAACGGCCGCGAATGGCTGGTGCTGGGCGTGTTCGCCATTGGCGTGCTGGCCCTGGGCATCTACCCCAAGCCGCTGACCGACCTGATGGAGCCCTCGATCGCAAAGCTGGCGATGCAGATCGCATCCAGCAAGCTGCTGTAATTCCAGGATTTGATGATGACCACCTCGCCGCTGCTGCCACTGACCGCCGCTGACCTGCCACCGCTCGCTCCCGAGCTGGTGCTGATCGGCAGTGCCTTCGCCCTGATGATCCTCGACCTGTTCGTCAGCGAACGGAACAAGATCGTCACCCACCTGTTCTCGGTCGCCGCACTGGCCGTGGTGCTGTTCATGCTGGCCACCGGCGTGGGCGGGCAGGGGGAGGTCTTCCATGGCATGTTCGTGCGCGATACCGCCGCGGACGTGATGAAGACCGGGATCGTGCTGCTCAGCGGCCTGACCCTGATCTACGGCTGGGGCTACCTGCGCGAGCGCAAGCTGTTCCAGGGTGAGATTCCGGTGCTGATCCTGTTCGGTACCGCCGGCATGATGATCCTGGTCTCCGCCGGCAGCCTGCTGATGGTGTACCTGGGCCTGGAACTGCTGGCCCTGTGCTCCTACGCGCTGGTCGCCAGCAACCGCGAAAGCGGGCTGGCCTCGGAAGCGGCGATGAAATACATCGTCCTCGGCTCGCTGGCTTCGGGCCTGCTGCTGTACGGCATGTCGCTGATCTATGGCGCCACCGGCAGCCTGCACCTGGATGCCATCCAGGCCGCCATCCCGCACTCGGAAGAGCGCGTGCTGCTGATCACCGGCGCGGTATTCATGATTGCCGGTGTTGCCTTCAAGCTGGGTGCCGCACCGTTCCACATGTGGCTGCCGGACGTGTACCAGGGTGCTCCGGCACCGATCGCGCTGTTCATCAGCTCGGCACCGAAGCTGGCCGCCTTCGGCATGGCCTATCGCCTGCTGGAAATGGGCGTGGGTCCGCTGTCGACCGAACTGCAGCTGATGATTGCCGGCCTGGCCGCGTTGTCGCTGGTGATCGGCAACCTGATGGCCATCGCACAGAGCAACCTCAAGCGCATGCTGGCGTTCTCCACCGTGTCGCACATCGGCTTCCTGCTGATGGGCATCGCCGGTGGCGGTTCGCAGGGTTATGCGGCTGCGCTGTTCTACGCTCTGGCCTACGCCATCATGTCGACCGCAGCCTTCGGCGCGATCATCGCGCTGTCGCGTGCCGGCTTCGAGGCCGAGAACATCGAGGACTTCAAGGGTCTGAACGCCCGCAACCCGTGGATGGCCGGCCTGGTGCTGTGCATCATGGCGTCGCTGGCAGGTATCCCGCCGTTCCTCGGTTTCTGGACCAAGCTGGCCGTGCTCGGCGCCGCCATCAACGGCGGCCTGTTGTGGCTGGCGATCCTGGGCGTGCTGTGCGCCGTGGTCGGTTGCTTCTACTACCTGCGCGTCATCAAGGTCATGTACTTCGATGAGCCGGTGGGCGAGGCCATGCCGCGCAGCAAGGACCGCGTGCTGGGCGTGGTGCTGGGCGTGAACGCACTGGCATTGCTGGCGCTGGGCCTGGCCTGGAACCCGATCATGGTCTGGTGCCAGCAGGCATTTGCGCATCTTGCATAAAAGTTGACACAAAGCTGCGCGATTCGTGTAATATACGCAGCTTGAGTTGTCACTGCAGCGGTTCAGCCAGAACATCGTTGCGGAGCGCACTCCCTCGCCAGAGTGGAGGCAGCGGTTCAAACACTTCCGGTGCGGGGTGGAGCAGTCTGGCAGCTCGTCGGGCTCATAACCCGAAGGTCGCAGGTTCAAATCCTGCCCCCGCTACCAACACATCGAATCGGCGCCAACCAGTTCGATGAATGAGGAAAAGCTTGCAGGTTTTGAAGTTATCCCTCATAATTCCGCTTCTGATGCGGGGTGGAGCAGTCTGGCAGCTCGTCGGGCTCATAACCCGAAGGTCGCAGGTTCAAATCCTGCCCCCGCTACCAAGTAAAGAATGCGCCTTCGAAGTTCTGCTTCGAAGGCGTTTTTCTTTGGCGCTTCCGCTGATCCACCGGGCCATGCCCGGCGAGCGCAGCGGAGGGTTTCAGCACGGCCGCAGCCTTGCACCAGAGCGGTGCAGGGGCTATCATCAGCGGCCTAGAAGTACCCCTGACGGCGGCGCTCCCCATCGGAGATCCACACGGAAGGAGGGCCGCAGCACGCTTGTTCAGCGCGTTGCAACCGGAATCCAGTCACCGGAGTCTTTCCGGAAAAGGGGCCCAGCGGGCCCTTCGTCGTTTTCGGGGCGTCATGTTTCCATGCTGGCCAAGGCCGGCACCCAACCAAGAGATCAAGGCAGGCTGTGAGCGACAAGGCAACCGACATCGCGAATCTGCTCGCCCCGACCGTTGTGTCGCTGGGCCTGGAGCTGCTGGGCGTTGAGTATCTGCCGGCCCCCGGCGGTGCGACCCTTCGCCTTTACATCGACGTGCCGCTGGCGGAACAGCCCGAGCGCATCATCAATGTGGACGACTGTGAGCGGGTAAGCCGCGAAGTCTCTGCACAGATGGACGTCGAGGACCCGATCAGCGGCAATTACACGCTGGAAGTGTCTTCGCCGGGCGTGGATCGCCCGCTGTTCAACCTGGAGCAGTTCGGTCGTCACCTCGGCGAATCGGCCAAGGTCACCCTGAAGCTGCCGCAGGAAAACCGCCGTCGCCTGCAGGGTCGCATCGACGCGATCGACGAGGCGCAGGGCAGCATCACCTTCATTGTCGACAACACCGCACTGGTGGTGTCGGCCGACAACATCGACAAGGCGCGGATCATGCCTGACTGGGTGGCGCTGGGGCTGGCCCCGAGCAAGCCGACCGGTCCGGCACCGAAGCGTCCGAAGCCGAACAAGAATTCTTCTTCCAACGAGCCGGCGGCAAAGAAGCCGCGCGCGGAGTGAGCCAATGAGCAAGGAACTGTTGCTGGTAGTGGACGCGGTCGCCAACGAGAAGGGCGTGCCGCGTGAAGTAATCTTCGATGCCATCGAGGCCGCCCTGGCCTCGGCAGCGAAGAAGCGCTATCCCGACGAGGAAGTGCTGACCCGCGTGGTCATCGACCACAAGGATGGCAACTACGAAACCTACCGCCGCTGGGAAGTGGTGGCCGATGACGTAGTGATGGAATCGCCGGATCGCCAGATCCGCCTGATGGACGCGATCGACGAAGCCGAAGGCGTGGACGTCGGCGATTACATCGAAGAGCAGATCGAGAACCCCGACTTCGGTCGCATCGCCGCCCAGGCCGCCAAGCAGGTGATCGTGCAGCGCGTGCGCGAAGCCGAGCGCCAGCAGGTTGTCGATGCATGGGCCGACCGTGTGGGCGAGCTCATCACCGGTGTGGTCAAGCGCGCCGAGCGCGGCAACATCTATGTCGACCTTGGCGGCAACGCTGAAGGTTTCATTCCGAAGGACAAGGGCATTCCGCGTGATGTCCTGCGTGCCGGCGACCGCGTCCGCGGTTACCTGGCCGAAGTGCGTTCGGAACCGCGTGGCCCGCAGCTGTTCATCAGCCGCGCCGCACCGGAATTCATGATCGAGCTGTTCAAGCTGGAAGTGCCGGAAGTCGGCCAGGGCCTGGTGGAAATCAAGGCCTGTGCCCGCGATCCGGGCGACCGCGCCAAGATCGCCGTGCTCGCCCACGACCAGCGCACCGATCCGATCGGCGCCTGCATCGGCATGCGTGGTTCGCGCGTGCAGGCCGTGTCCAACGAGCTCAATGGCGAGCGCGTGGACATCGTCCTGTGGAACGAGAACCCGGCCAACTTCGTCATCAATGCGATGGCGCCGGCCGAAGTGCAGTCGATCATCGTCGATGAAGACAAGCATTCGATGGACCTGGCCGTTGCTGAAGACCGCCTGGCCCAGGCGATCGGCAAGGGCGGCCAGAACGTGCGCCTGGCCAGCCGCCTGACCGGCTGGCAGCTCAACGTGATGACCCAGGACCAGGTGACCGCCAAGTCGGAAGCCGAGCAGGCTTCGGCCCGCCAGCTGTTCATGGACAAGCTGGAAGTGGACGAGGAAATCGCTGGCATCCTGGTCAGCGAAGGCTTCGGCACGGTCGAGGAAATTGCATACGTACCGGTCGGCGAACTGCTGGCCGTGGAAGGTTTCGACGAAGACATCGTCGAAGAGCTGCGCGCACGTGCCCGCGATGCGCTGCTCAATGAGGCCCTGGCAGTCGAGGAAGGCCTGGAGGACGGCCAGCCGGCACAGGACCTGCTGTCCCTGAAGGGCATGGACGAAGCCACCGCATACGCGTTGGCCGGCCACGGCGTGCGTACCAGCGAGGACTTGTCCGACCTGGCCGCCGACGAGGTCATGGACTTCGGCATTGAAGGGCTGGACCAGGAGCGCGCCGCGGCGCTGATCCTGGCCGCGCGTGCCGAGGAAATCGCCCGACTGGAACGCGGCGAATGAGCCGGCAATGAACAGGGCCCTGAGCCGATCAGGGCGTAGAATCCGCGCCACCTCCAGATGCGGGGGGGCGCCCACAAGATCATAGGATCCGAATGTCGCAGCAAACCACCATCCGCAAGCTTGCTGAACTGGTCAATACACCGGTCGAAAAACTGCTGGAACAGCTGGCTGGTGCCGGCATGAAGTTCAGCGGTCCCGACCAGGTCGTGACCAGCTCCGAGAAAGTGAAGCTCCTGGGCTTCCTTCGTCGCTCGCACGGCAAGCCCGAGCAGGCCCCGGAAGAGACTGATCAGTCTGCCAAGAAGATCACCCTCAACCGTCGCAAGCAACAGGAAGTGACGGTCAGTTCCGGTCGCAGCAAGACAACCGTGAACGTGGAAGTGCGCCAGAAGCGCACCTACGTCAAGGATGGTGCTCGTGCGATGACCCCGGACGAAGAGCGTGCCGACATCCTGCGCAAGCTGGAAGAGTCGCGCGCACGCAACCTTGCCGAGCAGCAGGCCCTGGCCGAGAAGGACCGCCTGCGTGACGAGGCCATCGTCCGTGCACGCGAGGAAGAGGTCGCTGCCAAGGAGCGTGCCGAGGCCGAGAAGAAGGCGGCCGAGGAAGCTGCGGTTGCCGCCAAGGCTGCCGAGGCCCTGGCTGCCAGCAAGCCCAAGGTGCGTGCTCCGATCGACGAAACCGCGCCGCGCCCGCCGCGCGCTCCGGCCGCAGCCCCGGCTGCTCCGCGTAGTGCAGCGCCGCCGCGCAGCGACGACCGCAACAACCGCAACGCGCCGCGCAACGAGCGTGGACCGGGTGACCGCTTTGCCGGTCAGATGCACCTGTCCGCTGCCGATCGTGCGCGCCGTGGCAACAGCAACAACAGCAACAACCGTGGTCGCCCGGGCAGCCGTCCGACGTCCGGCCGTCGCGACATGTCGCGCGGCGGTGGCAACTCCGGCCCGCATGCCTTCGAGCGTCCGACCGCACCGGTCGTGCGTGAAGTGGCGATCGGCGACACCATCACCGTGGCCGACCTGGCGCAGAAGCTCGCGCTGAAGGGCGGCGAGGTGGTGAAGGCGCTGTTCAAGATGGGCGTGATGGCCACCATCACCCAGTCCATCGACCACGACACCGCGGCACTGGTCACCGAAGAGCTGGGCCACAAGGCGATCCGCGCCAGCGACAACGACGCCGAAGACGCGCTGTTGGCATCGGCGGGTGAGAACAAGGGCGAGGCCGTGCAGCGTCCGCCGGTGGTCACCATCATGGGCCACGTCGACCACGGCAAGACCTCGCTGCTGGATTACATCCGTCGCACCAAGGTCGCCACCGGCGAAGCCGGCGGCATCACCCAGCACATCGGTGCGTACCACGTTGAAACGCCGAAGGGCGTCATCAGCTTCCTGGATACCCCGGGCCACGCCGCGTTCACCTCGATGCGTGCCCGCGGTGCCAAGCTGACCGACATCGTGGTGCTGGTCGTGGCTGCCGATGACGGCGTCATGCCGCAGACCAAGGAAGCGATCCAGCACGCCCGTTCGGCGGGTGTGCCGCTGATCGTGGCGATCAACAAGATCGACAAGTCCGGCGCCGACCCGATGCGGGTCAAGAACGAGCTGCTCTCCGAGCAGGTCGTGGCCGAAGACTTCGGTGGCGACACCCAGATGGTGGAGATCTCGGCCAAGACCGGCCTGGGCATCGACGATCTGCTGGAAGCTGTTTCGGTCCAGGCTGAGCTGCTGGAACTGAAGGCGGTCGACGAGGGTCGTGCCAACGGCGTGGTCATCGAATCGTCGCTGGACAAGGGCCGTGGCCCGATCGCGACGGTGCTGGTGCAGCAGGGCCGCCTGAAGAAGGGCGATTACCTGGTGTGCGGTATCCAGTACGGCCGCGTGCGTGCGCTGTTCGACGAAACCGGCAAGCAGCCGGAGTTCGCTGGCCCGTCCATCCCGGTGCAGGTCCTGGGCCTGTCCGGCGTGCCGGAAGCCGGTGACGACTTCGTCGTCGTCGACGACGAGCGTCTGGCCAAGGACGTTGCCCAGCAGCGTGAGACCAAGCGCCGCGAATCGCGCCTGGTCGCCACCGCTGGCAGCCGCATGGAAGACATCATGGCGACCCTGGGCAAGGGCGAGGGCCAGCAGGTCCTCAACCTGGTCATCAAGGCCGACGTGCAGGGTTCGGTGCAGGCGTTGAGCCAGGCCCTGGTGGCGCTGTCCAACGACGACATCCGCATCAACGTGATCCACTCCGGCGTGGGCGGCATCACCGAGTCGGACGCCAATTCGGCCGCCGCTTCGAAGGCCACCGTCATCGGCTTCAACGTGCGTGCGGATGCTTCGGCCCGTCGCATCATCGAATCCAACGGCGTGGACCTGCGTTACTTCTCGATCATCTATGACGTGATCGATCAGGTGAAGCAGGTGGCCTCCGGTCTGCTGGGCGTGGAGATCCGCGAAGAGATCATCGGTATCGCCGAGGTCCGCGACGTCTTCCGCAGCTCCAAGCTGGGTGCGGTCGCCGGCAGCATGGTCATCGAGGGTGTGGTCAAGCGCAACAAGCCGATCCGCGTCCTGCGCGACAGCGTGGTGATCTTCGAAGGCGAGCTGGAATCGCTGCGCCGCTTCAAGGAAAACGTCGAGGAAGTCCGCAACGGTACCGAGTGTGGTATCGCGGTGAAGGCCTACAACGACGTCAAGCCGGGTGACCAGATCGAGTGCTTCGAGCGTATCGAAGTGCCGCGCACCCTGTAATGCTGCAACGGACCGGCCCTCACGGGCCGGTCTCGTTTCATCCCGTAAACTGTAGTGCCTGACCTCGGTTGGGCCACAATCGAATCAAGAGCCTGCCGCGTGCCCAAGACTTTCCATCGAACCGACCGTGTCTCCGCCCAGCTGCGCCGTGAACTCGGCACCCTGGTGCACAACGCCGTGCGTGAGCACGGGTTGCCCTCGGTGAGCGTGTCCGACGTGGAAATCACCCGCGACATGGCCCACGCCAAGGTGTTCGTCACCGCGCTGATGCCGGAACGTTCGGTTGAAGCCATGAAGGGCCTGAAGGAACTGGCCTGGGGCCTGCGCATGGAGCTGGCGCGCGCGATGAAGCTGCGGCATGTGCCGGAGCTGCATTTCCATTACGACGACTCGGTCGATCGTGGCGAGCGCATCGACAACCTGCTGCGCGACCTGCCCGATACCGTGGCCGCCGAAAAGCGCCGCGAAGGCGACGAAGAATAACCGCGCGACGCCGGGCATGCCCGGCGTTGTTGCATTCCGGCTGCGCGATGTCTGATGCAGACCGCGCTGCGCGCTCGCCGGGCATGGCCCGGCGCTACCCGTACCTGTCATGACCCGAATTCAGTTCCGCCGCCTGGATGGCATCCTGCTGCTCGACAAGCCGACCGGCATGAGCTCCAACGCCGCGCTGCAGGTCGCTCGTCGCCTGTTCCGTGCGGAGAAGGGCGGCCACACCGGCAGCCTTGACCCGCTGGCCACCGGCCTGTTGCCGCTGTGCTTCGGCGAGGCCACCAAGATCGCCGGCCTGCTGCTGGGCTCGGCCAAGTCCTACGACGCCGAGATCGTGCTGGGCCAGACCACCGATACCGATGATGCCGAGGGCCAGGTGCTGCTCGAGCGGCCGGTGCCTGCGATCAGTCCCGAGACCCTGCAGGCGGCAATAGCGCCGCTGCTGGGCGACATCCTGCAGCGTGCGCCGATCTATTCCGCGCTCAAGCAGGGCGGGGAACCGCTTTATGTGAAGGCCCGCCGAGGCGACGCCATCGAGGCGCCCGAGCGCCAGGTCAAGGTCCATGCCATTGAGATACTGGAGCAGCAGCCCGAGCGGCTGCGGCTGCGGGTCACCTGCGGCTCGGGCACCTATATCCGCAGTCTGGCCCGTGACCTTGGTGAAACGCTGGGCTGCGGGGCGCACATCAGTGCCCTGCGTCGCTTGTGGGTGGAGCCGTTCCACGAGCCGGCGATGGTCACCCTGGAGCAGCTGAGGGCCCTGGTGGAAGCGCAGGACGAGACCGCCATGGACGCGCTGCTGCTACCGCTTGCAGCCGGTCTGTCCGAGTATCCCCGGGTCGATCTGGACGCCGAGCAGGTCCAGCGTTTCTGCGTAGGCCAGCGCCAGCGCAACCCTTCCTGGCCACGCGGTCTGGTGGCCGTATTTGGTCCCGGATCGGTGGCGCAGGGCCTGGGCCAGGTCGATGATGGCGGTCTGCTGGCCCCGCAGCGCCGCTTCAACCTCTGAACGGGGAGGCCCGGTTCAGCCCCGGACCTTGTTCCAAAGCCCCCTGGCCGTTACAATTTCGCGGCCGTTTTACGGCAGCCTGCCGAAGGCGGGTTTCATCCATTTGTTGGTTCACGGCGAGCCAGGCGGTGCGCGAAAGCGCGTTCCTGCCGGCCACGCATCACAGAGAAAAAAAGACATGTCGATCGACACCCAGAAGGTCATTGAAGACAACAAGCGCAGCTCGGCTGACACCGGCTCCCCGGAAGTCCAGGTTGCACTGCTGACCGCCCGCATCGAACTGCTGACCGGCCACTTCAAGACCCACAAGAAGGATCACCACAGCCGCCGTGGTCTGCTGCAGATGGTCAACCGCCGCCGCAGCCTGCTCGACTACCTGAAGAAGAAGGACGTCGAGCGTTACAAGGCCCTGATCGAGAAGCTTGGCCTGCGTCGCTAAGCAACGAATCCCCCGCGGCGCAGCGATGCGCCGCGGTTTTGTTTTGTAGCACAGCAATACCTTTTTCAGATCGGAACGACCGGTCATCCGTTGGCGGCAAGGGTCGCCCTCGGTCCATTCGCAGACAGCATCCCCAAGGACACCCTCCGTGGCAAAAATCACCAAAACCTTCCAGTACGGCAAGCACACCGTCACGCTTGAGACCGGCGAAATCGCCCGCCAGGCCGGTGGCGCCGTCATCGTCAAGTTCGACGACACCGTGCTGCTGGTCTCCGCCGTTGCCGCCAAGAGCGCGCGTGAGGGCCAGGACTTCTTCCCCCTGACCTGTGACTATCAGGAGAAGTTCTACGCCGGTGGCCGTATCCCGGGTGGCTTCTTCAAGCGCGAAGGCCGCGCGACCGAGAAGGAAACCCTGATCTCGCGTCTGATCGATCGTCCGATCCGTCCGCTGTTCCCGGAAGACTACAAGAACGAAGTCCAGATCATCGCCACGGTGATGTCGCTGAACCCGGACATCGATGGTGACATCGCTGCCCTGATCGGTGCCTCGGCTGCGCTGTCGCTGGCCGGCACCCCGTTCAAGGGTCCGATCGCCGCCGCCAAGGTGGGTTACAAGAACGGTGAGTACATCCTCAACCCGACCGTGACCGAACTGAAGGATTCGGAGCTGGAGCTGGTCGTTGCCGGTACCGCCAACGCTGTGCTGATGGTGGAATCCGAAGCCGCGCTGCTGTCCGAAGACGTGATGCTGGGCGCCGTGACCTTCGGTCACCGCGAAATGCAGAAGGTCATCAACGCGATCAACGAACTGACCGTGGAAGCCGGCACCAAGCCGTCGACCTGGGTCGCCCCGGCCAAGAACGACGTGCTGATCAGCGCCCTGCAGGAATCCATCGGCCCGCGTCTGGGCGAAGCCTTCCAGGTGCGCGACAAGCTGCAGCGCCGCGACGCCATCTCGGCGATCAAGAAGGACGTGGTCGAGTCGCTGGCTGGTCGCGTGGCCGCTGAAGGCTGGAACCCGGCCGAGCTGTCGAAGGAATTCGGCGAGCTGGAATACAGCACCATGCGCAACTCGGTGCTGGACACCAAGGTCCGCATCGACGGCCGTGCGCTGGACACCGTCCGCCCGATCGCAGTGAAGACCGGCATCCTGCCGCGTACCCACGGTTCCTCGCTGTTCACCCGCGGCGAAACGCAGGCCATCGTGACCATCACCCTGGGCACCGCCCGTGATGGCCAGGTCATCGATGCCGTCTCCGGTGAGTACAAAGAGAACTTCCTGTTCCATTACAACTTCCCCCCCTACTCGGTGGGTGAGACCGGCCGCATGATGGGCCCGAAGCGTCGCGAGATCGGCCACGGCCGTCTGGCCAAGCGCGGCGTGCTGGCAGTGATGCCGTCGCTGGAATCCTTCCCGTACACCATCCGTGTCGTGTCGGAAATCACCGAATCCAACGGCTCCTCGTCGATGGCATCGGTCTGCGGCTCGTCGCTGGCCCTGATGGACGCCGGCGTGCCGGTGAAGGCACCGGTTGCCGGTATCGCCATGGGTCTGGTGAAGGAAGGCGATCGCTTCGTCGTCCTGTCCGACATCCTGGGTGACGAAGATCACCTGGGTGACATGGACTTCAAGGTTGCCGGTACCGCTGAGGGCATCTCCGCCCTGCAGATGGACATCAAGATCGAAGGCATCACCGAAGAGATCATGAAGCAGGCTCTGCAGCAGGCCAAGGCTGGCCGTCTGCACATCCTGGGCGAAATGGCCCACGGCCTGACCGCTCCGCGCGAAGAGCTGTCGGACTACGCGCCGCGTCTGCTGACCATCAAGATCCACCCGGACAAGATCCGCGAAGTGATCGGCAAGGGTGGTTCGACCATCCAGGCCATCACCAAGGAAACCGGCACCCAGATCGACATCCAGGATGACGGCACCATCGTCATCGCTTCGGTCAATGCCATCGCTGCGCAGGCTGCCAAGGCCCGCATCGAGCAGATCACCTCGGACGTCGAGCCGGGCCGCATCTACGAAGGCAAGGTCGCCAAGATCATGGACTTCGGTGCATTCGTCACCATCCTGCCGGGCAAGGACGGCCTGGTGCACGTGTCGCAGATCTCCAGCGACCGCGTCGAGAAGGTCGGCGACGTGCTGAAGGAAGGCGACGTGGTCAAGGTCAAGGTGCTGGAAGTCGACAAGCAGGGCCGTATCCGCCTGTCGATGAAGGCCGTCGAGGAAGGCGAAGGCGCCACCGCCGAGTAATCGACGGTGGGTGTCAACCTTGGTTGGCACGCCTCGATTCCGGTAGGTGTCAACCTTGGTTGACACGCCGAAATGAAAAAGCGGGCTTCGGCCCGCTTTTTCTTTGCCTGTCGTCCCGCAGGCCGCACCGGCCGCTATGCTTCGCGCATGGACAGCCTGCGTCTGCTCGACCTTGAAATAGATTTCCCTGCACAGCGGGTCACCCGCGCAGGTGTCGCGTTGCCGCTCCATGGCCTGAGCTGGCGCCTGTTCGAAGTGCTGCTGGAGCGTGGTACCGACATCGTCGATTTCGACACCTTGGCCGAACAGGTCTGGGCACCAGCGGTCGTGGGCGAAGATGCGATCAGCCAGCGGGTGAAGCTGCTGCGCAAGGCGCTGGGCGACGACAGCCGCCGCCCGCGGTATATCCGCTCGGTACGTGGGCGTGGCTACCAGCTGTGCGCTGCGCCGGTCGCGCTGGAGCGGACCTCGCCGCCAGCTGCACGCCGCAAGTGGCCTTGGCTGGCCGGCGGTGCCGCCGCCGTTGTCGTACTGGCCACTGTTCTACTGTGGCCCGCTACGCCATCGCCGCCGGCCGCGCAGGCCTTGCTGCAGCGCGCCGAGTACTACGCCAGCATCGGCCAGGCCGGCAACAACGAGCGTGCCATTGCCCTGTACCGGCAGGCACTGCAGGTGGATCCCGAATCCAGCAGCGCACGACGCGGGCTGTCACGTGCCTTGTCCGCGCAAGGGTGCCTGTTCAATGGCCCGGCTGCGCAGGTAGACGAAGCCCTTGCCCTGGCGGACGCCGAACTCCGTCGCGCTTTCGATGACGGTGCGGCGCACGCATTGCGCGGCTATGCCTACGACTGCCTGGGGCGGATGGGCGATGCCATTGCCGATTACCAGCGCGCCATCCAGCTGGATCCCGCTGATGAGCGCACGCGCGCATCGCTGGCCTATCTGCACCAGGAGCAGGGCCATCTTGTTCTTGCGCTGCGCGACAATCTCGCGCTGAAGGCGCCTGAGCGCCTGCGTTTCCGCGACGTGCAGGTGGCACGTGAACTGGAGCTGCTGGGCTTCACCCAAGCGGCGGAACAACGGCACGCGCGGAACTTCCAGCTGTACCCCGACAACGTCTTTGCCAACATCGCCTGGCCGCGCAGCCTGTTTGCAGCCGGTGCATCCGGGCCAGCCAGACAGGCGCTGTCCGAAGCGCTGTCGCGCGGCACTCCGCATCCACAACTGCTGCGGCTGCAGGGCGAATTGGCGCTGCAGGCCGGGGATCGCGCCGCCGCCGCCGCTGCCTTCGAGCAGGGGCGCCAACTGCGTCCGCAGCAGTCGTTCGGGCAGACCCTGGCCATGCTGTACGCAGTGCCGGGCCCATCACCGGAAGGGATTGGCAACCGCCTCGCATCGCTGCAGGTACAGGCCGGTGATGGCTGGTCCGACGCCGCTCTGGAGCGGGCCCTGCTGCTGCAGGCGTCAGGCAACACCGCTGCCGCGATGGGGGCGCTGCAACAGGCGGTCAACGACGGCTTCCGCGATGCGGCGTGGCTGCGCGCCACGCCGCTGTTCGCGCCCTTGCACAACACTTCGGGATGGGCGGCTCTGCTGGCGCGCATCGATGCCGACATCGCACGCCAACGCAGCCGGGTGCTGGCTGCCGACTGGCGTCCCGCCGATCTCTCGGGCCTCAGCGCAGCGCCGGCAACAGGAACTCGGTGAGAATCCGTCGCGACTGTGGGTGGGCCAGGCTGCGGTTGTAGGCCTGGCTGGTGATCACCGCCACGGCGCGATGCTGCGGTAGCACGAAGACATAGTTGCCACCATTGCCGGACATTGCCCACACCGTCTGTGGCTTGCCGTCAACCGCCAGTTTCAATCCCCACCATTGATAACCGTAGTCACTGCCATCGCCGGCCTGTGCCTGCGGTTGGATCATGGCGGCGATGTAGTCGGGCGGCAGAAGTTGTCGGCCCTGCCAGCGGCCGCCATCGAGTACCAGTTGGCCCAGCCTGGCCAGATCGCGGCTGCGGTAGCGCGTCCCGCCACCGCCCATGCCGATGCCCTCGGGCGACCGGTTCCAGTGGCTTGCCGTGATTCCCAGTGGTCGCTCCAGCACGCGTGCTGCGTAGTCTGCCAACGGCTGGCCGGTCGCCTGTTCCAGCACCGCGCCGAGTACGAAGGAATTGGCGGTGCAGTAGGCGAAGGCGCGCCCGTGCGGGCTGTCCGCCGGACGCTGCATCCATGGTGCAAATCCTTTGACCGGCAACCCCAGGGTGAAATCGAGCCAGCGTTCGGTCACGTACATGCGCTCTTCGTTGCCTGCCGAGAACGCATTCTCGTCATCACACTCCCACAGGGAACTCATGGTCAGCAGGTCTTCCACTGTGGTCTGGCGCAGACGCGGATCCACCGGGTGGAGCGCGGTGTAGGCGGGGAAGTAGTCATAGATGCGGGCGTGCACACCCGGCAGCTTGCCCTCGCCGATGGCGGCCCCCACCAGCAGGGCGGTCACGCTCTTGCTGGCCGAACGCACGTCGTGCAGGGTCTGCGCATCGGCGCCGTTGAAGTAGCCCTCGTAGACGACCTTGCCGTCCACCCGCAGCAGCACGCTGCGGATCTGCTTCAGTTCATCGCTGGCAATGGCGTGTTCCAGTGCCTGCAGGCGCGCAGGGTGGGGTGGGGCGGCGGTGCAGGGCAGGCTGAGAAGAGATGCCAGCAGGCCGGAAATGGCCAGGAGTGAACGCATGATCGGGCTCCATCGAAAGGAGCCCGATTGGGCCAGAGCACCGGCTGAAGTGCTGGAAATTTCCCTGAAGAATTCTGAAAGCCTTGCGCTGCAAGGCTCGGCGCTACACGGGCTGTTCTTCTTCTTGCCCCAGCCACCACACCTGACCGGGCTCCGGATCCGGAAGCGGATGCTCGCGCTGTTCAATCGCCTCCAGCACGCGCCCCCTGCCGGCTGCCGTCCATACCGCCATCAGCTTCTCCACCGCGGTCCGGCCCTGTGCGGCGATACCGAGGTTGCGTTCGCTTTCCCAGCGATCGTCATCATCACGGGTCTCGTCATCGCCACGGTCGTCATCGTGCTGGTGCGGCGTGCCATAGCTGCAGCGCAGGCACAGGTGACGCACCGACTCGGTCCAGTCCTCGACCAGGCCGATGCCCGGCAAAGTCAGCGCACGCAGCGCGGCAATGTCCTCCGGTCCATCGCACTGCACGAACACGGCATGGGTTGCCATGTCCGACGGCTGCAGACGCTGCATGGCGTTGAACACCGGTACCTGACGCTCACCATGGCTGCGATGCCCGGTGGATGCGCCGTCATGCAGCACGATGTCGCCGAAGCGGAACCCGCTCTCAGGCAGCGGTACGTTCTCCACCCGTGCACGCACCGGATCCAATCGGCGCATGTACACGGTCTCGCCGCTGGACCATGGATTCAGGCGGACACAGGCAACGCCGAAATTGCCGTCGATCGGGCCTTCGCCTTCGGGGACTGCGATGCCGCAACGGGTCCATTGCCGGCGCGCCTCGGCCCAGTCACCGGTGCCGGTGGCAGCAATGCCGGCATTCCATGCGGTGGCCTCGTCGAATGCATCGCGCAGCTGTTCCGAGCGCAGGTTGTCCTGCAGCGATGCCGGCCAGTCGCGCAGGTACTTGTGCGCCAACCCGCGCATGTAGTGCAGATTGGGCAGTTCGGGTGTGAGTTCGATCAGCTCGCCGAACAGGGCAGTGGCTTCCGCCAGGTCGCCAGCGTCGAACGCCGCATAGGCACGCGCTTCCATTGCCTGCAGCTTTTCGAGGGTTTCGTCGTCCAGCAGTTCGTCGTCTGCGTCGTGGTCTGCGGTCATGTCCGTGTGCCATTGAAGATCCAGCGCCACCTTAGCTCAGGCAGGTCGTGTGTTGTCCTGCAGCGAAGTGCTTTCGACGTTGCGCAGCCACGACCGTGTCAGCTTCCAGTGGCCGGCCACTGTCCAGCGGACGACTTGCACGGACATCCGCACCCTGGGCCGATCTGTTTGCTAACGTGGCTGCGCCTTCGACCCGGGAGTTTCCATGTTCCGCCAGACCTTGGCCGTACTTGCAGTGCTGATCGCCGGTACCCTGCCCATTGCCGCACAGGCGCAACCCGCGCAACCGCCGATCTTCGGTGCGTACTACCCCGGCGGTTCGGCCGAGCGCTATCCGGTATCGAGCATCCCGGCCGAACGGCTCACCCATCTGTTCTATGCGTTTTCCACCATCAAGGACGGGCGCTGTGCGATCGGAGCCGAGGCGCCTGCCAACTTCGCCGCATTGGCCGCGCTCAAGCGCCGTCATCCGCATCTGCGCACGTTGATTTCGATCGGTGGCTGGGGCGCGGGCGGATTCTCCGACGCTGCGCTGACCGAGGCCAGCCGCAGGCGCCTGGTCGACTCGTGCATGGCGTTGTTCTTCGAGCGTCATGCCGGCAGCTTCGATGGCGTGGACATCGACTGGGAGTTCCCGGTCAGCGGTGGCCCGAAGGAACTGGCGCACCGTCCGCAGGACCGTGCCAACCTGACCAAGCTTGCGCAGGCCTTCCGCGTGGCGCTGGATGCTCGCGGCAGAAAAGCGGGGCAGCCGATGCTGCTGACTGCGGCGCTGGCGGCAGGTCGTCTGCAGACCGACGGTCCGTACGATCCCGTCGCCAGCTACGATCTGCCGGCGCTGGCCAAGGTGTTCGATTTCATCAACCTGATGAGCTACGACATGGGCACTGGCTTCTCGTCGGTCTCGACCTTCAATGCCCCCCTGCATGAAATGCCTGCCGACCCGTTGGCGCCGGAGCTGCGGCGCTGGAACAACGTCGCCGGTGCCGTGCAGTACTACCGCGAGCATGGCGTACCCGCGAGCAAGCTGGTGCTGGGTGTGCCGTTCTATGGGCGCGGTTTCAAGGTCACCGGCGAGTCGGCAGATGGCCTGTACCAGGCCTACAGCGCTCCGGCCGATGCCGGTGACTGGCGGGTGATCAAGGCGCGCTATCTCGACCAGCCGGGCTGGAACAAACACTGGCAGCCGCAGGCGCAGAGCCCTTGGCTGTACAACCCGACCGAGAAGATCTTCATCAGCTATGAAGACCCGCGTTCGATCGGGTTGCGGGCGCAGTTCGCGCGCGAGCAGGGCCTGGCCGGTGTCTTCATGTGGGAGCTGACCGGTGACGACGAGCAGGCCAGCCTGCTCAACGCCATGCTGGCTCCGTGGCAGAAGGCCCGCGTCGGCGACTGAGCGTGCTGTCAGCGCCGGGCAAGGGCCGGCGCTGCAATCCGATCATCGATGGCGGGTGGTCAGTTCGCCCACACGCTGTTGGGGTCACCGTTGCGGGCCCGCCGCTGGCTCGCATACGCCAGGCGGGCAAAGCCAAAGGCCATCGCCAGTGCCATCGCATCGATCCAGAACAACGGCCAGTGGCCGCGTGCGGCGGCCAACCACAGCCAGTCACCGTTGAGGGCGCCGTGTGCCACCGGCACCAGCGCGGTGCTGATCGCTGCGGCCCACAGCAGCTCGCGCGCCGCCTGTGCCGGGCGGCGCAGGGCTGCCCACAGCGCACACGCCGCCCAGGTCACGAAGCAGGCCCAGCGGATGCCGTGGTCGACCTGGGCAGGGGCGACCCGCTCCAGCACCAGTGCGGCTACGAAGGCCACCGAGATCGCCACGCACAGGCCGATGCAGACACCCACCGTGGCCCGCGCCATGTTGACGGCCGCGCGTGACTGCTGCGGCTGACGGCGCTTGCGGCGCGACTCGATCCACAGCAGGTTGCCCGAATAGAACAGGAAGGCGCCGCCGAGGCCGAGCAGGAAATACAGCCAGACCACCACGCCGTTGCCGAACTCGCCGAAGTGCAGGGCATAGGCCGCACTGAGCGTGGCGTGGTTGGCATCGCGTTGGCCGGGCAGCTGGCTGGCCAGCACGCGGCCGCTTTCGACATCCAGCGCGACAGCGCCGAGCGGGCCGAGCGTGCCGCTGGCCTCGCCGGTGATCTCGATGGTCGCGTTGGCATCACCGCCATTGGCCAGTTTCAGGTAGGCCGGTTCGAAGTTGGCCACGCCCTGCGCACGCGCCACTTCCAGCGCCCGTGCATGAAGTTCGCGCAGGCTGCCCGGTGCAGCAGGGATACCACTGGCCTCGCGCAGCGGCGCGGTGTCCATCGCCGTCGGTACCGCCTGCAGTGCCTTGCCGTCGTAGATCAGGGGATTGAGTACGGCCATCTGCATGAACACCAGGCAGAGCAGGGCGCCGGTCACCGCGAACATCAGATGGAACGGCAGGCTGAGCACGCCGATCACGTTGTGCGCGTCCTGCCATTGCTGCTTCAGATTGCGGCCCGGGCGCAGCGCGAACAGATCGCCCAGCAGCTTGGGCAGGTGGATTACCAGGCCGCTGAGCAGGGCCATGCCGTACAGCAGGCTGACGATGCCCATCACGTAGATGCCGGCCACCGGCAGGCCCAGGCTGTAATGCAGCTCGTTGACCAGTTCGGCCAGCCCGGTCTGCGGTGGCGTCGGGCTGCCGCCGGTCTGTCCCGGCCATGCATAGCGCCAGCTGCCGTCTTCGGCCTGCCAGTAGGCCAGCGGCTGCGGATGATCGGCGCCGGGGAAGGTCATGCCAACGTGGCGACGCGCTTCGGCGTGGGTGGCCAGTACATCGTCGAGCAGGTACTGCGCGTCATCCAGGCCGGCCGGCAACGCGGTTGCTGCACCAGGCGTCTGCCACAGCGGGAGATCGTGGTGGAACAGGGTCAGCGCGCCGGCATAGAACGCCACGAACAGCCCGAAGCCGGCGACCAGGCCAACCCAGGTGTGCAGGGTGGTGAACGTGCGCAGGGTCTGTGAACTGAATTTCATGCGGTCGATCTCATTGCACCGCGCCGGTCAGGCGCAGCAGGCCGAGTACGGCGAAGCCGAGGGCCGCGCAACCGGCCAGGGTCAGCCAGGCGCGCAACGGGCTGCGGAAGCTGAAGGCCCACAGCGCGGCCAGCATCCACAACGGGACGAATGCGATCAGGCTCGGCACGAGGGCCTTCTGCCAGGGGCCCGGCGGCAGCCATGCCACCAGGCCGGTTGCCGCAGCGGCAAGGAAGAAGCCGGCGAAGATGCCGGCCAGTGCGCGCGGCCACATCAGCGCGGCTCCACATCGGGACGGTGCCACGCTGCCAGTGCCGGCAGCAGCATGGCGGCCAGCATCCAGGTGCACAGCATTGCCACCAGGCCGGCGGCAAAGCCCAGTTCGGCCATCCACAGCCACAGCGCGGCCACGGCAGCGACCAGGCCGATCTGGCGGCCCAGGCGCCCGGCACGGCGCAGGCGTGGCCAACGGCAGTGCGGGGAGGCGGCATAGAAGGCCAGCGCGGAGAACATCGCCGACAGCATGCCGAGGCTGCAGAAGCCAAGGGTCGACAGGCCAACGGTGATCATTGCGGGCTCCGAGCCCGGCACTCGGCCGGTGAACGCGGGGCACGGGCGGGACCGGCAGGCGCCGGTCGGGGCGGGTGGCGCATTGCAGGGTCCTGGGGGAAGCGGGCAGGTCGGCACGGAGGCTGGCTGCGCGCACATGGTAATCATTGCGTTTTCACGCCGCCAGCGAGCGCCATTCAGGCGCCGCTTGGGCTTTGTCGGCCACTGGTTTAAGATCGTGGGCAACCACATCCTGGAAACCAAGGTGGCCCGCGCACTGCGCCGGCCGAGCGTGCGACATGAGCACTACCACCGCCCACTGTTGACCTGCCCCGAAGGCCCTGCATTCCAGGCGCCCTCGTGGCGCTTTTTTATTGCCCGGGCGTTGGCCCGGGAGCGCTTTCCAGCCCGCCCGGCGGGCCCCGCATGAAGCCATTGCAATGATCACGATTACCCTTCCCGACGGCAGCCGCCGCGAATTCGAACATCCCGTCAGCGTCATGGACGTCGCCCAGTCGATCGGCGCCGGCCTGGCCAAGGCCACCATCGCCGGTTCGGTGGATGGCGTGCTGGTCGATGCCAGTGACGTCATCGACCACGACGCCTCCCTGCGCATCATCACCGCCAAGGACGAGGAGGGCGTGGAAATCATCCGCCACTCCAGCGCCCATCTGGTCGGCCATGCGGTCAAGCAGCTGTACCCGGACGTGAAGATGGTCATCGGCCCGGTGATCGCCGAGGGCTTCTACTACGACATCTATTCCGAGCGCCCGTTCACCCCCGAAGACATGGCGGCGATCGAAAAGCGCATGGGCGAGCTGATCGCGCAGGATTACGACGTCATCAAGAAAGTGACGCCGCGCGCGGAAGTCATCGAGATCTTCAAGGCCCGTGGCGAGGACTACAAGCTGCGCCTGATCGAGGACATGTCGCCTGACATCCAGGCGATGGGCATGTACTACCACCAGGAATACGTGGACATGTGCCGCGGCCCGCACGTGCCGAACACGCGCTTCCTGAAGGCCTTCAAGCTGACCCGCATTTCCGGCGCCTATTGGCGCGGCGACGCGCAGAACGAGCAGCTGCAGCGCGTCTACGGCACCGCCTGGGCCGACAAGAAGCAGCTCGATGCGTACATCAAGCGCATCGAAGAAGCGGAGATGCGCGACCACCGTCGCATCGGCAAGCAGCAGGACCTGTTCCACCTGCAGGAAGAGGCCCCGGGCCTGGTGTTCTGGCACCCGAAGGGCTGGGCGCTGTGGCAGGTGGTCGAGCAGTACATGCGCAAGGTGTACCGCAGCACCGGCTACGGCGAAGTGCGCTGCCCGCAGATCCTGGACGTGTCGCTGTGGCAGAAGTCGGGCCACTGGGACAACTACCAGGACGCGATGTTCTTCACCGAGTCGGAGAAGCGTACCTACGCGCTCAAGCCGATGAACTGCCCGGGCCACGTGCAGGTGTTCAACCAGGGGCTGCACAGCTACCGCGATCTGCCGATCCGCTACGGTGAGTTTGGCGCCTGCCACCGCAACGAGCCCTCCGGCGCGCTGCACGGCATCCTGCGCGTGCGTGGCTTCACCCAGGACGACGGTCACGTGTTCTGCACCGAAGACCAGGTCGAGGCGGAAGTGACCGCGTTCCACCAGCAGGCGCTGGCGGTGTACCAGCACTTCGGCTTCGAGGAGATCCAGGTCAAGATCGCGCTGCGCCCCGAATCGCGCCTGGGCGATGACGCCACCTGGGACAAGGCGGAGGGCGCGCTGCGCTCGGCACTGTCCAGCTGCGGAGTGGAATGGCAGGAACTGCCGGGCGAGGGCGCCTTCTATGGCCCGAAGATCGAGTACCACCTGAAGGACGCCATCGGCCGCACCTGGCAGCTGGGCACCATGCAGGTCGATTTCATGATGCCTGGCCGTCTGGGCGCTGAATACGTGGACGAAAACAGCCAGAAGAAGCATCCGGTGATGCTGCACCGGGCCATCGTCGGCTCGATGGAGCGTTTCCTGGGCATCCTGATCGAGCACCATGCCGGCCAGTTCCCGGCCTGGCTGGCGCCGACCCAGGTGGTGGTGGCCAATATCACCGATGCGCAGGCTGAATACGTGTCTGCCGTGACCAAAAGCCTTGCGGATCAAGGCTTCCGCGTCAGCGCCGATTTGCGTAACGAGAAGATCGGCTATAAGATTCGCGAGCACACGCTGCAGCGCGTGCCGTACCTGCTGGTCATTGGTGACCGCGAGAAGGAAAACGGCGCTGTGGCGGTGCGTACGCGTTCTGGCGAAGATCTCGGCAGCATGAGCCTCCAGGCTTTCACCGAGCGGCTCCAGGCCGAGGGCGCGTAAATAAAGGTCCGGCCCGTGCGCATTGGCGCCCGGGCCGGGTTCGACACCCTTGGGAGATCGCAATATCAGTACCCCTGACAACAAACAGAACCGCAAGAATCAGGAAATCCGTGTGCCGCGCGTCCGCGTGATCGGCAGTGACGGAGAAATGATCGGCGTGTTGACGCGAGACGAAGCGTTGTCCATGGCCGAAGATGAAGGCCTGGACCTGGTCGAGATCCAGCCGCAGGCAGACCCGCCGGTGTGCAAGATCATGGACTTCGGCAAGTTCAAGTTCGAAGCCCAGAAGAAGGCCAGCGAGGCCAAGAAGAAGACCAAGCAGGTCGAGATCAAGGAAGTGAAGTTCCGTCCGGTTACGGACGAGGGCGACTACCAGATCAAGCTGCGCAAGATGCGCGGTTTCCTTGAAGAAGGCGACAAGATCAAGGTCAACATCCGTTTCCGTGGCCGTGAAATGAGCCACCAGGAACTGGGTCGCGAGATGGCCAGCCGGATCGAGGGTGATCTGGGCGAGGACATCGTCATCGAATCCCGTCCGCGCCTGGAAGGGCGTCAGATGGTGATGATGATCGCGCCGAAGAAGAAGACCTGAGGCCTGACGGGCTGCCTCGCGGGGCGCCTGGCGGCTGAATGGATGAAGGTGAAGGGGCGCCGCTGGCGTCCTTTTGCTTTTCCGGGACCGGCGCAGCCGGGTTGCGGATGAAAAGCTGTATGGGGGCTGGTTACAGGGCGGTTTTGCCTGTATCATGCCCGGCTCGACCCACCCAGGACGGGTCGTACGCCGATCATGGCAGGACGGAAAGAGCGGCCCAGGCCGCCGCCAGATCAGTCAGAAACCAGGGTCATATCCCATCAAGGACATTGCAATGCCCAAGATCAAGACCAACCGGGCGGCGGCCAAGCGTTTCCGCAAGACCGCCTCGGGCAAGTACAAGTGCGGCCACGCCAACCGTAGCCACATCCTCACGAAGAAAGCGACCAAGCGTAAGCGTAACCTGCGTCAGACGAATCACGTCCGCGCAGAAGACGCAGGCCGTCTGGACCGCATGCTCCCTTACCTCTGAGGAACTGAAAAATGGCACGAGTTAAGCGTGGCGTACAGGCGCGTCGCCGCCACAAGAAAATCCTTGATCTGGCGAAGGGCTACTACAATGCCCGTCGCAAGGTCTTCCGCGTCGCCAAGCAGGCGGTCATCAAGGCACAGCAGTACGCCTACATCGGCCGTAAGCAGAAGAAGCGCAACTTCCGTTCGCTGTGGATCACCCGCATCAACGCGGCTGCCCGCATCAACGGCCTGAGCTACAGCCGTTTCATGAACGGCCTGCTGAAGGCTGGCATCACCCTGGACCGTAAGGTTCTGGCTGACATCGCCGTGCACGACGCAGCTGGCTTTGCTGCACTGGCCGAAAAGGCCAAGGGCGCACTGGCGGCATAAGTCCTTCCCGATGCCGTTGCCGTTCACGGAGAACGGTGTCAGGTAGAGGCAATGCATGGGGAAGGGCGCAAGTCCTTCCCCATTCTTTTTTGTGCCGGGCGCAGCCGTGCAGAAGGCGGGCGACCGGCAAGCGGTTGCGACGGCGCGGCCCTTCGTGCATCGCGATGGCAGACCGACTGGAGTTCCGGCTACCCATGAGCGACATCCAATCCCTCACTTCCCAGGCGCTGGCCGACGTGGCCGCCGCGCAGAGCCCGGACGCGCTGGAACAGCTGCGCGTGGCCCTGCTTGGCAAGAGCGGCAGCATCACCTCGCAGCTCAAGCAGCTCGGTGCGCTGCCGGCCGACGAACGCAAGGCGGCCGGTGAGGCCATCAACCAGGCCCGCGATGCGCTGAGCAGCGCGCTGGGCGAGCGCAAGGCAGTGCTGGAAGATGCCGCACTCGATGCGCGCCTGGCCGCCGAGGCGATCGACATCACGTTGCCCGGCCGCAGCGGCGAACGCGCCGGCCTGCACCCGATCACCCGCACCCTCGAGCGCATCACCGGCATCTTCGGCCGGCTGGGCTATGAGTTGTCCGAAGGGCCGGAGATCGAGGACGACTGGCACAACTTCGAGGCGCTGAACTTCCCGCCGCACCATCCGGCGCGAGCCATGCATGACACGTTCTACTTCGGTGACGGCCGCCTGCTGCGCACGCATACCTCCGGTGTGCAGGTGCGCTACATGGGCGAACACCAGCCGCCGCTGCGCATGATCGCCGCCGGCAAGGTCTATCGCAGCGACAGCGACCAGACCCATTCGCCGATGTTCCACCAGGTCGAAGGCCTGCTGGTCGACGAGCACTCGACCTTCGCCGATCTGAAGGGCACGTTGTCCGAGTTCGTGCGCGCGTTCTTCGAGCGTGATTTCGAGATGCGCTTCCGCCCGAGCTACTTCCCGTTCGTCGAACCCGGCGCGGAAGTGGACATCGCCTGGCAGCAGCCCGATGGCAGCACCCGCTGGCTGGAAGTGCTGGGCTGCGGCATGGTTCACCCGAACGTGCTGCGCAACGTCGGCATCGATCCGGAGCGCTACACCGGCTTTGCCTTCGGCCTGGGCGTGGAGCGTTTTGCGATGCTGCGCTACGGCGTCAACGACCTGCGCGCGTTCTTCGAGAACGATGTGCGGTTCCTGAAGCAGTTCGCGTAAGCCACAACCATGTCGTGCCGGGCCATGCCCGGCTGCACTTGAATCCGAAGCCCAGGCGCATGCGCCGGGCCCACCAGGGTGACCCCATGAAATTCTCCGAAAACTGGCTGCGCAGCCACGTTCCGACCACTGCCTCGCGCGATGAGCTGAGCGCGGTGCTGACCGCCATCGGCCTGGAAGTGGAAGACGTGGCCGCGCTTGGCGATGGCCTGCAGCACGTGGTCGTCGCGCGTATCGTCGAAGCCGAACGCCATCCCGAAGCCGACCGCCTGCAGGTGTGCAAGGTTGATGCGGGACAGGCTGAGCTGCTGCAGATCGTCTGTGGTGCGCCGAATGCGCGCCCGGGCCTGGTCGCGCCGCTGGCGATGGTCGGTGCGCAGATCGGTGAATTGAAGATCAAGCCGGCCAAGCTGCGCGGCGTCGAATCCAACGGCATGCTGTGCTCGGCCAAGGAGCTGGGCCTGGACAACGATGCTTCCGGCCTGCTGGAACTGCCGGATGACGCGCCGGTCGGCCAGACCCTGGTGGAGTACCTCGGCCTGCCGGACGCCAGCATCGAGATCAAGCTGACCCCCAACCGCGCCGACTGCTTCAGCATCCGCGGCATCGCCTATGACGTTGCTGCAGCCACGCGCAGCGAAGTACTGGATTTCATCGCAGAGCCGATCGCCGCCCACGGCAGTCGCGAGCTGGCGATCCAGCTCGATGCAGGTGCCGAAGCGCCGCGCTATCTCGGTCGTGTCATCGAAGGTGTCAACGCTGCGGCGAAGACTCCGTTGTGGATGGCCGAGCGCCTGCGCCGCAGTGGCGTGCGCCCGGTGTCGCTGCTGGTCGACATCACCCAGTACGTAATGCTCGAGCTGGGCCAGCCGATGCACGCCTACGATCTGGGCACCCTGCAGGGCACAATCGGTGTGCGTCGTTCGCGCGCCGGCGAAAACCTGAAGCTGCTGGACGGCCGTGATGCTGCGCTGGACGACAGCTTCCTGGTGGTCACCGACGCTGATCGCGCGGTCGGCCTGGCCGGCCTGATGGGCGGCTTCGATACGCGCGTTACCGATGCCACCACCGCCGTGTTCCTGGAAGCGGCGCACTTTGCGCCGGCCGCGATCATGGGCCGTGGCCGCAAGCTGGGCCTGCATACCGATGCCGGCCACCGCTTCGAGCGTGGCGTCGACCCGGCGCTGCCGCGTACCGCCATCGAATACGCCACCCGCCTGGTGCTGGACCTGGCCGGCGGTATCCCGGCACAGGTGACCGAGGCGGTGCGTGAGGCCGACCTGCCGCAGCCCGCGACGATCCTGCTGCGCCGCGCACGCATCACCCGCGTGCTGGGCATCACCATTGAAGACGCCGAAGTCGAGCGCATCCTGCGCGCGCTGGGCATGCAGGTGGCGATCGCTGGCGAAGGCTGGCAGGTCACTGCACCGAGCCGCCGCTTCGACATCGCCATCGAAGAAGACCTGATCGAGGAGCTGGCCCGGATCCACGGTTACGAGCAGATCCCGACCACGCTGCCGGGTGGTGCATCGCGTGTTGCGATGCCGACCGAGACCCAGCTGGACACGCTCAGCGTGCGCCGCCAGCTGGTTGCCCGCGACCTGCAGGAAACCGTCAATTTCGCCTTCGTCGACGACGCACTGCTGAGCCAGTGGCAGCTGCGCGACAACCTGGTGCCGTTGGCCAACCCGCTGTCGGCCGAGCTGGCAGTGATGCGTCCGGCGCTGCTGCCGGGCCTGGTCGCCACCCTTGGCCGCAACGCCGCCCGCCAGCTGGGCCGCGTGCGCCTGTTCGAGATCGGCCGGGTGTTCGCCCAGCAGGCCGGCGACGCGTCGCTCGGCGAAAGCCGGCCGGCACCGCTGGAAACCTCGCGCGTGGCCGCTGCGGTCTGCGGTGAAGCGCAGGCAGTGCAGTGGGGCCTGCCAACCCGCAAGGTCGATTTCCATGACCTGAAGGGCGACCTGGAATCGCTGGCCGCTGCCAGTGGCGCGGTGCTGGAGTTCCGCCCGTCCAGCCGTGCCTACGGCCATCCGGTGCGTTCGGCCGAAGTCTTCCGCGACGGCTTGGCGATCGGCTGGATCGGTCAGATCCACCCGCGCCTGGCCAAGGCGATGGACATCGACGTGGATGTGTACGCCTTCGAGCTGGATCTGGAGGCGCTGTCCGCCCGTGCGCTGCCGCGCGCCGGTGAACTGTCGCGCTACCCGGCGGTGCGCCGCGACCTGGCCTTCCTGGTGCCTGAACAGGTGGCCTGGAGTGACCTGGCCGCGACCATCCGCCAGGCTGCCGGCCCGTTGCTGCGCGAGCTGAACCTGTTCGACCGCTACGTCGGCCAGGGCGTCGAGCCGGGATTCAAGAGTCTCGCTATGGGCTTGATTTTGCAGGACAAGTCGCGCACTCTGACGGACCGCGACGTGGAAGCGGTAGTGGCCGAGGCGGTCACTGCCATCGAGCGTGAACACCACGCCCGGATCCGCGGCTGAGCGGGCAGCACTCGGGGGTAGCAGGCAATGGCATTGACCAAGGCGGAGATGGCGGAAAAGCTGTTCGACGAAGTCGGTCTGAACAAGCGGGAAGCCAAGGAATTCGTCGACGCGTTCTTCGATGTGCTGCGTGAAGCATTGGAACAGGGACGTCAGGTGAAGCTGTCGGGCTTTGGCAATTTCGACCTGCGGCGCAAGAACCAGCGCCCGGGTCGCAACCCCAAGACCGGCGAGGAAATTCCGATTTCCGCCCGTACGGTGGTTACTTTCCGTCCGGGCCAGAAGCTCAAGGAGAGGGTGGAAGCTTATGCTGGATCCGGGCAGTAACCGCGAACTTCCGCCGATTCCGGCCAAGCGCTACTTCACCATCGGTGAAGTCAGCGAACTGTGCGACGTCAAGCCGCACGTGCTGCGCTACTGGGAAACCGAGTTTCCCAGTCTCGAGCCGGCCAAGCGCCGTGGCAACCGTCGTTACTACCAGCGCCACGACGTGCTGATGGTGCGGCAGATCCGCAGCCTGTTGTACGAACAGGGCTACACCATCGGCGGCGCGCGCCTGCGCCTGGATGGTCCGGATGCACGCGAGGAATCGGCCTTGAGCAACCAGATCATCAAGCAGGTGCGGATGGAACTGGAAGAAGTGCTGCAACTGCTGCGTCGCTGACCCATTTCCGCCGTAATCCGCTATACTTCACGGCCCGCTGCACTGGCGGGTACATCGCAGCATCAGTCGGGGCGTAGCGCAGCCTGGTAGCGCATCTGCCTGGGGGGCAGAGGGTCGTCGGTTCGAATCCGGCCGTCCCGACCACTGTGATGAAACAGACAAGCCTGCGCAGCGATGCGTGGGCTTTTTTGTTGCGGCGTTGTATCCTGCGCGCACTCGTACTACCGCGGCTGCTGAACCCGGTACTCACGAGAATACGATCATGGAAACGCAAAGGAACCGCGCCTGGAGGCGCTCGCAGTCGCGCCACCACGGCGGCGACCACACGGCACCACTGCCGATCTTCAAGCCGGAAAAGAACTGGAAGCTGATGTATACGCGTGGCGACAAGCTGCTGCGGGCGCGCCAGCTGGGTTTCACCTATCCGGTCCTCAGCCCGAGACAACTACTGGATCAGGAATGTTGAACCTGCTGTTTGTCTGCAGCCGCAACCAGCTGCGCAGCCCCACCGCCGAAGCGATGTGGCAGCGCCGGCCGGGTATCAGTGCGCGCTCGGCCGGCACCAGCCCGCACGCGCGCCGGCCCATCAGCCCAGCGGATATCCGCTGGGCTGATGTCATCTTCGTCATGGAGCCCAAGCACCAGCATCGGCTGCAGGCGAATTTCGCGCGCCTGCTTGAGCACACGCCGCTGCACTGCCTGGACATCCCCGACGACTATCGCTGCATGGATCCGGCGTTGATGGCGCTGCTGGAAGCGAAGGTTGCGCCTTACCTCACATCGTCAGTGTCGAAGCGGTAGATCAGCTCCGGATCGCCTTCGTCGAGGCCGTGCACGATCCCGCACTGCACGAAGCCTGCGGCTGCCAGCAGCCGCTGCATGCTGGCATTGGACTGGTTGGTCGAGCTGAAAAGTCGGGTGCCCGCGCTGATCGACGTGGCATGCAGAAGCAACGCACGGCCGATGCCGTGTCTGCGCAGCGGCGCGGCCACCATCAGCATCTCGATGAAGGCCTCACCGAAGAAGTGCCGATGCTGGACCCGGTAGCCAGCCAGCGTGCCATCGAGCTCGACAACGTGCATGTGGCCGTCCGTCAGCCACTGGCCGATCTGCGTGGCACGGCGTGGGTCATCGGCCGCAACGCTGTCCAGGGCGATCAGTGCCGGAAGATCCGTGCACTCGGCCGCGCGTACCCGAAGTGCTGGAGCCTGCAGGGTCATCGCCGACGGCTGCCCAGCAGCAATCCGCTGCCGCTGACCAGGCAGGCCAGAAGCGTGAGCAGCGACAGCGGCAGGTGGAATTCATCGCGACCGGCCGCAGCGAAGCCGGCATGGATGAGGGCGGTGCCGATACCCAGCACGCCGCACAACAGCGCGTAGCGGCGCGCAGAGCCCAGGCCGAGCACCACCTGGCGATAACCGTGCAGCAGTACGCCGATGGCAAGCAGATTGAACAGCAGGAATCCCTGGATGCCGCCGGGCACCTGGAACATCCGCCATTCCTGCCAGAACGCGGCATCGATCTGATGCAGCAGCAAGGACATCATCGTTGCCAGCTACCAGCGTTCCATGCGGTGTTTCCTGCTGTGAGAGCCTCATTCTAGCGAGGATGGGCGCGCAGCCATCGTACTCAGTAGACGCGGAATTCGGCGCGGCAACCGTCGCTGACCCATACGCCGCGTCGGTCCCAGCCCCAGTTGCGGTCCTCGGTGCAGGTGGTGACCGACTTCTGCTTGACCAGCCGCACGTCATGACGGACGCGGATGCGGCATTGTTTCTCCTTGTTTTCGTAGGATTCGCAGACCAGGCGCTCGCCATCGCGATCACGATCACGGTCACGGTCACGGTCACGTCCAGGCCAACGGCCTCGCCCACGCTCTTCGGCGACGAATTCGGCGCGGCAGCCGTCGGTAACCCACAGCATGCCGCGGCGCTGTCCCCAGTTGTCGTCTTCCACGCATCGCGTCACCGACAGCTGCCGCGCCAGTCGCGCACGTCCTTCGAACGGGCACTGCTGGGTCTTGTTGAAGTGTGATTCGCAGGTCGTGCGCGGCGATGACTCGCTGTCGTAATCCTGGGCCGAGACCGTGGTTGCGGCCAGCAGCAGGGCAAGCGCAGAACCGCCCAGGGGCAGTAGCAGGCGAAGGCTCATTGAAACCTCGGGTTGGGAGTGGGACGCAAGAATGGCGCACGTGCGGCGCTCTGCGACGACCGGGCCCTGCGCCGGCTCAGGACGGATTTATAAGTGTCCGGCGGCGCATGCAGGGCGTTACATCCCGTATCATCCCGGGCACATCCGATTGCATCGGTTTACAGTTTTTTACACGTTCCAGCGCTTTCGAACGCGACCTTCGGGCCTCGCCCGTGGCTGCTGGCGCGGGTGCGGACAAGGATGTGCGGACCACGACGACCACAGGGGGTTGCGTTGATCAGCAGTATCGTCATTCATCGGTCGGCCGGCACAGGCGCGGTCGAAGTGCAGGTCCTGGACACGACGTTCAAGGGCAAGCGTGTTTTTGTTGCCTGGGGCCTGCGTGGCCTGGAGTTGACCCGCCAAGCCGAGCCGGAAGATACGGTCGCGGCCCGGCGTGCCTTGCGGCTGGTTTCCCGCCAGGCCGACGGGCCGCGCAGCAGTGAGATTTTCATCGCCAACCAATCGGGCGTGGCAATCAGCGTCTACCGGATGCTGACCGAAGCTCGCAGCGGCGACGCCGTGTTCTTCCTGTGCGATTCGCCACCGGTGGTGGAATGGCTGGTCACTTCGCTGGAAGTGCAGCCCGAACCGACTGCGTGACCGGGTGTACGGCGATGTGCGTCATGCCAACGCCGCGTCTACCGCCGCGCGCGCATGCAGGGTCGTGGTGTCGAACAGCGGCACCGGGCTGTCTTCGGCACGCACCAGCAGCATGATCTCGGTACAGCCCAGGATGATCGCTTCGGCACCGCGGGCAACCAGGCGTTCGATCACCTCGACGTACACCCGCCGTGATCGCTCGTTGACCACGCCGGCGATCAACTCCTGGTAGATGATCGCATGCACATCGCGGCGGTCGTCGGCCTCCGGAACCAGTACGTCCAGGCCGAAGCGCTCGCTCAGCCGGCCACGGTAGAAGTTCTCTTCCATGGTGAAGGCCGTGCCGAGCAGGCCGACACGCTGCAGACCGGCCTGCACGATCGCGGTGGCGGTCGGGTCGGCGATATGCAGCAGGGGCAGCGGGCAGGCCGCCTCGATCTCACCAACAAGCTTGTGCATGGTGTTGGTGCAGATCAGCAGCAGTTCGGCGCCACCGGCCTGCAGCCGCTGGGCCGCATCGACCATCTCGTTGCCCAGCGCATCCCAGTCACCGTCATGCTGCAGCTGTTTGATGCGGGCGAAATCCAGCGACCACATCAGCAACTGCGCCGAGTGCGCACCGCCCAACCGCGCGCGTACCTCTTCGTTGATGAGGCGGTAGTACTGCGCCGAACTTTCCCAGCTCATGCCACCGATCAGGCCAAGCGTCTTCATGGGTCTCTCCGTGCCGGGGAGTGCCATTGCAGCACATCGCAGGCCGGGACACCGCGTGCCGGCGCGGCCGGGGCGCGCAATCGCAGATGGGCCCGCCGCAGCAGCTGCCGACACGGCTGATCGGCGTGATAATGGGCCACGACAGGCAGAGGGCAGGGCGATGGGCGAATGCTGTGGCTGCGGCAAGACGCTGGATGTGGCGGCCATGCAGGCGCGCCACCGGCGGGTGCTGTGGATCGTGCTGCTGATCAACCTGGCGACGTTTCTGATGATGGTCGGCGCGTCGTGGTACAGCCACTCGTCCGCGTTGCTCTCCGGTGCGCTGGACAACCTGGGCGACGCCGCTACCTACCTGCTGAGCCTGCTGGTGGTGGGTGCCGGCGTGGCGGCCAAGGCGCGGGTTGCGTTGTTCAAGGGCGCGCTGATCCTGGCGGCGGCGGTGGCAGTGGCGGTACAGATCGGATGGCGGCTGGCGCATCCGCAGGTTCCCCTGTTCGAAAGCATGGGCCTGGCCGCGCTGCTGAATCTTGCCGCGAATGGCTTCTGCCTGTGGCTGCTGACGCCGTATCGCAATGACGACGTGAACCTGGCATCGGCCTGGGAATGCGCGCGCAACGATATCTTCGAGGGCATTTCGGTGGTGCTGGCGGCGGCGTTGGTCGCGCTGTTCGGTGCCGGTTGGCCGGACCTGCTGGTCGCGGTCGCACTGCTGGTCGTGTTCCTGCGCTCGGCGCTGCGGGTGCTGCGCATCGCGATGGCCGAACTGCGTGCGTCGCGCGTTGCCAGCGGCTGAGTCGCAGCAGCTGTAACCGTCGAATCGACCCTGGACTGTGCATGGTGGTGACAGCCGCTGCGCACTATCCTTGCAGGGATTATTCCGGTGGACGAAGTGATGGCCCTGCATACCTGGTGGTGGTTCCTGGCGACAGTGTTCGTGCTGTGCGGCACGCCGGGTCCGAACATGCTGCACATCCTGGGGCGCAGTGTCGGCCTGGGCTTCCGTCGCAGCGTGCCCGCCATGGCCGGTTGCCTGCTGGCGATGCTGCTGGTGCTTGCGGCGTCCGCGGCCGGCCTGAGCGCGGTGCTGCGCTCGTCGCCGATGCTGTTCGATGTGCTGCGCTATCTGGGTGTGGCTTACCTGGCCTGGTTGGGCATCAAGGCCTGGCGGGACAGCTGTCGGCAGGCGCCGGTGGCGACAGACGTCGATGCAGCGCTGGCGCCGGTGCATGGTGCCTGGGCAGTGTTCCGTGGTGGTCTGCTGGTGGGGCTGAGCAATCCCAAGCTGCTGCTGTTCGCCGCCGCGTTCCTGCCGCAGTTCGTCGACCCCGCGCGTGGCCAGGCCGTGCAGTACACGGTGCTGGTGGCCACCTTCGCTACCTGCGAACTGTTCTGGTACGTGATGTACGCGGCGGGTGGACATGGGCTGCGCCGTTGGCTGGCAAAGCCCTTTGCGCAACGCTGGTTCGAACGCCTGGTTGGCAGCGTGTTTCTCGCCTTCGCAGTGGCGCTGCTGCGCTTCCGGCCGCGCTGAACCGGATCGTTTCACGCCGCGCCTGCGACCTGTTCACGCGTGTGGCATCGCGGCCTGCCTAACCTGATCGCACCTTCAGTATTCCCGTCAGGGAGAGGATCGACATGATCAAGTGGGCCATCATTTTCGCCATCATCGGCCTGATCGCCGGTGCGCTGGGTTTCGGCGGTATTGCCGGCGCCGCGGTGGGGATCGCCAAGTTCCTGTTCTGGGCCGGCATCATCATCGCCGTCGTACTTTTTGTGCTCGGCATGACCGTCGCGAAGAAGGTCGCCTAGCCCGGCAGTTCGTACAGCGGCGCGCTCAATGCGCGCTGCTGTGCGAGAACAGGTTGATGACCAGTACGCCGGCACAGATCAGGCCGATGCCGATCAGCGCCGGTGCATCCAGGCGCTGCTTGAACACCAGCAGGCCGATCAGCGAGATCAGCACGATGCCGACGCCGGACCAGATGGCATAGGCAATGCCGGTGGGGATCGACTTCATCGTCAGCGACAGCAGGTAGAAGCACACACCGTAACCGGCAAGCGCGCCCAGCGTGGGGCCGAGGCGGGTCATGCCTTCCGATGCCTTGAGCAGGGAGGTGGCGATCACTTCCAGCACGATCGCGCCGGCCAGGTAGAAATAGGGGTTCATCGCAGTCTCCCGCTCATGCCGGTTCGCACAGCTTCAGTGCCTCCAGGGCCATGGCCTGGGCGTTCTGGCGTTCGTTTTCATCCAAGGGCCGCCCATAGGCGGTGGCCCAGTACCCATCGGCAACGCAACGCGCGGCATACAGCCGCGGATCGCAGGCTTCATCCGGAAACTCGGCCAGCATGCCGCGCAGCCACGTTCGCCAGTAGACCAGCAGCGCCGGCTCCAGCATGTTGCCCATGGTGAGCCCGATGTCGTTGATCTGCTCCTGCTGCAGCAGATGTTCGAAATTCACCTGCACATAGGCACGGCTGAAGCCGCCATGGCGCGGCGGGGACTGCCGCAGCACCTCGCGCACTCTGTCCTCGAAGTCGGCGATGAGCGAGGTCAGCGTCGCCTCGACCAGGTCCTGCTTGCTGCCGAAATGATGGAACAGCGCGCCCTTGCTGACACCAGCCGCGTCGGCGACGTCCTGCACGGTGAGGGCCGCCAGCCCATTCTGGCCGATGGTATGGGCGGTCGCGTGCAGCAGTGCCTGGCGCACGCTGTCGGGCGCCTTGCGGCGGGAGCGGGGAGGGGATTCTGGCATGGGGGACGAAACCGACTGGACGGTATGATTGTAGCGCGGGGGCGATGCGCCCGACGCGTGCGATCAGTTCAGCAGGTCACTGCAGATAGAACGCGATGCCGGTGCCGAGCTGCAGGTCGGGGCTGTTGCGATTGAGGCCGAGATCGAAAGAGGCGTCCAGCTGCACGTTCGGCCGCAGCATCCAGGTCAGGCCTGCGCCGGCGATGGCCTGGTCGGGTTGCTGCCTGGCGTGGGTAAAGCCGGCTTCGAGATAGGTGCCCAGCCGCTCGGTCACGCTCAGCGCGAGGCTTGGCGACCAGGTCGTGCTGCGCTGGCCTGCGCCGCGCTGATGGCTGCCATACAGCGCACCGCTCCAGCGGTCGTTGAAGGTGTGTTCGACGCTGGCGGCCAGCGCGTACTGGCGGCCATCGCTGAAGGCGGCATCGCCACGTGCGATCACACCGCTTGCCAGCAGCGCCCAGGCCGTGCGCTCGGTACTGCCAGGACCTGCCCATTTCACTCCGACGGTGCTGTCGCCGGCGCCGCGCTGCTGCGTGCGTGGCATGTCAGGGCCACGTTCGCGCTGGCGCTGCCACGGTGTGGACGCCAACTGCAGTTCCCAGCCCGGCGCCAACCCGGTGCGCAGCAACAGGTCGCTGGACAGCGAGGTCGTACGCAGGCCGTCGCGATCACGATCGCGTTGATAGCTGGGCAGGCCCACTTCGACGGCAAGGCCGCCACGCGGCACCGTGTCAGTGCCGAAGCCGAAGCCGATGCCGGGACGGTCGAAGCTGGGAGGTTCTGCGGCCAGCACCGGGGTGCTGGCCAGCGACAGGACGATCAACAGGGTGTGGCGCATGCGGGTTCCGTTTCGCAGGGATGCTTCAGCATGCGCGGCGATGCCGTGCGCGCGGCGTGAGCCGCGCCGTTCAGTCGCTGATGCGGGCGAAGCGTCCCTGCGGGCCGTGCTCGCCGGGCACCTGTTCAATGAACATCGGATAGGGACGCACCCACAGTCCGCCTTCGCCGTACAGGGCGCGATAGAGCACCATCGGCTGCAGCGTTTCACTGCTGCGGACGATGTCGATCACCTCGTACTCGCCACCTTTGAAGTGGCGGTAGCGGCCAGGTGTCAGCGGGGGCAGTGGGGCCAGGTCGGTCATCGTCAGCACCCGTTACCTGCGCGCCGGCGTTGCCGGGGTGGCGCAGTAGGCGTCGATGGCTTCGGCAGTGTTGGCCAGGCCCTGCGCTTGCGCCAGTTCCCATGGGCGCTCGCAGCGCTGGCTGTGCTCGCACCACTGATAGCCGGCCGAACCGATGCATCCGTGTGCATCGCGGTCACCACCAACCACGGGCGTGGCGGTGTCATGGGTGACCGGTTTTTCCGGGCTGGCACACGCGGCCAGGGCCAGCAGCGGGATCAGGAACAGGACTTTCATGGGTGCGGCTCCGTGCCGTAAACCGACAGTTTGTTCGGTCCCCGCAGCAGCGGCAAGCATCGCTGGACAATCCTCAGCTCAGCGATGCGCGGACCAGTTCCTCGATCAATACCACGTAGCTGGCGGCAAAATAGAACTTCAGCAGCGTCGAACGCTGCAGTGGAAGCGAGGTGCGCATGTGGAAGGGGCCACTGTTGATGACGATAGTGTGAAGCGCGGCTGACTTCGTGACAAGGGTCACGGAATGGATTTCCTAAATGGCCTCAGGGATGTGATGGGCGGCGCTTTCTGAGGTGCCGGTAGGGAGTTTTCGGATAAATCCGATAGGTCTTCCCCTGGGCGCTGGCTAGGCTGGTCGGGCATCGGAGATCGGCCTTGCGCCGGTCCCGGATTTCCCAGAAACGCAGGAGCCCACCATGGTCATCACTGTCCAATGCACCGCCCAGCGCTGGTCCATCCTGGATCCGCAGACACGCGCGACCGAAGAGTTCAGCACCGGTGCGGCCGCCTTCGACGCCGCTGCCTCGCGGGCCAGCGAACATCACTGCCGTACCGGCCAGCACAGCACCGTGCGCGTGGAAGCACTGGGCACCGCGGTCGACGCGCTGCACTTCGGCCGCTGAGCCGCCGACGCCGCAGTCAGTTGCGGTTGGGTTGGTTGAATGGGGGAAAAACCGCCGTCGCAGCTCCCTCTGTGCGCCACGCCCGGAATCCCCGATGCTTGCCTCCACCGTATTCACCTGGAGACGAGGGATGGGCAAGGGACTCACTTGGCGCACCGTGGCGTGCACCCTGTTGCCGATGATGGCTGCCGCTGGCGGCGTGCAGGCGCAGAACTATGGCTACGACGATCGCTACGACGATCGTGGTGGCAATGGCATCGTGCGCTGCGAATCGATCAAGAACCGCAGCAACGAGTGCCGGCTGGAAGGGCGCGCGCGCATGATCCGCCAGTTGTCCGGCTCCCCCTGTGTGGAAGGTGAGACCTGGGGCCAGTCCCGTTACGGTGTCTGGGTTACCCAAGGCTGCCGCGCCGAATTCGTCGGTGAATACCGGCGACCGGGCGGTGGCGGCGGTGGTTGGGGCGGTGGTGGTGGCAACGGCTGGGGCGGAAGCCAGTGGGGTGGTGGCGGCCAGGTGATTGCCTGCCATTCCAATGACCGGCGCCAGCAGTACTGCGATGCACAGGTTCGTCGCGGCGTGCGTCTGGTACGGCAGGAATCGCGCAGTGCCTGCATCGAAGGCCAGAGCTGGGGCTGGGACCGCCGTGGTATCTGGGTCAGCAACGGCTGCAGGGCCCAGTTCCAGGTGAATTGAGAGGCCGATGCAATCGGCTCAAGATCAGAGAAATCTGATAGCGATCACACTTCTTTCCTCGTATTGTCGACTCCCGGGACGCCTTGCGCGTCCCGGTTCGCACTGGCCATCCCTGTCGCGCCTGGTGCGGTCATTCTCTCGTCGTCGATACGCTGTTCAAGGAGTGAGCAACGCATGTTGATCCGACTGCAATGTGAGCAGCGCCAATGGCGCGTGCTGCACCCGGACAAGCCGGAACCGATCGAGTTCCGCGATGGCGTCCGTGCCTTCGATTTCGCCGAAACCCTGGCCCGCCTGCATTTCACCGATACCGGTCAGCGCGCCTCGGTGCGGGTGGAGTCCAGCGGGGCATTCGTCGAAGCGATCAGCTACGGCTGACAGCGCCGTTCGCCGGCAGGGTCTGCGGCATCCACGCATGGCGTGGATCTACTTTTACCCTGGTAGATCCACGCCATGCGTGGATGAGGGGCCTGGGGAGCCACGCATGACGTGGCCCCGTAACCCTGGCGGCGCTCAGCCCGCCGCGCTCAGTGGCGGGTTACCAGCGGCCAGTTGCGGCCAGCGCTTGAGCAGGGCCGCACGGATGCCGGCGGCATCGATGCCGGCCTCGGCCAGCAGGTCCTCGCGGCTGGCGTGATGCTGGAAGGCATCGGGCAGGCCCAGGTGCAGGATCGGGCGCAGCACGTCCTCGGCATTGAGCAGTTCGGCCACGGCCGAACCGGCGCCGCCCGCCACCACGTTGTCCTCGATCGTCACCAGTGCGTCGTGCTGGCTGGCCATCGCCAGTACCAGTTCGCGATCCAGTGGCTTGACGAAACGCATGTTGACCACGCTCAAACCCAGTTCGCGACCGACCTGTTCGGCGGCGGCGACGGTGCTGCCGAAGGCGAGCAGGGCGACGCGGTTGCCCTGCAGGCGCAGCTCGCCCTTGCCGATCGGCAGGGTCGACAGATCGCTGCCGGCATCCACGCCGGTACCGCTGCCGCGCGGGTAGCGCACCGCCGCCGGGCCGGGGTGCTGCAGGCCGGTGCTGAGCATCTGCCGGCACTCGGCTTCGTTGGACGGAGCCATCACCACCATGTTCGGCACGCAGCGCAGGAAGCTGAGGTCGAGGTTGCCGGCGTGGGTTGCACCATCGGGGCCGACGACGCCGGCGCGGTCGATCGCGAACAGCACGTCCAGATCCTGGATGGCCACGTCGTGCACCAGCTGGTCGTACGCGCGCTGCAGGAAGGTGGAATAGATCGCCACCACCGGCTTGCCGCCCTGGGTGGCCATGCCTGCGGCCAGGGTCACCGCGTGCTGCTCTGCGATGGCCACGTCGAAGTAACGCTGCGGATATTCCCTGCTGAAGCGCACCAGGCCCGAGCCTTCGCGCATCGCCGGGGTGATGCCGTACAGACGCGGTTCGGCGGCGGCAGCGTCACACAGCCAGTCGCCAAACACGTCGGTGTAGGTGGGCTTCTTCGCGCCGGTCTTGGCCACCAGGCCCTTGTCCGGATCGAACGGGCCCACCGCGTGGTAACCGATCTGGTCACCTTCGGCCGGCTCGTAGCCCTTGCCCTTGGTGGTCATCACATGCAGCAGCTTCGGGCCCTTGGAGGCACGCAGCGTCTTCAGCGCGGACAGCAGCGCCGGCAGGTCATGGCCGTCGATCGGGCCGGTGTAATGGAAGCCCATTTCCTCGAACATCGTGGACGGCACGAACATGCCCTTCCAGTGTTCTTCCCAGCGCTTCACGAAACGGGCGGGGTTGTTCTTCTTGTCGCCGAGGATCTTCTTGCCGCCTTCGCGCAGCGCATTGAGCGTGCGGCTGCCGGTGGCGCGGCCGAGCATCTTGGTCAGCCCACCCACTGCCTCGGAGATCGACATGTTGTTGTCGTTGAGGATCACCAGCAGGTTTGGTTCCGGCTCCATGCCACCGGCGTGCATCAGCGCTTCGAACGCCATGCCGGCGGTCATCGCGCCGTCGCCGATCACGGCCACGACCTTGCGGTCGTCACCTTCGGTCTGGCGCGCGATGGCCATGCCCAGCGCTGCCGAGATCGAGGTCGAGGAGTGGCCAACACCGAAGGTGTCGTATTCGCTCTCTTCGCGCTTCGGGAACGGCGCGACGCCATCCTTCTGCTTGACGGTGTGGATCTCGTCGCGGCGACCGGTCAGGATCTTGTGCGGATACGTCTGGTGGCCGACGTCCCAGACCAGCTGGTCAACCGGGGTCTGGTACAGGTAGTGCAGGGCCACGGTGAGCTCGATCACGCCCAGGCCGGCGGCGAAATGGCCGCCGCTTTTGCCCACCGATTCGATCAGGTAGGCACGCAGTTCATCGGCAACCGCCGTCAGTTCGGATTCGTCGAACGTGCGCAGGTCATCCGGTGTCTGGATGCGCGCGAGGCGGGGATAGCGGGCAGAGTCGATCATCATGTTCGCACTTGTTCTGAACGCCCATTTTCGCCCTCAAACGGGGGTGGGGCAAGCAAACGCCGCCGTCCGTGACAGGACGGTGAGGGTTGCATTCCCGGCAGTTCAGGTGCAGAGCTTGGAACGCTTGGGCAGCTGGGCCCTCAGGAACGCCATCTGGTCGGCCAGGATGTTGCGGTTGGACAGGATCAGGTGCTCGATCCAGCTCGGCCGGTAAGGCACTGCCAGCAGCGGCATGCCGGCCTGTTGCGGGGTGCGGTCACTCTTGCGCGAATTGCAGTGGAAGCACGCGGTGACTACGTTTTCCCAGGTATCCAGGCCGCCTTTGGACAAGGGCATGACGTGGTCGCGGGTCAGGGTGGGGCGTCCGAACTGCTGTCCGCAGTAAAGACAGAGATGGGCATCGCGGGCGAACAGGGCCGGGTTGGTCAGGTTCGGTGTCGGGTCCAGCGCACGTGAGCGGGCATGGCCGCGCGCGGCAATGATCGGGTGCAGGTCCATCCCGCTCTGCATGCCACTGCGACGATTTGTCCCACCGTGGATGTGCAGGCAGGGGTCGCCGAGGGTCCAGGCGACGGCATCGCGGGCGTAGAGGCAGGCTGCGTCCTGCCAGGTGATCCAATCCAGGACCCGCCCGTGACCATCAAGTGAGAGCAACCGGACCGTGCCGGGGCGATGCAGCGTCGTGGCGTTGGGCGATGCTTCGGCGCCCGGAGCAGAAAACGGAGCTCCGGCTTCGATCAGACCCAAGCGTGTAGTGTCTGTCTCCATCGGGAAAACAGCTTATACCTGAATGTTGACGATTTGTGNNCACAAATCGTCAACATTCAGGTCCACGCATTCCATCTAATCCCCGCACCTGTCGGTGCGCCCCCTTTAACAAAAGGGGGCTTTTCTCCAGATGGATTTCGGGGGTTTCCATCCACGCATGGCGTGGATCTACGTGTCGACCAAGGTCGACACCTACCAACAGCCGCGGGGAGTTGTCGAAGGCGGGGTGGGTCCGGTTGCGGGGGCGTGAGCGCCATGGATGGCGCGACCGAGGCTACAGGGACGTACTTGCGCCGTCCCCCGCAATTGGACCCACCCCGCCATCCCGCAGGAAACCAGCTGTTGCTGTTGCTCCAGCTGTTGCAGTTGCCGGCCAGCGGCCGGCACTACCGCGGGTGCCGGGCGCGGCCCGGCTCAGGCGCCGAAGCGTTCGTCGTCCATTGCCATCAGCGGTGCGGCACCCGCCTGGATGGCGGCGGCGTGGCTGAGGGTGCGCGGCAGCACGCGGGCAAAGTAGAAGCGCGCGGTCTCGCGCTTGCCCTGGGCGAATGCTGCGCCGTGCGCGCTGGCATCGGCGGCGGCAACGCTGCGTGCCCACCAGTAGGCCAGCACCACATAACCCGAATAGAACAGGTAGTCGTAGCTGGCTGCGCCCAGTTCGTCCGGGTTGGCGGCCGAACGCTGCAGCACGTCCATCGTCAGCTTGCCCCACTCGGCGGCCTTGGCGCGCAGCGGGCCGATGAACTCGGCCAGGCTTTCGTTGCCTTCATTGGCCTTGGCGAACGCTTCGATCTCGGCCAGCATCAGCTTCAGGCCGGCGCCTTGGCTGGACGCGGTCTTGCGGCCGATCAGGTCCAGCGCCTGGATGCCGGTGGTGCCTTCATACAGCGTGGTGATGCGGGCATCGCGGGCCAGCTGTTCCATGCCGTGCTCGCGGATGTAGCCGTGGCCACCGAAACACTGCAGGGCGTTGTAGGTGTTCTCGATGCCCCATTCGGTCTGGCAGGCCTTCGAGATCGGGGTCAGGAAGCTCACCAGGGTGTCAGCGCGCTCACGTTCGCCGGCATCTTCTGCATGGTGGGCGACGTCGATCAGGGTGGCGGCGTGCAGCGCCAGCAGGCGGCTGCCTTCCACCAGCGACTTGATGGTCAGCAGCATGCGGCGCACGTCCGGATGCACCAGAATCGGGTCGGCCGGCTTGTCCGGGAACTTGGCGCCGCTGAGTGAACGCGACTGCAGGCGCTCGCGGCTGTACTTCAGCGCGTTCTGGTAGGCGCGCTCGGACAGACCGATGCCCTGCAGGCCGACGCCCAGGCGAGCAGTGTTCATCATGGTGAACATCGCCTGCAGGCCCTTGTGCGGCTGGCCGACCAGGTAGCCCTGGGCGCCATCGAAATTCATCACGCAGGTGACCGAGCCCTTGATGCCCATCTTGTGCTCGATGGAGCCGCAGCGCAGCGCGTTGCGTTCGCCGACGTTGCCGTCGCGGTCGACCTTGAACTTCGGGGTGACGAACAGCGAGATGCCCTTGGCGCCCGGCGGCGCGTCGGGCAGCTTGGCCAGCACCAGATGCACGATGTTGCCGGTCAGATCGTGCTCGCCGGCGGTGATGAAGATCTTGGTGCCGGTGATCGAATAGCTGCCATCGGCGTTCGGCTCGGCCTTGGTCTTGAGCAGGCCCAGGTCGGTGCCGCAATGCGGCTCGGTCAGGCACATGGTGCCGGTCCAGCGGCCTTCGATCAGCGGCTTCAGGAATGCCTCGTGCTGCCAGGCTTCGCCGTGCTGCTTCAGCGCTTCGATGGCGCCGTGCGACAGCAGCGGGAAGTTGCCCCAGGCGAGGTTGGCGGCGTTGATCATTTCATTGAGCGGCACGCCCAGCGTGTGCGGCAGGCCCTGGCCGCCCAGTTCCGGCGACGCGGTCAGACCGGTCCAGCCGCCGTCGACGAACTGATCGTAGGCCTGCTTGAAGCCGGGCGGAGTGGTCACTTCGCCGCTGGCCTGGTCGAGCACGCAGCCGATCTCGTCGCCCACGCTGTTGAGCGGGGCCAGTACGCTGGCGCTGAAGCGGCCGGCTTCTTCCAGCACGGCATCGACGACGTCAGCAGTGGCGTCGGTGAAGCCAAGACGGGCGAACAGCGGCTCGACCTTCAGCACATCGTGCAGGCCGAAACGAAGGTCGGAAAGCGGGGCGGTGTAGCTGCTCATCGGTGCGTCTCGATTTGATCAGTAACAGGGGGTGCGGCGCGATGCGTCGCGGCGGAAAGCGGAGATCAGCGCAGTACGCCGGGCAGGCCCGGGGCCTGGTTCAGCGTGCTGCGGCTGTTGATGTCGAAGGTGCGCTGCTTCTTTTCCTGCGGCGTGGCCGACACCGTGCCCTTCAGGCTGTAGGCAAGGGTGCGGTTGCTGGCCAAGGCGTCGGCGATCACCAGGCGTGCGGCCGGGCTGGGCTTGAAGTTCACGTTGATGACATCGGCGGAAACGCCGCCGATGGAGATGCCCGGCTTGGCGGACAGGGGGCCGGCATCGGTGTCGCCGATGGTCAAGACCAGCGCGACATCGTCGAAGCTCATCGGCATCGAACTGTAGTTCTGCAGACGCAGGGCGACGGTCCAGTCGCCATTGGCCTGCACGGTCAGCTGCTGCAGGCTCGCGGCCGGTTCCGAAACACGCTTGACGATGCCATCGCCGCAAGCGACCAGGGCCAGGGTGCACAGGACGATCAAGACGGTACGGAAGCGGTGGAGCATGGGCGCAGGTCCTCTGAAGGCGGTGCGTGGAGTAAGCATACTACGGCGTATGGTGGAATGGGTCGCCTGCGGCGACCGGCCACAGAGGGTAGCGCGTGAAGATGCACGCGAGGCGTGCGCGATGCCGGATTGCGGACGTAGCGTGCCCCGGTTGGGCGGCGCCTCAATCGGCGGGGGTGTCGCGCAGGGGCGCCATCATGCGCAGCGGTGCGAGGTCGTAGCCCATCGCTTCGGCCTTTGCCTTGAGCCGGTCGAACAGGGCGCGGTCCATCTCCGGCAGGCGCGCGAGGATCCACAGATACTTGTGGCCCGGTTCACCGACCATCGCCCACTGGTAGTCGGGGTCCAGCGCGATCACCCAGTAGTCGGCCCAGACCAGGGGCACCCAGCTCAGCCAGTCGGGAACGAAGCGCACCTGTAGCTGGCCGGGCTGTCCCGCAACGGGCCGCGCCACGCCTTCGGCGACAACCCGCTCGCCATCCGCCTTGCGGCAGGCATTGGTGACGCTGATGCGGCCATCGCGGCGCAGCCCGTAGTTGGCGGTGATCTCGCCCACGCACTGCTTCTGGAACGACACCGGCAGATGTGCGATCTCGTGCCACTGCCCGGCGTAGCGATCGATGTTCAGTTCACTGACGGCGCGCACGGGCTCGGCAGCGAGTGCCGGTGCGGCGAAAAGCAGCAGGCAGGCGAGCAGGGCAGGGCGCAGGTGCATTGATCGGCTCCGGGCAGGAGTCTGGAGCGTAGGGTGCACGGCACGCGGAGGTGTGAATGTTTCGTCAACCGGTGTGGCCGCGTCCGCGCAGGATCGATGCGGCGCGATCCACGTGCCGCATGGTCGGAAAGTCACAGACAAAAAAAAGACCTGCATTTCTGCAGGTCTTCGAACATGGTGGCCGAGGACGGAATCGAACCGCCGACACGGGGATTTTCAATCCCCTGCTCTACCAACTGAGCTACTCGGCCATGTAGAAAAAAAAGACCTGCATTTCTGCAGGTCTTCGAAAGTGGTGGCCGAGGACGGAATCGAACCGCCGACACGGGGATTTTCAATCCCCTGCTCTACCAACTGAGCTACTCGGCCACTTGTTTCGTTGCAGCGATGTCGCTGCCGAGGACGCGCATATTACGGACGTAGGACAGGTTCGGCAAGCGTTTTGGAAAAAAACCTTCACATTGGTGTCTGCGGCCGGCGGAAGGCGCTGCAAGTGGTTGATCCTGCGTTGAGCCGGCCTGATGGGAATGCCGGACGCGGAAAACAGCGGCCCGCCGCTGACGCCAAAGCTGACGGGGCAAGCAATGCAGCGGCGGAGTGGGGACGGTGCCGATGGAACGCTGTTTTCATGGCACCCACGAGGGCAGGGCACGGCGTACTGTCGCGGTTCCCTCCCCGACGCTGCCCGCAGCAGAGCCATTGGACATGTCCGATTCAACCACCCGCATCGTGCTCGCCTCGCGTCCGCAAGGTGCGCCGGTCGCCGCCAATTTCCGCCTCGAACAGGCGCCCCTTCCGGCGCTGGGCCCCGGCCAGGTGCTGTTGCGCAACCGCTACCTGTCGCTGGATCCGTACATGCGCGGACGCATGGATGATGGCCCGTCGTACGCACCGCCCGTGGCAGTGGATGCGGTGATGGAGGGCCAGACCGTGGCCGAAGTGCTGCAGTCGCAGGCGCCTGGCCTGGCGGTGGGCGACCTGGTGCTGGCCCCTGGCGGCTGGCAGACCCATGCCGTGGTGGCGGGTGATGCGATCAGCCGGCGCCTGGATCCGGCCGGGCTGCCGCTCAGCACGGCGCTGGGCGTGTACGGCATGCCGGGGTTCACCGCGTACTCCAGCCTGATCGAAATCGGCAAGCTGCAAGCCGGTGAGACCCTGGTGGTGGCTGCTGCCAGCGGACCGGTCGGTGCCACCGTGGCGCAGCTGGCCAAGCTGCAGGGTGCGCGCGTGGTCGCCATCGCCGGTGGCGAGGCCAAGCGTGCGTACCTGGAAACACTGGGCGTGGATGTGGCGCTGGACCACCGCGCCTCCGATTTTGCCGGGCAGCTGCGTGCTGCTGTACCGGATGGCATCGACGTGTATTTCGAGAACGTGGGCGGGCATGTGCTCGACGCCGTGCTGCCGCTGCTCAATGATTTCGCGCGCATTCCGGTGTGCGGCACCATCGCCACCTACAACGCCCGCGGCGTCGCGCAGCCTGGGCCGGATCGGCTGCCGGCGCTGTTCAGTCAGATCCTGCGCCAGCGGCTGACCGTGCGTGGCTTCATCGTCCACGACTTCAAGCATCTGTGGCAGGATTTCGAGCGCGACATGCCGCAGTGGCTGCGCGATGGACGTATCCAGTACCGCGAAGACGTCGTGCAGGGGCTTGAGAATGCACCGGAAGCCTTTTTTGGCCTGCTGCAGGGGCGCAACTTCGGCAAGCTGGTGGTGAAGCTGGATTGAGCGATTGCTTCATTGAGGGCACCGGAACGGAACCGGTGCCCTCAATCTTCGACGCGCGCCGTTCGTGGGCTTACGGGGCGAAACGCAGCTGTTTGGCGTCGCGGATCTGGATCTGGGTCTGGTAGTAGTACTTGTCGCTTTGCTGGCCGTTCGAATCGATGAAGGCGATGCGTACCCGACCCGCGGTACCGCGCACCAGCAGGCGCCGGTTCTGCAGCTGTTCGAGCTTCATGCCGAACGCTTTTTCCAGTTCCGGGCGCAGCGCGGCATCGATGTTGAGCGTGATGTTGAGTGGATGGCGGTAATCGCGCTCGCTGTTGAGGTAGATGCGCTCGCCTTCGGTACCGGTGGCCTGCACGGTCAGCACGAAAACGCCGGAGATGCCGCGAGAGGGATCATCCTGCGCCGCACGCACCGCTTCGTAATTGCCGATATAGCCCGGTGGCGGCATCGGTTGCCGGTCAAGGCGATGCGCGCAGCCAGTGGCGAGCAGCAGTGGAATCAACAGGGCAGGGCGATACATGGCGCGTCCTTGTGCGAGGTGATCCGCCGATTGTGACCACGCGACGATGACGATCACAAGCACTGCAGGAGCGTGATGGCTGCACGCGTTGTTCGCGGGCAGCCGACCACCGCATCACGCAGGCGCGGATAGCGTTGTCTGCGTCACGCCGGCCTGTTGCCGGCGCCATGGGAGCGATTCATGACCGAACACGACAAGAAGACCTCGAATGCACACGAAGGCGTGCAGGAGAGTCGCCAGGACCGGCAGCAGGATGAAGTGGCCAAACAGCGTCCCGGCCAGCACGACCAGAAGGTGCACGATGCACATTCGCGTGCACCCGTGCGCAAGGACGGCGGGCAGGACCCAGCCTGAGCGGAAGGCCAAAACAGAAAGCCCCGGCAGTGCCGGGGCTTTCTGTTTTTCATATGGTGGAGCCAAGGAGGATCGAACTCCTGACCTCGTCATTGCGAACGACGCGCTCTCCCAGCTGAGCTATGGCCCCAAGGGGATGTTGCATCCCGTGGGCAGCGGAGCTGGCGCCACGTGACGGACCTAGCATAGCGCTGCCAGGTGCCGGATGCCAAGGGGCACGCAGGGACGTAGCGGAATCGCCGCTGCGTCCCTCTGCGGCCCGTCGTTTCAGGGCAGCAGGGCCGCCGCGCGCTGGATCGCGATGTCGGTTGCAGCCGACACGCCATGCAGGTGGATGCAGGCGTGGATCATCCCCGGCAGGCGCTCCAGCGTGCAGTCCACGCCCGCCTCCCGCAGGTGCGCGGCGTACTGTTCAGCTTCGTCGCGCAGCGGGTCGAACTCACAGCTCAGTACCGTGGCCGCTGGCAGCCCGCGCAGATCGCGGGCATGCAGGGGCGAAGCAAGCGCCTGTCGGCGGTCACCGTCGCCCAGATAGGCCTGCCAGCAGCGCTGCATCAGTTCGGCGCTGAGGTAGTAGCCGTCGGCGAACTCGCCGTAGGTGCTGCTGGCCATGGTGGCATCCAATGCCGGATACAGCAGCAATTGATGCGATGGCAGCGGCAGTCCCTGATCGCGCAGCAGCAGGCAGCACGCTGCGGCGAGATTGCCGCCCGCGCTGTCGCCGCCGATGACCAGGCGTGCTGGATCAAGCCCCAGGTCTGCGGCATTGGCCTGCAGCCACAGCCAGGCGTCGACGACGTCGTGCAGCGGCGTCGGGAACGGATGCTCCGGGGCCAGGCGATAGCCGACGGCAGCGATGACATGGCCGCTGGCATTGGCCAAGGCCCGGCAGGGGCCGTCATAGACCGCCAGCGAGCACTGGAACCAGCCACCGCCGTGGGCGAACAACAGGGCCGGGCGCGGTTCCGTGCTGATGGCCGCGGGCGTGTACAGGCGCACGACCAGCGCATGGCCGTCGCGCGCGCTGATGACGTGCTCCACGACATGCGATACCGCCTCGGTGGCGCCCTGCAGCGTGGGCAGCGCCTGCTCGCTCAGTGCGCGCAGTTCCAGCAGATCGTCCGGCAGCGGTTGCGCCGCCACCGCATCCACGAACGCCCGCAACGCAGGTTCAAGCGACATGGTCAGCCTCCTGCAGGAACGGCAGCAGCTGGGCGAGGAAGGCCTGCGGTGCTTCTTCCATGATGAAGTGGCCACAGCCCGGAACGACGCTGCCGCGCAGATCATCGGCGTGCGGCTGCAGGGTCAGCATCGGGGCGTTGCCGGTGGCGTGCTCGGCGCCGATGGCCAGCACCGGCATCGTCAACCGGCGTTGTGCGCGGACCTGGTTCTGGCGGATGGTTTCCGGAATCGCGCGGTACCAGGCAAACCCAGCACGCAACGCGCCGGGGCGGCTGTAGGCGGCGATGTAGGTTTCGCTGGCTACCGCATCACGCCGGTACGACCAGCGGTCGAACATGAAGTCCAGGTAGGCGCGTTCGCGACCGCTGATGAGTGCCTCGGGCAGATCGGCCACCTGGTTGAACATGAAGTGCCACAGGAAGATGTTGTCGGCTGGCGCGGCGAAGATGCCCGGCTCAGGTGCCAACCCGGGAATCACCGCTTCGGTCACGGCCAGGCGCTGTACCGCCTGCGGCTGGTCGCTGGCCAGCGCATAGGCGATCCACATGCCGATGTCATGGCCGACCACCTGGTAGCGCTCGTGGCCGAGGGCCTGCATGGTCTGGTGCAGTACCGCGGCGGCACTGCCGGTGTCGTAACCGTGTGCGGGACGATCGGATTCGCCGATGCCGGGCGGGTCGACCGCGATCGCTTCGAAGCCGGCCTCGGCCAGCGCATGCAGCACGTGGCGCCAGGCGTACCAGGTCTGCGGCCAGCCCGGGATCAACAGCACCGGTTGCCCGCTGCCGGCGGAGACGCAATGCACGCGCTGGCCGTCGATGCGCAGGTAGTGGTGGCGCAGGGTATCGTCGCCGGAGGTGCCAGCGGTGGGGATGTTCTTCATGGGGATGTTCCTGTGGGGGCTCAGGCGATGCCGAGCATGTGCTGCATCTGGGCGCTGCTGATCGGCGCGCCGGCGAAGTCGTCGAAGATCTTGTCGGTGACCGGAATGATGTGGTCGCGGATGAAGGCGGCACCTTCGCGTGCACCGGCTTCCTGGTCCTTCAGGCAGCACTCCCATTCCAGCGTTGCCCAGCCGGCGTAGTCGTACTGCGCCAGCTTGGAGAAGATCGACTTGAAATCGACCTGGCCATCGCCCAGCGAGCGGAAGCGGCCGGCGCGTTCGGTCCAGTCGGCGTAACCACCGTAGATGCCCTGGCGGCCATTGGGGCGGAACTCCGCGTCCTTGACATGGAACATGCGGACAAGCGGATGGTAGATGTCCAGGAACTGCAGGTAATCCAGCTGCTGCAGCACGAAGTGGCTGGGATCGAACAGGATGCGGCAGCGCTCATGCTGGCCCACACGCTCGAAGAAGCGTTCGAAGCTGGTGCCATCGTGCAGGTCTTCGCTGGGATGGATTTCGTAGCAGAGGTTGATGCCGTTGTCCTCGCAGGTATCGAGGATCGGCCGCCAGCGTCGTGCCAGCTCATCGAATGCGGCGTCGATCAGGCCCGGCGGACGCTGCGGGAACGGGAACAGGTAGGGCCAGGCGAACGAGCCGGAGAAGGTGCCCATGTCCTGCAGGCCGAGCCGGCGCGAGGCGCGGGCGGTCAGATGCAACTGCTGCTGTGCCCATTCGCTGCGTGCCTGCGGATTGCCGCGCAGCGCCTCCGGGGCGAAGCCATCGCACAGTTCATCGTAGGCCGGATGCACGGCCACCAGCTGGCCCAGGATGTGGGTGGTCAGCTCGCTGACCTGCAGGCCGTGTTCGGCCAGGGTGCCACGGATGTCGTCGCAGTAGTCCTGGCTGTCGGCGGCGGTGGCCAGGTCGAACAGGCGCGCGTCCCAGGCCGGAATCTGCAGGGCCTTGAAGCCGTGGCCGGCGGCCCACTCGGCGATGCCGGCGAGGCTGTCGAACGGCGCCTGGTCGCCAGCGAACTGCGCCAGATGCAGGCTGGGGCCTTTGAGGGTTTGCATGTGTTGCTCCAATTGTTTGTCGGTCGACAAAGAATAGGCGCGTGCATCGGGATGGTCAACACCCGCGTTACACTGCGCGCCTCAGAACGGCAGGCAGGCAGATGGCAGGGCGACCGCGCGAATTCGACAGGGACCAGGCATTGCGCAAGGCGATGCTGCTGTTCTGGCAGCATGGCTATGAGGGCACCTCGATGTCGGCCCTGGCCGAAGCGCTTGGCATTGCCTCGGCGCGCATCTACGCCGCGTTCGGCAGCAAGGAGCAGTTGTTCCGCGAAGCGGTGGCGCTGTACGAGGAAGGCGAGGGCGGCTTCGCGCCGCGCGCGCTCGAGCAGGCGTCACTGCGCGATGCGATCGGTAGCATGCTGCGTGATGCCGTGTTGACCTACACCCGTCGCGGTCGTCCGCATGGCTGCCTGGTGGTGTCCTCGGCAAGCAGCGTGTCACCGGATGGCGAGGGCGTACGTGACTGGCTGGCCAGCCATCGTCGCCAGCGCACGGCGGCGATCATCGCGCGGCTGCAGCAGGCGCAGGCGGACGGCCAGCTGGCGGCCGATCTGTCCGTGCAGGCCCTGGGCGATCATTTCGCCACGGTGCTGCATGGCATCTCGGTACAGGCGCGTGACGGCGTCAGCCGCGAACGTCTGCTGGCGATGGTCGAGGTTGCGCTGGCGCCGTTGCCGTGAGATCCGGGGTCAGATCCGTTTCCCCTTGGGAAACGGATCTGACCCCAGGCGGTGCTGGCTGACTGTGCCGAAACCGCTTGTTTCACCGGGTTCGGGTGCCGCGCAACGAAATTGTAACAATTTGGAGGATAATGGCCGCTTGCGCAGTTTTCCTCCTATTTGCCGCCCGGTCAGCGCAGGCCGCACGGACGCCTCCTCAGAGCTTTCGATGCCTTCCCATTCCGATTCCCGCCGTTCGTCGGGCATGTCGTCCTCCCTCGTTTCCTTCCGTCGCCATCCGCTGGCCCTGGCCTGTGCAGGCCTGGCCCTGGCTGCCAGCTTCGGTGCTGCCGCGCAGGACAGTGCGCCGACCCCGACCGGGCTGGACACCATCACCGTGACCGCCGAGCACCGCGAGCAGAACCTGCAGGAAGTGCCGGTGTCGGTAGGCGTGGTGCAGGGCGAGCGCATGCGCGACTTCACCGCCGGCGGCGACGACACCCTGCTGGCGCTGTCCGGCCGCGTGCCGAGCCTGTATGCGGAAACCACCACCGGCCGCATCTTCCCGCGCTTCTACATCCGCGGCCTGGGCAACATCGATTTCTACCTGGGTGCCTCGCAGCCGGTGTCGATCATCCAGGACGACGTGGTGCTGGAACACGTGGTGCTGAAGTCCAACCCGGTCTATGACGTGGACCAGGTGGAAGTGCTGCGCGGTCCGCAGGGCTCGCTGTTCGGCCGCAACACCACCGCCGGCATCGTCAAGTTCGACACCCTCAAGCCGACCCAGGACTACAGCGGCCGCGTCAGCGCCAGCTACGCCTCCTACAACAGCGTGTCGATCGACGGTGGCTTCGGTGGCCCGATCAACGACATCGCTTCGTTCCGCGTGTCGGCCCTGTACCAGCACCGCGACGACTACGTCGACAACACCTACACCGGCCCCAGCGCCGACGGCACGGCCAGCCCGAAGAAGAACGCCATGGGCGGCTTCGACGACCGCAACGTGCGTGCGCAGCTGCTGCTGACGCCGAGCGACCAGTTCTCGATCCTCGCTTCGGCCCACGCCCGCGATTACGAAGGCACCTCGACCCTGTTCCTGCGCAACGCGCTGACCAAAGGCTCGAACAAGACCGACGTGCCGCGTGACCAGGTCGCCTACGACGAGGCCGACAACAACCCGCAGGCGTACAAGACCTACGGCGGTTCGGTGAAGGCGCGTTATGACTTCGGCGCGATCGACTTCACCTCGATCACCGCTTACGAAACCACCTCCGGCTACAGCCGCGGTGACACCGACGGCGGCGCCGCGGTCAACTTCCCGGTCAATGGCGTGCCGAACGGCTATGGCCAGTCGATGGGCCAGATCCGTGACCTGGACCAGTGGACCCAGGAATTCCGCCTGGCCAGCCACGATGACAGCGCCCTGCAGTGGCAGGCCGGCGCGTTCTACTTCAACGGCAGCGATACCACCGACTTCTACCAGCGCGCCTGGTTCCTGAAGGGCGCGGCGCGCAATCCGAACAACTGGGTGCGCCTGCGCAACAAGAACACCTCGTGGGCCGGCTTCGGTCAGCTCAGCTACGCCTTCACCGACAAGTTCACCGTCACCGCCGGCCTGCGCCAGACCCGTGATGAGAAGCACACCCGTCTGTTGAAGACCGCCGACACCGCCGCGGGTGCAGTCACCTACAAGGGCCGCACCGACGTCAAGATGACCGACACGACCCCGAGCTGGGATCTGAGTGCGATGTATCAGATCACCCCGGACGTGAGTGTCTATGCGAAGGTCGCGCGCGGCTTCCGTGGTCCGACCATCCAGGGCCGTTCGGCAGTGTTCAATGCTGACTTCACCACCGCCGATTCGGAGACGATCCTGTCCTGGGAAGCCGGCGTGAAGAGCAGCCTGTGGGACAATCGCCTGCGCTTGAATGCCACCGCGTTCACCTACACCGTCAACGACATCCAGCTCAACGGCAACGATTCGGACGGCAACGGCGTGCTGTTCAACGCCGACAAGGCCAAGGCCTACGGCTTCGAAGCGGACATGGAGCTGCGCCCGATCCCGAACCTGACCCTGAGCGCCGGCCTGAGCCTGCTGCACAGCGAGATCAAGGACAAGCGCGTGTATGCGCAGGTCTGCGCACTGAACGGCAAGGTGGTGTGCACCGTCGATGACCCGACGATCAAGGTCGGTGCCAACACCTTCGCCCAGATCGATGGCAATCCGCTGCCGAACGCGCCGAAGTACAACATCAACCTGGCCGCGCGTTACGACTTCCCGCTCAGCGATGCGGGCACGATGTTCGTATCCACCGACTGGAACAAGCAGGGCTACACCAGCTTCGTGCTGTATGACAGCCAGGAGTTCAATTCGAAGGGTGACTTCGAAGGCGGCCTGAAGATCGGCTACTCGGGCAACTACGGCGCGTATGAAGTGTCGCTGTTCGCGCGCAACATCACCAACGAGAAGAACCTCAAGGGTGTCATCGAGAACTACATGGCGGCGGTCTACAACGAACCGCGCACCGTGGGTGTGTCGCTGAACATGAACTGGTAAGACGCATCGGTCGGTACCGCACGCGGTACCGACACCTTTGCACTACCCTCCAGACGCCCTGCCTGTGCAGGGCGTTTGCCGTTGTGGGAACTGACACGCGGAATCGACGCCCCGCAGGTGCAGGGCGTCGTGACGGGTCTACTTGGCGGCAGGCGTGACAGCAGGGGCCAGTTCGGCGAACAGGCCGCCGAGCACACCCATGGTGGCCGTGTCGGCGCCCATGTCTTCGGCGGCGTTGGCAATGGCGATCACGCCACTGTTCTGTGCGGGGAACAGCACCACCCAGGCCAGCCAGTTGCCATCGGAGCCACCGTGCACCAGCACCGGGCCCTGGCGGCCGGCGATCGACGGCTGTACGCCCCAGTCCAGACCCGAGGGGCTGACCGGTTGCGCGCTCTGCATCAGCGTGTAGGACGCCGGCGTCAACAGCGTGCCCTTGCCGTGGCTGCCGGCGAGTTGGTCGATGGCGAACAATGCCAGGTCCTGCAGGCGCATGTGCAGGTTGCCGGCGGCGGTGTAGATCGGCGGTACGCCATCATCGGCTTTCTGCGGCGCGCGGGTGACGGGCTTGCCGCCGCGGTGGCCCAACGGCTGCCCTGCCGTGGTCGGCCCGAAGCCGGCACCGGTCATCTTCAGTGGCTGGAACACCTCGCGTTGGATCAGCGTCTCCACGTCCTTGCCTGTGGCGCGCTCGGCGATCACGGCTGCGATCAGGAAGCCGCTGTTGCTGTAAGCGAATTCCGTTCCCGGCGGGTGGACCGGTGCCTCTGACAGCGCGGCCTTGATGTAGGCCTCGCGCTGCACCGGCAGGGCACGCGTGTCGGTGAAGAAAGCATCCAGAGCGGCGCCATCGGTGAGGTTTTCCGGCAGGCCCGCGCGGTGCGACAGCAGCTGCACCAGCGTGACGTTGCGGTAGGCCGGCTGCATCTGTGCCGTGAGGTCGGGCAGCATCGTCGACAGCGGCGCATCCCACTTCAGCACGCCCTGTTCGACCAGGCGCGCGATCATCGCCACGGTGATCGGTTTACCGGTCGAGCCGATCATCCAGGCATCGCCCGTGCTGACGGCCACCTTTTCATCATTGCGGCGTACGCCGCTGACGGCCTGCTCGGCGATCTTGCCGTCGCGGATCACCAGTACTCCCATGGCCGGCGTCGTCGTGCCCTGTAACGCCTGAGCGATGCGTGCCTGCAGGTCATCGGCGGCGCTTGCACTGGCAGCGACGCACAGGAGTGAAACGCCCAGCCATCGGCGCAGGTGGCGCATGGGGCGGGAGGGGAAAGCTGCGGTCCGTTCGGAGATGATCGTGTGCATGGGAGTCCTTTGCGCAGCAGCGTGGGCAGGACCTGCGCCGACGGCACCGGTCCTGCGGGGTGCGTCGTCCACTCGTGCCTTGAACAGGCGTACAAGGTGACGTGCGATTCACTCTTGCATGCCGTCGACGCAGGCGTATGTGTCTGCAGTCATGTACATGAACTGCGCGGCGCGATCCTGTTGGCGGGCGTACAGGATTATCGGACCGCCGCATGCGGCAATCTGCGTCAGATGGGCTTCGAAGAGCGATAGCGCGACGTGTCGCACGCTGCAGGCACGTGCCCCGCGATCTCATGGCCATGCCCGGGCGTGCCGTCGCCGCGCTGCATGCGCGACGACGGCTGGATGCTCAGGCGGCGGGCAACAGCGGTGCCAGCACCGGCTCCAGTTCCTGCTGGCGCCATCCGGCCAATGCGGCAGGCCACTGCCGATGCTCCAGATAGCTTTCCAGATGCTTGCGCGAGGCCAGTACGCCGTCGGCCAGGCCGAGCTCGCGGCTGCGTTCGGCTACGGCATCCTGCAGCTTCTTCAGCAGCTGCTTGCTGGCATCGCTGGCCTGCATCGCCAATGGTGCATCGGCTTCGTCGGCCAACGGCGTATCCAGCGCTTCCCATACCGCAGCGGCAAGCTTGCGCGGCGCCTTCGGGAACTGTTCGAACAGCTTGCTCAATGCAGCCGCGTCGGCTGGCGGCGTGCGTGCAAGGGTCGCGGCCAGCTCGTTGTCCAGGATCCAGCTGCGCGGACGGTCGCTGGCGCGCGCCTGCACGTCGCGCCAGCGCAGCAGGCGCAGCAGGCGGCGCTGCGCGGGCGCGTCCAGGAACTGCGCCGAGCGCATGCCCAGGTGTGGCCAGCGGTCCTCGTCATTGGCGACGCTGGCCAGCAGGCGCTCGCCGTCGTCGTGCAGCCACTGCTGGCGCCCCAGCGATTCCAGCTTGGCGGAAATCGCGTCATGCATCGCGAACAGATGCTCGACGTCGTCGGCGGCGTACTTCAGCTGTGAGTCCGACAGCGGCCTGCGCATCCAGTCCGAGCGGGTTTCGCCCTTTTCCAGTGCCACGCCGGTGATCTCCTGCACCAGCTTCTGGTAGCCCATGCCAGCACCGATGCCGGCCAGGGCGGCGCCGATCTGGGTGTCGAACAACGGGCGCGGCAGCACGCCGCAGGTCCACTTGAACGCCACCAGATCTTCGCTGGCGCTGTGCATCACCTTGGTGATGGATTCATCGGCCAGCCACGGCGCCAGCGCCTCGGGCATGCCGGGAATCAACGGGTCGATCAGCAGGATGTCCTCGCCGACGGCCATCTGCACCAGCGCCAGCTGCGGCCAGAAGGTGCGTTCACGGATGAATTCGGTATCCAGGCCGATGCGGGTCGGCCGCTGCTGGCGGTATGTGTCCAGCTCGGCGGGGGTGGTGATCCAGGTTGCCACAGGTCAGGGCCTACTACTCGTGTTTGCTCAGGCAGGGGAGAATAGCCTAACGTCGGTCCGCATCCGTGCCGAAGGAGGCTCTGCTTGCGTTTTCTGCTGTCGCCCGTGCTGTGTACCGCCTTGGCCGTGGGCCTGGCCGGTTGCACGCCGTCGCCCCCTGCGCAGACCTCCGATGGCACCGCAGGCCAGCCGGCCGATCCCGCGCCAGAGGCCGGTCCGGCGCCTGGTAGCGGGCAGGGCACGGTGACCATTGCCGGTGACGATGCGGCCGAGGACATCCAGCAGTGGACGCCGCCGCGGGTCGATCGCCAGGGACGTACGCTGGCACAGCTGCGCCGGGCGGCCGATCAGGCATTCGCGCGGGGGCATCTGTACGAAGATGGCGATGCGGCAGTGCCGCTGTGGCTGGCGGTGCAGGAAGAGGAACCCGACGACCGCCAGGCGCGCCTGGGCCTGCAACGTGCGAAGCAGCGCCTGCTGCAACAGGCCGATGCGTTGCTGCAGCAGCCATTGCGGCAGCGTGAAGCGCTGGCCGAAGCCGGGCGGCAGGCGCTGGTACTGCTGACCCTGGCGCCGAAGGACGAGAAGGTGCGCGCGCTGCAGGGCAGGGTGGAGACGGCGCAGCGCGTGGTCGCCTACAACCGCGCGGGCGAAGACGATCTGCGTGCCGACCGGATAGGTGAAGAGGGTGATGGCGCCATCGGCAACTTCCGCGAGGCACTGGCGCTGGACCCGAACAACCGCCGCGCGCGGCAGGGCCTGGCAGCGGCGGAAAGCGGGCTGATCCGGCGTGCCGAGGACGCCGCGCGCATCCGTGATTTCGCCAGTGCCGGCGCCTGGTTGGCAGAAGCCAGCAAGGTGCGGGACTCGTCACCCACCATCGCTGATGCGTTCGAGCGCATCGAGCAGATCCGCGCAGCAGCGCTGGTCCAGCTGCGCGATGGCGGACTGCATGATCTGACCACCCCGCAGGGATTGAAGCCTGCGCGCGAGAAGCTGGCCGAAGCGCTGCGCATCGCCTTGCCGGGCGACGCGGTGGTGGCGCAGCTGCGCGAGCGCATCGAACTGGCCACCCACTACGGCAGCTTCCGGCCGGGGCAGGTGTTCAGCGACGCGCTGCGTGATGGCGGCCGTGGACCGCAGATGATCGTGGTGCCGCACGGTGGATTCCAGATGGGTGCCAGTGATACCGAGCCGGGCGCAACCGATGCGGAGCGACCGTCGCACTATGTGCGCTTCGAGCGCGGTTACGCGATGGCGATCACCGAGATCACCGTGGGTGATTTCGAGCGTTATGTGAAGGCGACCAACGCCCGCCCACGCGCAACCCGGCGTGGACATTCGGTGGTCTATGACGAGCGCAGCGGCAATTTCATCCGTCGCAGCGGCGTGGACTGGCGATCCGACTATGACGGTGGGCGCGCACTGGGCAATTCGCCGGTGATGCACGTCAGCGTGCGTGACGCGGAGAACTACGCGACCTGGCTTTCCGAGCAGACCGGCCGCAGCTACCGCCTGCCCAGCGAGGCCGAGTTCGAGTACGCGATGCGTGCCGGCAGCAGTGGCCGCTACCCGTGGGGCGATGCCGGGCTGCCACCGGAAGGCAGTGGCAATTACACCGGCAGCAAGGACGTTTCACCGTCCGGAAGGCATTGGCACAACGCCTTCGTCGGCTACGGCGATGGGCGGTGGGGGCCGGCACCGGTCGCCAGTTTCCAGGCGAACGGCTTCGGGCTGCATGACATGGGCGGCAATCTGAGCGAGTGGGTGGCCGACTGCTGGCATGCCAGCTATCGGCGCGCGCCGGCCGATGGTGTGGCCTGGTTCAACCCGGGCTGCCGTTCACGGGTGATCCGGGGGGGCAACTGGGCCAATGCCCCGGAGCAGACCCGGGCGGCGTGGCGGCAATCGCAGGATTCGGATACCACCAACGCGCGCATCGGCTTCCGACTGGTGCGGGGGATCTGACCGGCGCACCTGGATCGGCGCCGGTTTCACCCGCCGCAGGCAGCGCCGCACTAAGATTGCGCCGTGCCCGCCGGCCGGCGGGGTCAGCCGGAAGACCTGCCGATGCGCAACGATCCTTTTTCCCGCTCGCCGCAGCAGCGGCGTGGCCTGTTCGGCAACATCCGCTGGTGGGTGCTGCTGCTGGCCGCCGGCTATGCGGCGTTCTACTGGTTCTCCAACCGTGCGGTCGACCCCTATACCGGCGAGAAGGTGCTGATCGACAGCAGCCTGGACGCCAGCCAGGAGAAGGCACTGGGCCTGCAGGCCTACCAGCAGATCCTGTCGCAGGAGCGCCCGCTGGGCCCGAACGAACAGGTCTCGCGGGATGTCCGGGCGATTGCCGAGCGACTGATCGCCAAGGTGGACGTGGTGGAGACCGCGCTGGCGCAGGAACACGGGCTGCAACCGGCACACTTCGCGCGCGACTTCGAGTGGGAAGTGAATGTGATTCCGTCCGAACAGGCCAATGCGTTCTGCCTGCCCGGCGGCAAGATGGCCGTGTACACGGGGCTGATTCCGGTCGCGCGCACCCGCGATGCGATGGCGGTGGTGATGGGCCATGAAATCGCCCATGCGTTGCTGCGCCACGGTGCACAGCGCATGGCCCAGCAGAAGCTGACCCAGATCGGCCAGATGGCCGGCGCCGCCAGTGGCATGGATGCACAGCAGCAGCAGATGATGATGTCGGCGATGGGCTACGGCTATCTGTTGCCGTATGCGCGCAGCCACGAGACGCAGGCTGATGAAGTAGGCCTGATGCTGGCGGCGGCGGCGTGTTTCGATCCGCGCGAGGCGGTGCCGCTGTGGCAGCGCATGGGTCAGGCGGGTGGCGGCCAGTCGCCGCCGGAATTCTCTTCGACCCACCCCAATCCGGGTACCCGTATCCAGAACCTGCAGGCGTTGATGCCGAAGGCACTGGAGTACCGGCAGAAGTTCTGCGAGCAGGCCAGGTAAAGGGTGGTTCGGCAGGGCTGCGCCCTGCACCCGCCGAGGCTGGAGCACCAGCCGAAGCAACAGCAACAGCAACAGCGGGCTATCCGTGGGATGGCGGGGTGGGTCCGATTGCGGGAGACGCCGTAAACCCATCCATGGGGGCTTGGCCGCGGCAT
>NZ_JACGTN010000022.1:0-30833 GCF_014763005.1 Stenotrophomonas sp. Br8 | reverse complement strand
GTTCGAATCCATCACGGCCCACCATCGTAGACAGCGCCGGCATCATCTGCTGGACAACCCAGAAAGCGCCGAGAGGCGCTTTTTTGTTGCCCGCGTGCGGCCACGGTCGGCCACGCCCGCGACGCTGGCGCAGGAAATCTTCCAGCAACACCGAATAATTACCTTTAAGGTAATTAATTGGGGAATATGAAGTAATGAATCGTGCGACTCTGGCCGGTCAGAATCGACCGGCCAGGTCTTTTTCAACCGTAGTGCGCGCGTAGAAGCCCGGCGTCGTGGAAGGAAATCCCCTCGCGGATGCACTCCTCGGCGCGTTCCATGTCCTTGTGCAGCTGGATCAGTGCATCGTCGGCGAGCTGGTCGATGTCCACCACTCCGCAACAGGCCTGGTCGATCACATGCTGCATCGGCTCCCCCCAGCGCCGCCGTACGTTGCGGATCATGCGGCAATGCCACTCGCGCATGATGGCGTCCATCCGCCGTTCCCCCGGGGCTGCATGCGCCTCACCGGCCACCACCCGCAAGGCCGGCGCCGGGCTGCGACCGCCGCGCAGTTCCTGGGTCCTAGCGGCCAACCGCTGTGCGAGCTCCTCGAGTCGCGTGTGAGTCATCCTTCGCCTCCCTGATCCGTTTTGCCAGAAGCTTCGTCAGGTCGAGCACATTGTCCGGCGCCGAAGGCTGACCGAACGCGTCCACGACCATGAATGCGGTCTCCAGCAGCACAGGATCGTAGATCCATTCCGGTGGATCGCCGACCAGCTCCAGGTAGTGCGAAAGCACCTTGACCGCAGCGCTCATCTTCTCGAAATCCAGTCCCGTAGATTGAGACTGAAGCGACACATCAACGTCCTGATCGGCACGATCAAGCGTGCCGTGCGGGAGCTGCATTGCCGACTCGAGATCGCGGGCCAGGCGATGGCCGATGCTCTTCGGGTTGCTCTCCGAAATCCACTGGCTGACCTGGGGCTGCGCCCAGCGGGTGCCGCCGAACAGGCGGGCCCATTCGGCCGGGCCGCCGGCAGCGGCAACGCGGAGGCGCATGTTGAGGGTGCGGGCGGTACTGGCGTCCATCTGTAGATGGTGCTCTGCATTACCAATCCAGCAAATGACCAAAACGGTATTGACTATCCATTACCTTGACGGTAATGTGTGGGCCATGAACCTCATCGACTACGCCATCTCCCAAGGGGGCTACGGCACCCCAAGTTGCCCCGTGATGCGCCGTCTGGCCCACCAGACCGGCTGTGCGCTGCGGACCCTCTACATGATCGCCCGCGGCCACAAGTTGCCCGGTGCCCGTCTGTGCCGACGCATCGAGCTGGCCACGGCCGGCGCGGTCCGCCGCGAATTCCTGCGCCCGGATGTGTTCGCGCCGGGTCCGTCGTCCATCCAAGGATAAGCCCACCATGCAGCTTGATACGTTCGGCGAATACGTCCGCAGCCGTCTGGAGCACTGGGGCGGTGAGTACGCCCTGCATCGCGACTGCGAATACCTGGGCTTCCAATCACGCAACCTGCTGGCTGTCCTGATCGAGCATCGCGGCGACATGCCTGGCCGTGCGCAGGGGTACAAGCCACTGGAGACGGATCTGCTGGCGCAGCAGATTGAAGACATCATCACCGCAGTTGCCCGTGACAACGTGGCGATGGCCTGCGCACTGCGTGGCTACTACTGCGGTCGCGGCCGTCGCAAGGTCGAGCGCTTCGAGACCGCCAATCTGCTGCTCGCCAACTGCGGGCAGCGACCGGTCTCCAACCGGCATTACCTGAATCTGGTCGAGCTGGGCTTCCAGCGCGTGCGCGGCTGGATGGAAGGCATCGCCCAGGCCGCATGAGCGGTGGGCGCAACTTTCGCCCGTCTCCCGACCGGATGAACCCTCGCGCCCAGCCGGCAGCGAGACGGGCACCTCTCCCGGCCACCTCGGTACGTCGTGGCCAGCATCGAATCCTGGACTTTCCATGAAAGAAGAAATCTTCAGCGCAGTGGGCGCAGCGGCGGCCAAATCGGCTCCGCCGGTAACCGTTGCCGGTGCACTTGCCGCCGGCATAACCCTGGACCGCCTGGTGGTGGTCCTGACCATCATCTATCTCGCCGCGCAGATCGCTTACCTGTGCTGGCGCTGGTTGCGCGAGTGGCGGCGGAAGGGACGCGAATGAGCAGGCCGGCCACAGCGTTGCCGGTGCGCCGTCTGGTTGCCGCGCTGGCCCTCAGTGCCGCAGGCCTGATCGCCATTGTCGAGCATGAGGGCTATACCGACGCGGCGGTGGTGCCGACCCGCAACGATCGGCCGACCTATGGTTTTGGCTCGACCCGACGCGAAGATGGCACGCCGGTGCGGCTCGGAGACCGGACTACACCGGTCCGTGCGCTGCGTACCGTGGAAGCACATCTGGCACGCGAGGAATCGCAGTTCCGCGCATCGTTGCCGGGCGTCGCGCTGACTCAGGGTGAGTACGACACCTATGTCGACTTCCTCTACCAGTATGGGATCGGCAACTGGAATGGATCGTCCATGCGCGGGCACCTCCTGCGAGGTGAGTATCGCCAGGCATGCGATGCGTTGCTGCTGTGGAAGCGGGCAGGGGGCTACGACTGTTCGACCCGGGTCAACGGACAGCCGAACACGGTGTGCTGGGGCGTATGGCAACGGCAGCAACAGCGTCATGCCCGCTGCCTGGCGGAGCAGTGAAGGATGCCACGCACATTGATCGCGATTGCGCTGCTGGTGCTGTGGTCGTCGGTGATGTTCGCGGCAGGCTGGGGCTGGCGTGGCGATCGCAGCGATGCCGCAAAGGCAGAGGTTGCGTCGCTGCAGCACGCCGAGGCAATGCAGGCCGAGCGCGCAGCGCGCGAACGGCAGGCGGTACAGACCGGGGCGATGGCCTCGCTGGGAGTACGACATGAACAAGATCGCGAACGTGCGGCCGAAGTGGAAGCCGAGGTGGTCGCTGGCCTGCGTGCTGGCAGTCTCCGGTTGCGCAACGACCTCGCCGCCTGCCATACCGGTCGCTTGTCCGACGCCACCGCCAGCGCCCGCGAACGTGATGCGGGCGCCCAACTACGAGCAGAGGTTGCGGCAGCGCTTGTTCGAATCGGACGCGACGCCGACGACCAGCTCAGGAGCTGCCAGGCGGTGATCGCGTTGGACCGGCGTTGAAAGCGTGCGGGTCGGGGTGGGGTCAGACCTTCGGTAACCCATGACGAGCGTTCAGCAGCGGATCTTCGCAATCGGAGTCGAGATGGAGTCTGCCGTGCGATCAGCGTGGCGTTATGCTCAGCGTCTTTCCCAGGATGGGCCGCCCCATGCGTTTGATCGTGCTGTCGCTGTTGTTGTCCGCTGTTTCCGCCGCGCCGCTGATGGCCGCCGAGTCTGCGGCTGAGCCGGCGGTCGCTTCGCCGCTGGCCATCGGCGAAACCTTCACCATCGAATCCAGGGCGTTGGGCGAAACCCGCCGCATCAACGTGTACCGCCCAAAGCCGTGGGGCCTGGACCCGAAGACGCCGCTGCCGGTGCTCTACATGCCCGACGGTGGCATCGGCGAGGACTTCCTGCACGTGGCCGGGCTTGTGCAGGTACTGACCGGCAACGGCAGCATGCGTCCATTCCTGTTGGTCGGTATCGAGAACACCGAGCGCCGCCGCGACATGACCGGCCCCAGCAACGTGGCGGAGGATCGCAAGATCGCGCCACGTATTGGTGGCTCGGCGGCATATCGCGATTTCCTGCGCGATGAACTGATGCCGCAGGTGCGCCAGCGCTACCCGACCACCGACGAGCGCGCGCTGATCGGCGAATCGCTGGCGGGCCTGTTCGTGGTCGAGACGCTGCTGCAGGAACCGACCTTGTTCAACAGTTACATCGCGCTGGATCCCAGTCTGTGGTGGAACCGCAGCGCTTTGCTGTCTGGCGCAGGCAAGCAGTTGCCGTCAGTTGCCCGCAGTGGCGCACGGCTGTTCCTGGCCAGCAGTGGTCAGCCGGAGCTGGCCGCGTCGAGCGCACGCTTGGCGGCAGTGATGCAGCAGGCATCACCGGCAACGCTGGTGAAGTACCAGCCGCTGCCGGAAGAGACCCACGCGACGATCTATCACCCCGCGGCACTGCAGGCCCTGCGGACGCTGTTCCCGGCACCGCCGCCGGCTTCGCCCTGAGAGTGGCTTGGCGTACGGCAACGCGGCGTGTGAGGATGCGGTAGCGGCGCCACCTGCGTGCGCCGCCCGCAACGGGAGAGCGAACGGATGCAGCGTGTGCGTGGATGGAGTGTAGCGGTCTGCCTGGCCGTAAGTGGTTGTGCGATGTCGGTGGCGCCGCCGGCCGCGCAGGGTGAAGCGAAGGAGGGCGCGACGGCCGTGCCCGGCGTGGTGCTGCCCGATACAGAGTCACTGCGCGTGCATGACCCGATCGGGCGCGACTATGCCCTGTGGGTGGCATTGCCTGCTGGCTACGCGGCACATCCGCAGAAGCGCTATCCGGTGCTGTACGTGACCGATGCGTTGTACAGCTTTCCGCTGGTGCGCAGTGTGCGCAACCTGGTGGGGCAGCAGGGGGTCAATATCGAGGATTTCATCCTGGTCGGGTTGCCGCCGCAGGAAGGACTGACGTCGAAACAGAGCCGCTCGCGCGATTACACGCCCAGCAACCCGGTGCGCACGCCAGCCGGCTACTACAGCGATGATGTTATCTACGGTGGTGCCGCGCACTATCGCGACTTCGTGGCTGCGCAGGTGTTGCCGATGGTCGATGCGCGCTACCGTACCGATCCGGCCCGGCGCGTGTTCGCGGGTCATTCCTATGGCGCGCTGTTTGGTGCTTACGTGCTGACGACCCAGCCCGACATGTTCGGCACCTACATCCTGTCCAGTCCGTCGCTGTGGTTCGACCAGGGCCTGCTGCCGCGCATGCAGGACGCCGCGGTAATGCCTTCACAGCCCATCCGTGTGCTGTTGTCGGTGGGCGGCTACGAGACGGTCAAGCCGGGGCCACGCTATTCAACGGGCAACGACATGCTGCGGCAGACCGCCGACTTTGCCGGCCAGCTGCAGGGCAGCGGTCGCAAGCTGCAGGTGGAGAACATCGTGATTGATGGCGAAGACCATCTCACTGTGTATCCGCGCGTGATCACCCGCGCGCTGCTGCAGGTACTTCCGGGCGAAGGACCGTACACCGGCGGTTGACGGCCAATTCCATCCACGCATGCAGATGCACCAGTAGATCCACGCCATGCGTGGATGAATGCCTCACGCTGCCTGTGCATCCGCCCCGGTCAACACGCCGACATCCGCATGACGGAAGCACAACCGGATCGCATCCAGCAGCTCGCTCATGTTGTAGGGCTTGGGCAGGAAGTGGATGCCGTCCTGCAGCTGCGGCAGCACGGCATGCTGGTCCATGCCGGAGGTCACCAGGATCGGCAGCTCGGGGTACAGACCGCGCACGCGGTTGGCGGCCTCGATGCCACTGACCCGGCCGAGATTGACGTCGGTGAACATCAGGTCGAAGCGCTCACCGGCCGCCAGCAGGCCCAGCGCGGCTTCGGCGCTGCTCACGCCTGCGACGTGGCAGGCCTGGCTCTCCAGCGCCATCCGGCTCAGTTCACGGGTTTCCTCGGCGTCTTCGATCAGCAGGACGCGTGGTTCAACGTGGCGCTTGGACAGCAGCATGACGCAACAACTCCGGACGGTAGGGCATGAAAGGCGCGCAAGTATGCGCAAGCCCCCAGTGAGCCCCGTGTGCAGGATTGGCTAAGTGGGCGTTACAAGACCTAGCTGCGCTGGCGGCGCGCATGCCAGGCCAGTGCTGCCACCGCCAGCAGGCGCAGTGCGCTGGGCAGCCGGGGGCAGCGGCACGCGCCGGAAGTCCCTGTGCCATCGGTCATGCGTTGCCGCACAGTCATCCGTACGCAGGTACAGTCGAGGGCAGACCGACAGGAGCAATGCGAATGCTGTGCCCCGTGTGCAAGACCCAGACCCTGCAGATGGCCGAGCGCCATGGCATCGAGATCGACTACTGCCCGAGCTGCCGTGGCGTATGGCTGGATCGTGGCGAACTCGACAAGATCATCGAACGCGCCACTGACGGTGCAGGCGCCGCCATGCCGCCGCCAGGGCCCGCGCCTGTGCAACCGCAGGCCGCGCCGCCGCCGGTGATGCATCGCGATACCCGTCATCTCGGCCAGCGCCACGACGACAACCGTGGCCAGTACAGCCAGGGTTACAAGAAAAAGAAGAAGGAGAGTTTCCTCTCCGAGCTGTTCGATTTCTGAGGTCGCTCAGGGCCGGCGCAGGATGAACTCGCGGTCGCGGCTGTCGCCGACAATGAAGTCGTACTCGCCGGCCTTGCTGCAGCCATAACGCGCGTAGAAGCGCTGCGCACCGAAGTTCTCTTCCCACACGCCCACCCACAGGGTGCGGCGCTGTGGCTGGTCCAGCCAGGCCATGAACGTATCCATCAGCCGCGCACCGTGGCCGCCGTTCTGGTGACTGGCCAGGACGTACAGACGCTTGAGTTCGACGTCGCCATCGCGCGCGTCCGCATGCGGCAGGGTGTTGGCACCGGCGGCCAGATAGCCCACTACCGTTTCACCCTCCAGCAGCAGCCACACCGCGCTGCGCGGGTCGGATAGCTCGACCCGCTGCGGTGCGGTGCCGTAGTGATCCTGCAGGAAGATGTGCAGGTCCTGCGGCGGATAGGAATCGCCCCAGGTTTCGGTATAGGTGGCGATGGCGATCGCCGACAGGGCGTCGACGTCGGCCAGGGTGGCGCGGCGGATGTGCAACGACATGGTGCAGCCTGCAATGGAACGTGCGGCAGTGTAGCCGGCCCCGGTGGTTGCCGGGGCTGGCTGCTGCTCACGATCCGCTGCTCAGAACCACATGCGGATGCCGGCGACCCAGCGCGTATCGCGTGCATGGTCGCCGGCATAGTCCGCCGTGTCGCCGAACGCGCGTTCGTGGCTGATGCCGATGTACGGCGCGAAGCGGCGGCTGAACTCGTACCGCAGGCGCAGGCCGGCTTCGACCTTGTTCAGGCCGCGGCCGATGCCGTACTCGGGTTCATCCTTGCTGGCCACGGTGGCTTCCAGCAGTGGCTGCAGGATCAACCGGTTGGTCAACAACACGTCGTATTCGATCTCGGCCTTGGCCATCAGCTGGCCACCGGAACCGGCATACAGCGTGGCCGAGCTTTCGAACTTGTACGGTGCCAACCCCTGGATGCCGATCGCCGCCCAGGTGCGTGAATCGGCGGGGCGGAAGTCCTGGCGTACGCCGACCAGCACGTCCCACCACGGCGAAATGGCACGCCCGTAGAGTGCTTCCACGCCCGAGGATTCCGTGCGGCCGTTGCTGCGTTCGCCATCGGTGCGCAGCCACAGTCGATTGATGTTGCCGCCGATCCAGCCGCTGGCCTCCCAGGCCTGGCCGTTGCCGTTCTTTCCATCCCAGTGTTCCAGGCGATCGATCAGCAGCAGACTGTTGATCTCCGGAGCGTGCTCCATCGCACCATGCGCGATGGGTGGGAACGCGGCCGCACGATCGGCATCGGTGGGGACAGGAATCGGTTCGCGCGGCGCGGTCGGCGCGGGCGTGCCATGGCCCATTGTCGAGTGATCCATCGCGCCATGATCCATCGCGCCATGGTCCATCATTGAATGGTCCATTGCACCGTGATCCATCTTCGAGTGGTCCATCTTCGAATGATCCACGTCGGCCGCTGCCGCTGGTGTGGTATCGGCAGGAGGCGAGGGCGCTGTCATGTCATGACCGGCATGGGACTGCGCGAACGCGGGCAGCGCGGCCAACATGCCGAGGGTCAACAGGCTCGGCGCAAGCAGGGAACGGCTCATTCTTCGATCCTCACTTCGCGCATCATGCCTGCTTCCATGTGGTACAGCAGATGGCAGTGGTAGGCCCATCGGCCGAGTGCATCGGCGCGTACGCGATAGGTGCGGCGGGTGCCGGGCGGCATGTCGATGGTGTGCTTGCGCACCTGGAATTCACCCTGTGCGTTTTCCAGGTCGCTCCACACGCCATGCAGATGGATCGGGTGCTGCATCATGGTGTCGTTGACCAGCACGATGCGCATGCGCTCGCCGTAGTTAAGGCGCAGCGGCTCGGCACCGGCGAAGGGAATGCCATCGAACGACCAGGAGAACTTCTCCATGTGGCCGGTCAGGTGCAGCTCGATCTCGCGACCGGGCTCGCGGCCATCGGGGTCGTCGAACAGGCTGCGCATCGCACCATAGGTGAGTACCTGGCGGCCGTTGTCTCGCAGGCCGATGCCGGGGTCGTCCAGCTTCGGCTCGGTGGCCGAGCTCTGCATGTCCACCAGCGGATTGTTGCGCTCACTGGCCGGATGCTTTGGCGCCTTGCTGGCCGCATCGCTGCCGCCGCCATGCGCACCGTGGCCCATGCTGGCACCACAGCCGCCTTCCATGCCCTTCATTGCCGCCATGTCGTGGCCACCATGGCCACCGCTGCCCATGTCGTGACCCATGTCGCTCATCGTCAGCAGCGGGCGCGGGTCGCGCGCGGGAATCGGTGCCTGCAGACCATGGCGCACGGCGAGGGTGCCGGCGGCATATCCGGTGCGGCCCATGTCCTGGCAGAAGATGGTGAAGGCATCCTGGCCGCTGGGTTCGACCAGTACGTCGTAGGTTTCGGCCGGGGCGATGCGGAACTCGTCGATGCTGACCGGATGGATGTACTGGCCGTCGGCGGCGACCACGGTCATCTTCAGGCCGGGGATGCGCACGTCGAAGTAGGTCATCGACGCGCCATTGATGAAGCGCAGCAGCACCTTTTCGCCGCTGCGGAACAGGCCGGTCCAGTTGCCGGCCGGCGCAGTGCCGTTCATCAGGTAGGTGTAGGTGTGCGCGTTGATGTCGGAGATGTCGCTGGGCGTCATCCGCATCCGGCCCCACATGCCGCGGTCGGACAGTGCGGCCGACCAGCCATCGCGACGGGCGTCGCGCAGGAAGTCAGGCAGGGTGCGCTTGTAGTAGTTGTCGTGCTCGGCGAGCTTCTTCATGCGCCGGAACAGCGCGCCAGGATCCATGTCGGTCCAGTCGGACAGCATGATCACGTGCTCGCGGTCATGCCGGTACGGTGCCGGCTCTGCCGGGTCGATGATCAGCGCACCGTACAGCCCTGCCTGTTCCTGGAACAGCGAATGGCTGTGATACCAGTAGGTGCCGGACTGCTTGAGATCGAAGTGGTAGTGGTAGGTCTCGCCGGGGCCGATGCCGTTGAAGCTCAGGCCGGGTACGCCATCCATGTTGGCCGGCAGCAGGATGCCGTGCCAGTGGATGGAGGTGGGGTGCTGGCCGAGCGTGTTGCGCACGAACAGGTCCACGGTCTGGCCTTCGCGCCAGCGCAGGATCGGTGCCGGCAGCGATCCGTTGACGGTGATCGCCGGGCGGGTGCGGCCGGTGAAGTTGGCCAGCGACTCGCCGATGGCCAGTTCTACCCGGGTATCGCTGATGACCGCCGGCGCGCCGGCCAGGCGTGGCGCGGCAGAGGCGGCGGCGAGCGCGCGCTGCGGGACGCCGGCTGCGGCGATGCCTGCAACCACGCCGCCAGCGGCGATGCCCTGCACGAACAGACGACGAGACGGCATGGGCACAGCGCCCGGGCCGGGAGGAATACGGGTACTCATGGTGGTGACTCCAAACACGGAAAGACGCCAGCGCAGGGCCGGCTTCGGTGCGCAGCGCGCACGAGGCGTGTTGGATCAGCCGATGGGAGGGCGTGAGATCGGCGGCAGCGGCGGTGCCGGGCGGCCGTTGGCAGGCATCGGCTGCGGAGTCAACGAAAGACCCGGGCCAGCCAGGAACGGCAGTGCCTGCACCGCCAGCAGCGGGTGCTGGGCGCAGCTGCGCACGCAGTCCTTGATCTGGCAGTGCGCGTCATGGGCGGGGGCCTTGGCCTGCGGCGCCTCGTCGGCGGTCATGCCGGCGTGGTGGTGGCAGTCCGCGTCGCCCTCATCGGTCATCGCCGAGGTCATGGCGTGGGCCATGCGGCCCATCTCTTCGTGCCCGCTAGCCATGGCCGCGTTCAGCCCGTTGAGCAACAGGCTGAGCATGAGCACGACACGGAGCAGGGTCGAGGCGAGGGACATGGCGTCAATTTAGCCGCAAGCGGGGCCGGATGCACTTCATGCTGAATGGTGCGTTCAAGGTTGGAGTTGCACCAATGTAGTGCCGAGCCATGCTCGGCCGCTTCTGCGCGAACGGCAGCCGAGCGCGGGCTCGGCTCTACAGGGGCATCAGCGTACGGTTGGCGCTACCCTTCCTCGCGCACAATTTCCACCAACCTCGGGCCATAGCGGCTGAGCTTGGTGCCGCCGATGCCACCGACCCGGGCCAGTTCGTCCAGCGAGGTCGGGCGCTGTTCGGCGATGTTGCGCAGGGTGCTGTCGTGGAAGATCACGAAGGCCGGTACGTTCTGCTCGCGCGCCAGCTCGGCGCGCAGGCCGCGCAGCGCATTGAACAGGGCCAGGTCCTGTGGCAGCACCGACAGGCCGGTGCGCTGTGCACTACGTTCGCGACCAGTGCTGGCACTGACCGCATCGCGGCGCATGCTGATCTGCCGGCGCCCGGTCAGCACATCGCGGCTGGCATCGGTCAGGCGCAGGCCGCCGTGACCTTCGCTGTCCACTTCCAGCAGGCTGGCGGCCACCAGCTGGCGGAACACGCTGCGCCAGGTGCGCGCATCCAGGTCGCGGCCGATGGCGTAGGTGCTCAGCTTGTCGTGGCCCTGCTGCTTGACCTTCTCGTTCTCGCTGCCACGCAGGACGTCGATCAGGTGGCCGACGCCGAAGCGCTGGCCACTGCGGTACACACAGCTCAAAGCCTTCTGCGCGGGGATGGTGGCATCCCAGGCCGCAGGCGGGGTCAGGCAGTTGTCGCAGTTGCCGCAGGGCTTGGGATAGGTTTCACCGAAACCGGCCAGCAGCACCTGGCGGCGGCACTGCATCGATTCGCAGTAGCCCAGCAGGTGGTCGAGCTTGGACCGCTCCAGCTGCTTGCGCTCCTCGCTGGCCTCGGACTGCTCGATCATCTGCTTGAGCAGCACCACATCGCCCAGCCCGTAGCAAAGCCAGGCCTCGGCGGCTTCACCATCGCGGCCGGCGCGGCCGGTCTCCTGGTAATAGCCTTCCATCGACTTGGGCAGGTCGGTGTGGGCGACGAAGCGCACGTCCGGCTTGTCGATGCCCATACCGAAGGCGATGGTCGCGCACATCACAATGCCGTCTTCGCGCAGGAACCGACGCTGGTTGTTGGCACGCACTTCCGAGGGCAGGCCGGCGTGGTAGGGCAGGGCGTTGAAACCCTGCGTGCACAGGAACTCGGCGGTTTCCTCCACCTTGCGCCGTGACATGCAGTAGACGATCCCGGCCTCGCTGCGATGGCTGCGCAGGAAGTCGCTCAGCTGCTTGCGGGCGTTGTCCTTCTGCACCACGGTGTAGCGGATGTTGGGGCGGTCGAAGGAGCTGACGAAGTGACGGGCCTCGGCCAGGTCCAGGCGCTCGGCGATCTCGCGCTGGGTCGGCGGGTCGGCGGTAGCGGTCAGGGCGATCCGCGGAATCTCCGGCCAGCGCTCGTGCAGGACGGTCAGCTGCCGGTATTCGGGGCGGAAGTCGTGGCCCCATTGCGACACGCAATGGGCTTCATCGATGGCGAACAGGGCGATCCGGCTGCGCGACAGCAGCGACAGGAAGCGGCCGGTCAGCAGGCGCTCGGGGGCGACATAGAGCATGTCAAGCTCACCGGCGAGCAGTTCGCGTTCGACCCGGGCGGCTGTTTCGGCGTCCAGGGTCGAGTTCAGGAATTCGGCGCGCACGCCGAGCTGGCGCAGGGCTTCGACCTGGTCCTGCATCAAGGCGATCAGCGGCGAGATGACGATGCCACAGCCGTCACGCAGCAGGGCGGGCACCTGGTAGCACAGCGACTTGCCGCCACCGGTAGGCATCAGCACCAGGGCATCGTGACCGGCAGCCACATGCTCCACGATGTCCTGCTGCGGACCACGGAAATCGTCGTAACCAAAGACGCGGCGGAGCAGGTCGTGCGCGGGACGGGAAGCCATCCGGCTAGTTTACCCCGGCGGGGGAGTCGGCAGGGCTGCGCCCTGCACCTGTCATGAGCCAGAGCAACGTCAACGTCAAAGGCGACAGCCGGCTCTGGGCTGTCTGCTGGCTGGGCAGGGCGGTGTGGGCTTGCAGGACACGCCGTAAACCCATCCGTGGGGGCTCGATGGCGCCATCCATGGCGCCAACGGTCCTGCAAGCCCACACCGCCCCACCCCCGACAGATCGCCAGTGACGGTGGGGCCATCCACGCGATGCGTGGATCAAAATCCATCGAAATCGAATATTTCGAGATCGAAACGAAAAGAGCCGAGCATGGCTCGGCTCTACAAGGGCAGGCAGATCGCGGAAAACTGTCGAAGGCGGGGTGGGTCCGGTTGCGGGGGCGTGAGCGCCATGGATGGCGCGACCGAGCCTCCATGGACGGATTCACGGCGTCCCCCGCAACCGGACCCACCCCGCCAACCCGCAGGAAACCAGCTCCTGCTTTGGCCGTTGCCGTTGCAGTTGCAGCTGCCTCTGCGGGTGCAGGGCGCAGCCCTGCCGAGAACCCTCAACCCTTACTGGAGAAGGGAACGCAGCATCCACGCGTACTTCTCGTGGGTCTGCAGGCGCTGGGTCATCAGATCCTCGGTCGGGGCGTCGTCAGCGTCGTCGGCCACGTCCAGCACTTCACGTGCCGTACGGCATACCGCTTCGTTGGCGACCACCAACTGGCGTACCATTTCACGCCAGTCCGCACTGTCGGTCAGGCCCGGCTCCTCGACGATCGAGGTCAGCGCAGCAAATTCCCGGTAGGAGCCCGGGGCATTGAAGCCCAGTGCGCGGATGCGCTCGGCCACATCGTCCAGTGCCGCCCACTGCTCGGTGTACTGCGTCTCGAACATGGTGTGCAGCGAGTTGAACATCGACCCGGTGACATTCCAATGGAAGTTGTGGGTCTTCAGGTAGAGCGTGAACGCATCGGCCTGGAACCGCGCCAGACCGTCGGCGATCTTCTTGCGGTCGCCCTGGGTGATCCCGATATCGATGTTGGGGGCCGACGGCGCGGAAGCCGCAAGCTTCTGCTTGCCGGTCTTGGGCTTGGTCGTGCTCTTGGTCTTCGCCATGGGGTTCCTCCTTGTGGAATCGTTGGCCTTCACAATAAATCAGTCTTGATGACTGGTCGCATTCAAAGTTTTAAACGAACCGATTGATGAACGCTATCGACAAAATGCCGCAGTCCCGCCAGCGCCAACAGCGTGCCGCCATCGACGGCGCCATGAGCCGCGACCGTGGACGATTGCTGGGAATGCTCTCGCGTTGCCAGGCCAAGCCACAGGATGCGGCGCTGGCCGCCAGCTTCGAGCAGGCCTTGCAGGTTTCGGTGCAGCGCCGGCAGGCGCGGGCGCAACAACAGCCGGCCATTACTCTGGACCCACAGCTGCCGATTGCGCGTGAAGCCGAGACCATCACCCAGCTGATCCGCGACCATCAGGTGGTGGTGATCGCCGGTGAAACCGGCTCGGGCAAGACCACGCAGCTGCCGAAACTGTGCCTGGCCGCCGGCCGTGGCCAGGCGGGCATGATCGGCTGTACTCAGCCGCGACGGATCGCCGCGCGTGCGGTGGCCAGCCGTGTAGCGCAGGAGCTGCAGAGCGAACTGGGCCAGCTGGTGGGCTACCAGGTGCGCTTCAACGACAAGGTCGGCGAAGACACCCGTATCAAGTTCATGACCGACGGCATCCTGCTGGCGGAGATCGCCAGCGACCGCTGGTTGTCGAACTACGACACGATCATTGTCGATGAAGCGCATGAGCGCAGCCTCAACATCGACTTCCTGCTCGGCTATCTCAAGCAGCTGCTGCGCAAGCGCCCGGACCTGAAGCTGATCGTCACGTCGGCGACCATCGACACCGAGCGTTTCGCCCAGCATTTCGACAACGCACCGGTAATCAGCGTCGAAGGCCGCACCTATCCGGTGGACGTGCGCTATCGCGCGCTGGAAGGCGAGGGCGAAGAGCAGGGCGAGCGCACGGTCAACGATGCCATCGTCTCGGCCATCGATGAAATCACCCGCCTGGATTCGCGCGGTGACGTGCTGATCTTCCTGCCGGGCGAGCGCGAGATCCGCGATGCGCACCAGTCACTGGAACGGCGCAAGTACCGCAATACCGAAGTGCTGCCGCTGTACGCGCGGCTGTCCAACCAGGACCAGGACCGGGTGTTCAACCCGGGCCCGAACCGGCGCATCGTGCTGGCCACCAACGTGGCCGAGACGTCGCTGACGGTGCCGCGCATCCGTTATGTGGTCGACCCCGGTTTCGCCCGCGTCAAGCGTTACAGCCCGCGCAACAAGCTTGACCGCCTGCACATCGAGCCGATCTCGCAGGCCAGTGCCAACCAGCGCAAGGGCCGCTGTGGCCGCGTGGCCGAGGGCATCTGCTATCGCCTTTATGCCGAGGCCGATTTCCAGGCACGGCCGGAGTTCACTGATCCGGAGATCCGTCGCTCCAGCCTGGCCGGGGTGATCCTGCGCATGCTGCAGCTCGGCCTGGGCCGCATCGAGGACTTCCCGTTCCTTGAGGCGCCGGATGAGCGGGCCGTCGCTGATGGTTGGCAGCATCTGACCGAGCTGGGGGCGATCGACAGTGAGCGCCATCTGACCGCGATCGGCAAGCAGATGGCGCGCCTGCCGGTGGACGTGAAGCTGGCACGCATGCTGGTGGCCGCACAGGCGGCCGGTTGTCTGCGGCCGATGCTGGTGATCGCCTCGTTCCTGGGCATCCAGGATCCGCGCGAGCGACCGCCCGAAGCGCGTGGCGCCGCCGACAACGCACATGCACAGTTCGCTGACGGCCGCTCCGAGTTCGTCGGTGTGTTGCGCCTGTGGGATGCCTATCGCCAGTCCCATGAGGATCTGACGCAATCAAAGCTGCGTGATTGGTGCGGCCGCCATTTCCTTGGTTTCCTGCGCATGCGTGAATGGCGCGAGCTGCACCGGCAGCTGCGCCTGCTGTGCGAGGAACTGGGCTGGAAGGAAGAGACCAATGAGGTATCGATGGCGCCGCTGCTGGCTGGCAGCAGTGCCCCGCCAGCCGCACGCGACGATGCCACTGCGGTAAAGGCGACCCGTGGCCAGCTGCACCGTGCCGCGCGCCTGGCCCGCGAGGGCAAGGCCGAAACGGCGCCCGCGCCGGTCGCCGCGCGTGCGCAGAAGGACCAGGTGCCCGACGGCGGTGGTTACAGCGAACGTGTCCGCGCCACTGCCTACCAGACCCTGCATCGGGCGCTGGTGGCGGGCCTGCCCACGCAGATCGGCCATCGCAGCGAGAAGGGCGATTTCCAGGCGCCGCGCCAGCGGCGTTTCCTGCCGTTCCCCGGCTCGACGCTGTCCAAGCGGCCGCCGCCGTGGCTGCTGGCGGCCAACCTGCTGGATACGCAGAAGGTATGGGGCATGACCCTGGCGGCAATCGAGCCGGACTGGGTGATTGCCGAACTGCCGCACCTGCTGCTGCGCAAGCACTTCGATCCGCATTGGTCGCGTGCGCAGGGCCAGGTGCTGGCCTCCGAACAGATCAGCCTGTTCGGGCTGGTGCTGGCACCGAAGAAACCGGTGCATTACGGCCGCATCAATGCCGGCGAAGCGCACGACATCTTCGTGCGCCAGGCACTGGTGACCGGTGAGATCAACACCCGTGCCAGCTTCGTGGCGGACAACCAGAAGGTGCTGGAGCAGGCCCGCGAGGAAGAAGCCAAGCTGCGCCGTGCCGGCATCGTCGCCGACGAGGACTGGCAGGCACGCTGGTACCTGGACCGGGTGCCGCCGCAGATCCACTCCGCGTCCGGGCTGGATGCGTGGTGGAAGGCGTTGCCGCTGGAACAGCGCAAGGGACTGCACTGGTCGCTGGTGGATCTGCTGCCGGGTGAAGGCAGCGAGCAGGAGCGCTACCCGAAGTACCTGGCCCTGGGCCAGGCGCGGCTGCCGCTGCACTACCGTTTCGAGCCGGGCGCCGAGGATGACGGCGTGACCCTGGACGTTCCGTTGCATCTGCTCAACGCGCTGGATGCGGTGCAGTTGGGATGGCTCGCGCCCGGTTTCGTTGCCGACAAGGCGGCGGCGTTGATCCGCAGCCTGCCCAAGGCGATGCGGCGCAACTACGTGCCAGCGCCGGATTTCGCGCGCGCCTTCTACGAAGCGTTCTCGCAACCCAGCGCCGATGCGATCACCGGTGAGCTGGCGCGCTTCCTGTCACGGGCAACCGGGGCAAGCGTGGCCGCGACCGATTTCGAGCCCGGTTCAATCGAGCCGCACCTGCACATGAACCTGCGCCTGCGCGATGAGCAGGGCAAGGTGCTGGCGACGTCGCGCGATCTGGATGTGCTGCGTGCGAAATTCGGCGGCCAGGCCGGCGATGCGTTCGCCGCGCGTGCCGGGCGCGAGATGGCGGCCGATGGTCTGCGCACGTTCCCGGCCACGCCGATTCCGCTGCAGGTGCCGGGCGAAGCCGGCGTGCCGGCCTATCCCGCGCTGAAGGATGAGGGTGACAGCGTCGCATTGCGTATCTACGCCGATCGCCAACAGGCCGAGGAATTACACCCGCTCGGCGTGCGCCGGCTGCTGGAGATCGGCCTGGGCGAGAAGATCAAGCAGGCACGCAAGCAGTTGCCGGTCGCAGCGAAAACCGGCCTGTTGTACGCCTCGATCGAAACCCAGGAGCGCCTGCGTGGCGATCTGGTCGATGCAGCGATGAATGCCGTACTGGCCGACGGCCTGGGCGATATCCGCGATGCGGTGGCATTCGAACAGCGCCGCGAACACGCAGCAAAAACGCTGTTCGGCGAAGCCATGCAGCGGTTGAAGCTGGCCGAATCGATTCTCGCCCTGGTGGCCGAATTGAAGCCGATGCTGGAGGCGCCGTTGATGGGCTGGGCGCGCGGCAATCTGGATGACATGGAAGCGCAGCTGGTCGGGCTGATCCATCCGGGTTTCCTGCGTGACACGCCGGCTGACGCCTTGGCGCAGTACCCGCGCTACCTGAAAGCGATGATCCTGCGTACCGAACGTGCCAAGCGCGATCCGCCGCGTGACCAGGCGCGCATGCTGGAACTGCATCCGTTCCTGGAGGCGTTGCAGGTGGGCGAGCGGCAGGGCCTGCGCGAGCGGCCGCAGTGGCAGGCACTGCGCTGGGACCTGGAAGAACTGAGGGTGTCGTTGTTCGCGCAGGAGCTGGGCGCACGCACCGGCGTTTCGGCGAAGAAACTGGCGCAGCGGGTGACCGCACTGCGCCAGGCCTCGTAACCCTTGGCCCGACCCCGCCGGGTGCTCGCCGGTGGGGTCAAGCGGAATGCCATCCACGCATGGCGTGGATCTACTGCGGGTCCCGGCGGTAGCGGCCGATGGCGCCGTTACTTGGTGCGGCGCACCTTGGGCTGGGTGTTCACGCCTTCGACCTTCAGGTACCACACGCCCATCACCCCGGGGCTGATGCTGACCTTCGGCGACTGCTTGCGTACGCCGGAAACCGAGGTGGCATCGGTCTGTTCCCACTGCTGGCCATTGTCCAGCACGTAGATCCGGCCCTTGCCGAAGCCGCGGAATTCGCCCTGCAGCACGCCGCTGATCGGCTCGTTGCTGCCGAAGTCGAAGAAGCCGCGGTTCTTCACGATCACTTCCTGACGGCCTTCCTCGCGCGCTTCTTCGCGCACCGCAGCGACGGCTTCGGTGGTGGCGGCTTCAACCTTGCCCTGCAGCCAGCGGTTCAGCGTGGCCAGCTCGGCGGCATTGAGTTTGTCCAGGCCGGCGGCCTTGAATTCGGCCGCTGACATCTGCTGCTGCAGGTCACCCTGCACCACGCGCTGGGCCAGCGCGGGTGCCGACAGGGACAGCAGCAGGGCGGCACAGGCCAGCAGGCGCGGGCGGAAAGGCAGGGTGATCGAAGGCATGGCGGAACTCTCCCGTGGATGTCGGCGAGTGTAGCGGCATGTCCACATTCCCGGCGATGGTGGCCGTGGCGATTGTTCCTGAACGGCTGCGGCGCTAGTGTAGGGGCTTCTGTCTTGCCTGCTCGATGCTGTGAACCGCGCTTCCGTCCCCGGCCTGGATGCCTTGTTGAACCGTCCCTCGGCAGCCGTGCTGCCTGCTCCGCTGCGCCAGGCCCTGCGCGGGCATTGGGAATCGCCGGACTGCGACCCGCAGATGCGTGCCAGCTGGTCGGTGCTGGGCGATACCCTGGACGCGCTGGCGATGCTCTCGGCAGACGAGGGCGCCGTGGTGGCGGCCCTGCTGTTCGATCTGCCCGGCCTGCGCGTCCACCTCGACACACTGCCGTTGGGCAGCCACAAGGCGGCGGTGATCGGCCTGCTCGACGGCCAGGATGCGGCCGACCCGGTGTGGGCCCTGCACGCCGGTCGCGAGGCGGGCCGCAACAGCGAGGGCCTGCGCCGGTTGCTGCTGGCCATCATCCGCGACCTGCGGGTGGTGCCGATCCTGCTGGCCCGGCAGCTGGCGCGCATGCGCGCGGCCGACAAGCTCGATGAGGAGCAGCGCCGCGCGCTGGCCCAGTTGACCCGCGACATCCATGCGCCGCTGGCCAACCGGCTGGGCATCTGGCAACTGAAATGGGAACTGGAAGACCTGGCGTTCCGCCACCTGGAACCGGACACCTACCGGCGCATCGCGCGCGAGGTCGACGAAACGCGTATCGCCCGCGAGCGCTACGTCGAGAACGTGAAGAAGGTGCTGTCGCGCGAACTGGGCGTGCAGGGCATCCACGCCGAGGTCAGTGGCCGACCCAAGCACATCTACAGCATCTGGCGGAAGATGCAGAAGAAGCGCCTGGCCTTCGACCAGCTGTATGACATCCGTGCGGTACGGGTGATGGTCGACGACGTGGCCGCCTGCTACGCCGCGCTCGGGGTGGTGCATGCGCTGTGGGCGCCGGTGCCGAGCGAGTTCGACGATTACATCGCCCGGCCCAAGGCCAACGATTACCGCTCGCTGCACACGGCGGTGGTCGGCCCGGAAGGGCGCACCATCGAAGTGCAGATCCGGACCCACGACATGCACGCACAGGCCGAGCTGGGCGTGGCCGCGCACTGGAAGTACAAGGAGGGAGGCAAGGGCGCGGAGAAGTCGTTCGATCGCAAGATCACCTGGATGCGGCAGCTGCTGGAGCAGGCACAGGACGGGCAGGGCAATGAACTGGCCGGCGCGCTCGATGCCGAGCTGACCGAAGACCGGGTCTACGCGTTGACCCCGAAGGACGAGGTGCTGGACCTGCCGCAGGGTGCCACACCGCTGGATTTTGCCTACCAGGTGCACACCATGGTCGGGCACCGCTGCCGTGGCGCCAAGGTCAACGGCCGCATCGTGCCGTTGACCTACCGGCTGCGCAGCGGTGATCGGGTCGAGATCCTGACCGGCAAGGAGGCCGACCCGCGCCGCGACTGGCTGATGCCGGCCAACGGCTTCCTGGCCAGCAACCGCTCGCGCGAGAAGGTGCGCAGCTGGTTCCACAAGCTGGACCGTGCGCGCAACGTGCAGGCGGGGCGCGAGCTGCTGGAGCGCGAACTGAAACGGCTGGGCCTGCAGCATTCGGACCTGTCCGCGGCGGCGAAGAAATTCCATGCCGACAGTGTCGACGACCTGTACATCCAGGTCGCCCTCGGCGATACCGGCCCCAACCAGGTCAGCCGTTCGCTGCTGGAAGCCGAGCGTGCGGCCAGCCAGCCGGTCACGCCGCCAACCCTGCCGCGGCCGACCGCGCGCCGCGAGAACCTGGGCAAGTCCAAGTTCACCGTACAGGGCGTGGGCAACCTGCTGGTGCAGCTGGCGCGCTGCTGCCAGCCGGTGGCAGGCGAACCGATTGTCGGCTACCTGACCCGTAGCCGGGGTGTCACGGTGCATCGTGCAGACTGCGTCGCACTGGCGCGGCTGGCTGCGACCAGCCCGCAGCGGATCCTGCCGGTGGAATGGGGCCAGGCCGGCGGCGGCTATGAAGTGGACGTGGTGGTCGAGGCAGTTGACCGCCGCTGGCTGCTGAAGGACATCACCAACCTGATCGCACAGGAAGACGCCTACGTGCTGGACATCCACAGCGACAACGTCCGCAACAGCGGCCGCGCGCATCTGCGCCTGCGGCTGAAGGTCAGCGACTACGGCCAGTTGTCGAATCTGCTGGGCAAGCTCGATGCGCTGCCGGGCGTCAGCGAGGCGCGTCGTCTGGGCTGAGCTTCACGCTGCCCCGGCTACCCTGCACGCATGGAACGCGAGCCCCCGCATCGCTCACACGGCGCCGCACATCCGGCGCTCGATCGCGTTCGCCGCGAAAGCCGCTGGTGGTGGCTGCAGGCGCGCCATGCGCGCCGGGTGTGGCGTTGGGCGCTGTTGGCTGCTGCAGCGGTGTTCGTGCTGCTGGTGCTGGTGCGCAAGCCGCTGGCCGACTGGTTCTGGGATGAGCCACAGATAGAGCAACTGCTGGCCGAGGGCGATCGCGCGCTGGCGGAAGGACGCCTGACTGCGGCCGACGGCAGCGGCGCACGCGAGCGCTACCAGGCGGTGCTGGCCCTGGATGGCGACCGCCCGCAGGCGCGGCAGGGCCTGGCCCGCACCGGCGCGGCGGCGTTGCAGCAATCGCGTGAGCGGCTGCAGGCGGGCGACCTGGACGGCAGTGCGCAGGCCTTGGCGTTGGCGCGTGAGCTGCAGGTGCCGCGTGCCGAGGCAGACGCGGTGGCGCAGCAACTGCAGGCGCGTCGTCGTGCCGGCGCTGGCATCGGCGCGCTGCTTGCGCAGGCCCGCAATGCCTTTGCAGCCGGGCGGCTGGACGACGGCGATAGCAGCGCGCTGCCGTTGTTCCAGCGTGTGCTGGCGCTGCAGCCGGACTATCTGCCTGCGCTGGAAGGTCGCGAGGATGCATTGAGCGACCTGCTGCAGCAGGCACGTGCCCAGGCCGCGCGCGGCGAACTGGCCACGGCGGCTGCGATCCTGCAGCGAGCACGCCAGTTCGATGCAGGTCATTCCGAGCTTCCTGCCAGCCAGGAAGCGCTGGCCCAGGCCGTCGACCAGCGGCTGCAGCAAGGTCAGCGTGCGCTCAAACGTCAGCAGCTCGAGACGGCTGCCGACAGTTTCCAGGCCGTGCTGGCGGTCACCGCCGATGATCCCACTGCACTGCGTGGGCGCGAGCAGACCGTGCAGGCGTTGCTGGCGCGCAGCCAGAAGCGGGCTGACGACTTCCAGTTCGAGGCGGCCGACAAGGATGCTGCGCTGGCGGCAGGGCTGGGCGCCTCGCAGACGGCGCAGCAGCAGCTGGCACAGCGCCTGCAGCGTGCGCGACAGGCACGCCAGTCGTTGCAGCAGCCGGGCATCAGCGCTGCCCAGCGTGAGCGCCAGCTGCGTGATCGGTTGCGCCAGATCGATCGTGCCGAGCGTGCCGGGCAGTGGATCAGCCCCCCCGGTCACAGCGCCTTCGATGCGTTGCGCGAAGCGCAGGCACTGGCGCCGCGCGACAGCCGGGTCAAGGCGGCGGCCGCGCGTCTGCTGCCCGCCAGCAGGTCCTGCTTCGATGACAACCTGCGACAGAACCGGGTGCAGGCCGCAGGTGCGTGCCTGCAGGCCTGGCAGACGCTGGCGCCGACCGCCGCAGGATTGCCCGATGCGCGTGCCCGTCTGGCGCAGCGCTGGCTGGCGATCGGCAGCGAACGGCTGGGCCGCGGGGATGTGGAATTTGCCGCCTCGGCCGTGGAGCAGGTGCGGCGGTTGCAGCCGGATCTGGCCGAGCTTGCCGCGTTCGAGGACCGCCTGCGGCACGCAGGCGGTCACATCGACTAGTCGAAGAACACCCGCTGCACGGTCGCCGACGCGGCATCCAGCGAGAAATGCTCGGCCACGTTGGCCAGGCCAGCGGCGGCCAGCTGCTGCCAGAGAACGGGGTCCTGGTACAGGCGGACCACCGCATCGGCAAAGCCCGTTGCATCGTCGGCCACCAGCACATCCTGGCCGGCACGCAGATGCATGCCTTCCACCGCGCAGGTGGTGCCGACCACGGGCTGGCCATGGGCCATGCTCAGATTGATCTTGCCCTTCACGCCAGCGCCGAAACGCAGCGGCGCGATGGCGATGCGGGCACCGTCCATGTACGGAACGATGTCTTCGACGAAGCCATGCATCACTACGCCCGGCTGGTTGGCTGCCAGGGCCTGCAGCGTGTCAGGTGCGCCGGCACCGATGCAATGCAGGCGCACCTGCGGCAGCGCACCGCGGATGCGCGGGAACACGTCGCCGATGAACCACTCCATCGCATCCAGGTTCGGCGGATGGCGGAAGCCGCCGACGAACACCAGGTCGTGGCGCTGCGCGAACGGCGCGCCCGCGCCGGCAACCTCATGCAGGTTGGAGATCAGCTCCACCCGCACCTGGGGTGCATCGGCCTGCAGCTGTTCGCGCTCGGCGGCGCTGACCAGCACGGTGATGTCGCACCGGTCCATCACTGCCAGTTCGCTGGCGCGGGTGCGTTCGGCGTTGCGCAGCAGGCCAGCATCGCCCGCCACTTCCGCACCACGGCGCTCGCGCAGGTAGTGCAGGTCGACGGTGTCGAACACGGTGCGGGCCTGCGGTGCATAGCGTTTGAGCAGCGGCAGGCATTCGTTGGCGACGTGGTGGCGCACCATCATCACCACGTTGAAGCGGGTGCCGTGGCTGCGCAGCCAGCCTGCAACACCGTCCAGGAAGGGCGTGTACCAGACTTCCACGCCCATCCGCTGCAGTGCTTCGGTCGCCACGCCGCCGTGTTCGCGCCGGGTGGGCACGAACACCACGTGGGCGCCGCCCTGCAACAGCAGGCGGATCAGGTTGACCTGCCGCAGCGAGCCGGAGTCGCGCTCCGGGCGCGGCACTTCCTCATCGAGGATCAGCACCTGGCGCCGGCCGCGCAGCAGCAGCGCCGGCGAGGGCACCGCGCCGACCTTCGGATGGGAGGCCAGTTCAGCCGCCCATCTGGCTGCGAAAACACCTTGGTTGCGTACCTGGTAGGCCTTCACGCCGCTGCCGGTATCGGTGCCGTTGCTGGTGCCTTCATCGTGGATCACCCGGCTGGCCGGCTGCACCAGCACGCGCAGGCCCTGCGCACGTACGCGGAAGGCCAGGTCGGTGTCTTCGTAGTAGGCCGGCTTGTAGCGGGTGTCGAAGCCGCCCAGTTGTTGCCACAGTGCGCGGGGCAGCATCAGCGCGGCGCCGGAGCAGTAATCGACGTCGCGCAGGCTGGCGAAGCGGGGATCATCGGCCGCTTCGAAACGGCCGTAGCTCCAGCCGCTGCCATCGGCGAAGATCACCCCGCCCGATTCCTGCAGGCGGCCGTCGGGGTACAGCAGCTGGCTGCCGACCAGGCCGGCATCGGCGACGGTCGCAAAGGTGTCCAGCAATGCCTCCAGCCAGCCCGGCTGCGGCACCGTATCGTTGTTGAGCAGCACCACGTAGCGACCGCGCGTGCGCGACACGCCATCGTTGCAGGCCTCGATGAAGCCACCGTTGCGCTCGCGCACTTCGTAGCGCAGGCCGCTGATCTGCGGCATCCACTGCACCGTCGCGTCGCTGCTGCCGTCGTCCACGACGAGGATCTCGCAGGGCACCGACGGCGGGTGCGCGGCCAGGGCGCGCAGGCAGGCCAGGGTATGGTCGACGTGGTTGTAGACCGGAATGACGATGCTGACGTCCGGCGTATCGCTGGTCGGCACCGTGAAGGGAGCGAACGGCTGTGCCGGTGGCAGGTACAACGGTTTGCGCGGTGCTGGGACGGCGCGCTGGCTGTGCACGCGGATCCGCTGCCAGGTGGCCCGCCAGCCGCGGGTGCGCAGGCTGGCCAGGCTGCGGCGGGCCAGCCCGGTCAGGCGATTGATCAGGTAGCGGATTTCGGCCAGGGACATCGCCATCCGGGTGCAACTCCAGCTTAAGCAGGGGGGCCGGGAGAATTCGCCTGCCGCAGCGGCTGGGGTAGACTCGCCAGACCCTACATTGTCGCATTCCCGTGCCCCGACGCTACGATTCAGACGATATCGACGATTTCGACGACGACCAGCAGGACACCGGTCCGCTCTGGCGCCGCCGGCTGATCACCTGGAGCATGGCGGCGGTCGCGTTGGGATTGGGTTTCCTGATCCCCTATACGCTGTACCTGAACCAACAGGTGACGCAACGTTTCGGTGAACTGCGCTGGCAGATCCCGACGCGCGTCTATGCACGCCCGCTGGTGCTGATACCCGGCAAGGCGATGGATGCGGCGACCCTGAAGACCGAGCTGGCCGCCTCGGCCTATCGCGATGATGGCCAGGGCAAGGAACCGGCAACCTATGCGGTGCAGGGCGGCCGCTTCGTCATCTCCAGCCGCGGCTACAACGATGTCGACGGCCAGGTCGCGGCGCGTCGGGTCGAGCTGTCGCTGTCCGGCGGCAGCATCGCCTCGCTGCGCGACGCCGACAGCCGCAAGGCGCTGAAGGCGGCCCGCATGGATCCTGCGCGCATCGCCACGCTGTATGGGCAGAAGCAGGAAGAGCGCCGCCTGATCCGCATGAACGAGGCCCCGGACCTGTTGGTCACTGGCCTGCAGGCGGTCGAGGACAAGGATTTCAACCGCCATCACGGCATCGATCTGTCCGGCATCGCGCGCGCGGTCTGGGTGACGGTCCGTTCCGGCGGGCAGAGCCGGCAGGGCGCTTCCACCCTGACCCAGCAGCTGGCCCGCAGTGGCCTGCTGGGTATCGGCAAGGAACAGACCTATACCCGCAAGTTCAACGAAGTGCTGTATGCGTTGATCATGGAAGCGCGCTATGACAAGCGCACCATCTTCGAGGCCTACCTCAACCAGGTGTATCTGGGCCAGCGCGGCAGCCAGGCGATCCACGGCATGTCCTCCGGTGCCGAGTTCTGGTTCGGGCGCGATCTTTCCTCGCTGGAAACCGAGCAGATCGCGCTGTTGATCGGCCTGGTCAAGGGGCCGTCGTACTACGACCCGCGCCGCAATCCCGAGCGTGCGCTGGACCGTCGCAACTTCGTGCTGGGCAAGCTGCACGAGGCGACCCTGATCGATGATGCCGAGTACCAGCGTGCGTTGAAGGCGCCGCTGGGCGTGCCCAAGACCCCGGGCCTGGTGGCAGCCAACCGCTTCCCCGCCTACGTCGACCTGGTGCGTCGTCAGCTTGGCCACGACTATCCGGAATCTGCCCTGCAGGGCGCCGGCCTGAGCGTGATGAGCGGCATGTCGCCGTCCGCGCAGGCCTATGCCGAAGGCGCGGTCACGCGCACCATCAAGTCGCTGGAAAGCAAGCGTCGGCCCGAGCTGCAGGCCGGCCTGGTGATGACCGACGTGCACAACGGTGACGTGGTGGCGGTGATCGGCAGCCGCGAAGTATCCGAGGTCGGCTTCAACCGCGCCATCGAGGCGCAGCGCCCGGTCGGCTCGCTGCTCAAGCCGTTCGTGTACCTGTTGGCACTCGCGCAGCCGGACCGTTATTCGCTGGCCAGCTGGGTCGACGATTCGCCGGTGACCGTGCAGCTCAGCCGTGGCCGCAACTGGAACCCCGGCAATGCGGACAACCGCAGCCATGGCACCGTGCGCCTGATCGACGCGCTGGCCCATTCCTACAACCAGGCCACGGTACGCGTGGGCATGCAGGTTGGCCCGGAGCGGGTGACCCAGTTGATCCATGTGCTGGCTGGCATCAAGGCCGAGCCGAATCCGGCGGTGATCCTCGGCTCGACTGACCAGAGCCCGTACGCGATGGCGCAGCTGTACCAGTTCCTGGCATCGGGCGGCGAGATCCAGCCGCTGCACGCGGTGCGTGGCGTCCTTGATCCGCAGGGCAAGCTGCTCAAGCGCTACGACAAGACGCCTGCACCGGCACAGGAAGGTGACTCCATCGCCGCCAACCTGATCAGCATCGGCCTGCAGCAGGTGGTGGCCAGCGGTACCGCGCAACGCTTGAATGCCGATGGCCTGGGCCGCCTGCAGCCGGCCGGCAAGACCGGCACCACCAACGATGGCCGCGACAGCTGGTATGCGGGTTATACCGGCGACCATCTGGCGGTGATCTGGATGGGCAACGACCAGAACGAACAGGCGGGTCTGTACGGCGCCACCGGTGCGATGCGGGTGTGGTCGGGCATCTTCCAGCGCCTGCCGACCGCGCCGTTGAAGGTCAGCAACAAGGGCCTTGACTGGCAACCGGTTGCGGCGACCGGTACCAACAGTACCGACGAGGGCTGCCCGGGCGCGCGGCGGTTCCCGTTCGTGGTCGGCTACGCGCCGGCTTACGAGCCGTGTGCACCGGCCGCCGTGCCGGACGCGCAGGGTGGTGCCGAAGGCGAGGGCGGCGGCTGGCGCAGCTGGTTCGGCCTCGACCGTAAACCGGAACCCGCCACTGAACCTGCCGCAGCACCCGCTGCAGCGACTCCTCCTCCAAGCCGATGATGCCGATGACTATCCGTTCGCTGTTCCAGCCCCTGGTCCTGAGTGGCCTCAGCCTGGCCCTGGCGGCCTGCGTGAGCAGCGCGCCGCAGGTGGTCAAGCCGGTGGACACCACCACGCCCGCACAGCGACTGGCAGCCGTGGAAGCCGCCGCGGGCCCGGATGACAAGGAACTGTCGGTGCAGCCGCTGCGCGATTCGCAGGTCGAGGATCTGCGGCAGACGGCGCTGACCCAGCGCCAGGCCAACGATCTGGCCGGCGCGGCCGGCAGCCTGGACCAGGCGTTGCAGATCGTGGCTGGTGATCCGTCGGTATTGCAGGAACGCGCGGAACTGGCGCTGCTGCAGGGCCAGTGGGCGGAGGCGGAAACGTTCGCGCGCAAGGCCGTGGACCTGGGTTCGAAGACGGGGCCGCTGTGCCGTCGGCACTGGGCGACGATCGAACAGGCGCGCCTGGCGCGGGGCGAGAAGGAGAATGCGGTGTCGGCGCATGCGCAGATTGAAGGTTGCACGGTGCCGGGGATCAAGCGGTACTGAGGTATTCCCCTCCATCGGGCGCTGCCCCCTCTGCGGCGGGCGGGCTGATGGTCTGATGTGGGTTGGCCGGGTGGATGGACTGGGCAGGGGACGCTGCAAGTACGTCCATGTAAGCTCGGTCGCCGCATCCATGCGGCTCACGCCCCTGCCCAGCCCACCCACCCGGCCACGGACAGTTTCCCGCGGCCGCCGCAGGCAAGAACAAAATCAACATCAAACGCGGGTCGCGCGCTGCGCGCGCTTGCTGAGGGGTCGGAGCCGTTTTCCAAAGGAAAACGGCTCCGACCCCTTCTACTTTCCCCGTTACACCAACCGCTTCTGCTCCGCCTTTGCCTCCCGTCACCGGGAAACTGTCGAAGGCGGGGGGCTGGGGGTTTGCGGGGTGTCCGCGGCATGGATGCCGCGGCCAAGCCCCCATGGATGGGTTCACGGCGTCCGCGCAAACCCCCAGCCCCCCGCCAACCCGCAACAGCAACCCAGAGCCATGAACGCAAGCCGTTGCTGTTGCTGTTGCTGTTGCCTGTGCTCCGGCTTGAAACGGGTGCCGGGCAGCGCCCGGCCGGGTATCCTTTCCATCTGATGTCCGACCTTGTCCATGCCAGCCGCGAAGCCCTCAGCGAAGGCGGCGCGCTCGCCTCCCATCTGGATGCATTCGTCCCGCGTCCTGCGCAGCTGCGCCTGACCGAGGCCATTGCCGCATCGATGCAGCAGCGCGACCTGCTGCTCGCTGAAGCCGGTACCGGCACCGGCAAGACCTTTGCCTATCTGGTGCCGGTGCTGCTGTCCGGAATGCGCACCATCATTTCCACCGGTACCCGCGCGCTGCAGGACCAGCTCTATCACCGTGACCTGCCGCGCGTGCGCCAGGCGCTGGGCGTCGGCCTGCGCAGCGCGTTGCTGAAGGGACGCAGCAATTACCTGTGCCGTTATCGCCTGCAGCAGGCACGCGGTGAACCGCGATTCTCCAGCCCCGAACAGGCGGCACAGTTCCAGCGCATCCTGGCCTGGTCCGGCCGCTCGGATTCGGGCGATATCGCTGAACTCGATGGCCTGGCCGATGACTCGCCGCTGCTGCCGATCGTCACCTCCACCGTCGACAACTGCCTGGGCAACGAGTGTCCCTTCTGGGATGACTGCTTCGTCGTGCGTGCCCGCCAGCGTGCTCAGGCCGCCGACCTGGTCGTGGTCAACCACCATCTGCTGCTCGCCGATCTCGCGCTGAAGCAGGAGGGCTTCGGCGAGCTGCTGCCCGGTGCGCAGGCCTTCGTCATCGACGAGGCCCATCAGCTGCCCGAGCTGGCCGCGCAGTTCTTCGGCGAGGGCTTCGGCATGCGCCCCTGGCAGGAGCTGGGCCGTGACTGCCTGGTTGAAGCGCGCGGCGTGGGGGGCGCGCAGTCGGCATTGCAGGAACCGGTCGATCATCTGCAGCAGGCCTTGTCTGCGCTGCGTGCTGCGATGGAAGGCTTGCCCGCGCGCGGTACGCAGTGGCGGGCGTTGGCGATGCCGCAGGTACGCGAGGGTTTCGATGCGGTGATGTCCAGCCTGGTGGTGCTGGAGCAGGCATTGCAACCGTTGCGCGAAGCCGCTGCCGGCCTGGATGCCTGCCATGCGCGCGCGCGCGAGGCGATCTCGCGGCTGGGCCGCTGGCTGGGCGATGAAGAACCCGCGCTCGACTTCGATGCCGATCCCGCCGAAGCGAGCGCCGCCGCCGGTGACGTGCTCTGGTACGAGTTGACCCCGCGCGGTTTCCGCTGCCAGCGCACGCCGATGGATGTGTCCGCGCCGCTGCGCGAACATCGCGAGCGCAGCCATGCCGCATGGATTTTCACCTCGGCCACGCTGACCGTTGGCGGCGGCTTCGAGCACATCGCCACGCGCCTGGGCCTGGACGATCCGCAGACACTGGTGCAGCCCAGCCCGTTCAACTGGCCCGAGCAGGCACTGTGCTATCTGCCTGAAAATCTGCCGGATCCGGCCGCACGCGGTTTCGGAACCGCATTGATCCAGGTGCTGCGTCCGGTGCTGCAGGCGTCGCAGGGCAGGGCGTTCCTGTTGTTCGCTTCGCATCGTGCGCTGCGCGAAGCAGCCGAGGCATTGCGTGATGGACCCTGGCCGCTGTTCGTACAGGGCGAAGCGCCGCGCGCGACCCTGTTGCAGCGTTTCCGTGAATCCGGCAATGGCGTGCTGCTGGGCTCGGCCAGCTTCCGCGAGGGCGTGGATGTGGTCGGCGAGGCCTTGAGCGTGGTGGTGATCGACAAGCTGCCCTTCGCCACGCCCGACGATCCGGTGTATGAAGCGCGGCTGGAGGCAATCCGTACCCAGGGCGGCAATCCGTTCCGCGACGAGCAGTTGCCGCAGGCGGTCATTGCCCTGAAGCAGGGGGTTGGCCGGCTGATCCGCAGCGAGACCGACCGCGGCGTGCTGGTGCTGTGCGACCCGCGTCTGCTCAACCGTGGCTATGGCAAGGTCTTCCTGCAGTCGCTGCCGCCGTTCCGGCGAACGCGGGCACTGGCCGATGTGCAGGCCTTCTTTGCGCCACAATGGGGCCCCGTGGCAGATGCCGCAGCCCCGACCGCCGCCGTGGCGGGCCCGGAGCCGGCCCCCGGTGCCACGTTCCCCCTGTTCTGACCCGATCCGATGAAACTGCTCGCCTTTGAAACCGCCACCGAAGCCTGTTCCGTAGCCCTGCATGTCGATGGGCAGGTACTGGAACGCTTCGAGATCGCTCCCCGCCGGCATGCCGAACTGAGCCTGCCATGGGCGGAGGAGCTGCTGGCCGAGGCCGGCATCAGCCGCCGCCAGCTGGACGGCATCGCGCTCAGTCGCGGTCCCGGTGCGTTCACCGGCGTGCGCCTGGCGATCGCCTTGGCACAGGGCATCGCGCTGGCGCTGGATCGTCCGTTGCTGCCGGTGTCGACGCTACAGGTGCTGGCACTGCGCGCGCCGATGGAAGAGAAGCAGATCCTGTCGGCGATCGATGCGCGGATGGGCGAGTTGTACGTGGCACGTTTCGAGCGCGTGGATGGACTGCCGGTGGCGCGCGATGCCGAGCGCGTGTGCGTACCGACGGCGGTGTCGTTGCCGGAAGACGCATCCGTCTACGGGGTCGGCACCGGTTTTGCCGCGGCGGAGGGCGCGCTGGTCGCGCAGCTGGGTGCGGGTCTGCACCGCTTCGATGCGACGGCGCTGCCGCATGCAGCAGATGTGCTGGCACTGGCGGTGCCGGCGTTCGCACGCGGCGAAGGCATTGCTGCGGAGAAGGTCGAGCCGGCGTACCTGCGTGACAACGTGGCGCTGACGCTGGTCGAGCAGCAGGCTGCGCGGGACGCGAAGGCGAAAGCCAACGGCTGAGCCCCTCGTGGCGGGTCGCTGAAAGCAGAAGCCGTGGGTTTGCCGGGCGGGTGGGCTGCGCAGGGGACGCTGCAAGTACGTCCATGTAAGCTCGGTCGCCGCATCCATGCGGCTCACGCCCCTGCGCAACCCACCCGCCCGGCCACGGACAGTTTCCGTGCGCGTCCGCCACGGAAAATCAAAAAAACAAAATCAAAGTCAAAAGCAGATCGCTTCGCTCACATCCACGCATGGCGTGGATCTACTGTGCAGGCATGGCGTGGATGCATCGTGTCGACCAAGGTCGACACCTACCAACAGCAACGATGCGCCGCGATCTGTCAGGGGTGGGGCGGTGTGGGCTTGCAGGACCGTTGGCGCCATGGATGGCGCCATCGAGCCCCCATGGACGGGTTTACGGCGTGTCCTGCAAGCCCACACCGCCC
>NZ_JACGTN010000021.1:0-43419 GCF_014763005.1 Stenotrophomonas sp. Br8 | reverse complement strand
GGTGTCGGATTGCGGGGTGTCAGCCGCATGGATGCGGCTGCCAAGCCTACAAGGACGTACTTGCGGCGTCCCCGCAATCCGACACCGCCCCACCAAACCCACAGATAGCTCAGCGCCGGCTGTTGCATTTGACGTTGCCGTTGCTTGAACGCCTCTGCACGTGCAGGGCGCAGCCCTGCCGAACCCCCCTTATTTGACCGCCGTCACCTGGACGTCGATCACGCCGTCTCCGACGCGGGCCTGCAGTGCGTCACCCGGTTGCACCTGCTCGACCCGACGCACCAGCGCGCCATCGTCTGCACGGGTCACGATGCTGTAGCCACGCGCGACGGTCGCCAGCGGACTGACCGCTTCCAGCGAACGTGCAAGGCCGCGCAGGCGTAGTGCATCACGTTGCAGCAGTCGCTGCAGCGCCGCTTGCGGGCGCCCGCCCAGTGCGGCCAGGCGACGTCGCAGCGCCTCCATCTGCCGTTGCGGATGGTGACCGCGCAACACTGCGGCGGCGTGGCGCAGGCGGGCCGCGCGACGCTCCTGCTGCTGGTTGTGCGCCGCATGCAGTCGACGCCCGAGGTCCAGCTGGCGTCGGCGCAGCAGATCCAGCCGTGCCTGCGGGCTTTGTGCATTCAAGCGCAGCAGGGCACGATCGGCGCGCTGCATGGCCTGCTGCAGGGCGTGGCGTTGCAGCTGCACCATGCGAGCCGCGTTGCGGCGCAGGCGCAGGGCCAAGTCGCGCTGATCGGGCACCAGCAGTTCTGCGGCCACCGATGGCGTCGGCGCGCGCAGGTCAGCGGCAAAATCGCTAAGACTGAAGTCGGTTTCGTGACCCACCGCCGATACAACAGGCGTGCCGCTGGCGGCGATTGCACGGGCCAGGGCTTCATCGTTGAACGCCCACAGGTCTTCCAGCGAGCCACCGCCGCGGGTCAGCAGGATCACGTCGTAGCGGCCGCTGGCATCGGCGGCCTGCAGCAGGCGGGTGATCTGCGCGGCGGCGGTCGCGCCCTGCACAAGGGTCGGCAGCAGATCCACTTCCAGCAACGGGAAGCGGCGGCCGAGCACGCTCAGCACATCGCGCACGGCGGCACCGGTAGGCGAGGTGATCACCGCCAGGCGCTGCACGTGGGCCGGCATCGGCCGCTTGCGTCCAGGGTCGAACAGACCCTCGGTCTCCAGCCGCGCCTTCAGTTCCTCGAACGCGCGACGCAGTGCGCCTTCGCCAGCTTCCTCCATGTGGTCCAGCACCATCTGGTACTCGCCACGGGCGTCGTACAGGGTCACCTTGCCACGCACCAGCACGCGCATGCCCTCGCGCGGCACGAACTTCAGGTACTGCGCCTTCATCCTGAACATCGCAGCGCGCAACTGTGCACGCGCGTCCTTCAGGGTGAAGTACAGATGGCCGGACGCCGGGCGCGCCACGCTGCCCAGTTCGGCTTCCACCCAGATCGCCGGGAAGCTGCCTTCCAGCAGGTCGCGGGCGAGGGTATTGAGCTGGCTGGGGGTGAAGACGTCGTTGTTGCGTGGCTGCATGGTTACGGCGTGGGGCAGATGGAGCAGGGGCCTCAGGATCGCACGTCAGCGCAGGCCGTGCTGGCCCAGCGCCCATTGCACGTGTTCGCGGACCACGGGTGAAGCATCCTCGGCGCGTGTCTGCAGTACCGACAGCGTCTCTGCCGTGGTCGACGCATTGCCCAGTGCCACGGCAATGTTGCGCAGCCAGCGCTCGTGGCCGCTGCGGCGGATCGGGCTGCCTTCGGTACGGCGCAGGAATTCAGCTTCGTCCCACGCGAACAACTGGTCCAGGCGCGCGGTGTCCAGGTTGTTGCGCGCGCGGAAGTCGGCCTCGTCGGTGCGCTTGGCGAACTTGTTCCAGGGGCAGACCAGCTGGCAGTCGTCGCAGCCATAGATGCGGTTACCGATCAGGGGGCGCATCTCCACGGGAATCGCACCGTCATGCTCGATGGTCAGGTAGGAAATGCAGCGGCGTGCATCCAGGCGCTGCGGGCCGGTGATGGCCTGGGTCGGGCAGACGTCGATGCAACGGGTGCAGGTGCCGCAGTGGGCGCTGGCCGGCGTATCAATCGGCAGCGGGATATCGATGTAGATCTCGCCGATGAAGAACCACGAGCCGCCGTGGCGGTCGATCAGGCAGGTGTGCTTGCCGATCCAGCCCAGCCCCGCGTTGCGGGCCAGTGCGCGTTCCAGCACCGGCGCCGAGTCGACGAAGACGCGGTAGCCCAGCGGCGCTACCTCATCGTTGATCTGCGTGGCCAGCTTCTGCAGGCGATTGCGCATCAGCTTGTGGTAATCGCGGCCGAGCGCGTAGCGCGCCACATAGGCGCGGCCCGGATCGGCCAACGTGGCCCAGGCCTCGGTGTCATCCTTGTGGCTGTAGTCCATGCCCACCGAGATCACCCGCACGGTGCCGGGCAGCAGCTCTGCAGGGCGCGCGCGCAGGGTGCCGTGGCGGGCCATCCAGTCCATCGTGCCGTACAGGCCCTGGCCCAGCCAGTCGGCCAGGTGCGCCTCATCCTCGCCCAGTTCGATGCCGGCGATACCACAGCGCTGGAAACCATGCGCACGCGCGAGGTCGCGGATGCGCTGTACGGCCAGGGCCGGATCGAGGGGGGCGGGGACGGGGGACATGTGCACCAGTATAAAATCCCCGCATGGCCAACCTTGCCGATCTGTTCGATTCCCGTGCCGCACGCGCACTCGATGCCCAGGCCTCCGCGCTGGCGGGCGAGGGTGGCTGGGGTTTGATGGCCCGGGCGGGGCAGGCGGCCTGGCAGTGCCTGCTGCAGCACTGGCCACAGGCGCGCCGGATCGGCGTGGTTGTTGGCAGCGGCAACAATGGCGGCGATGGTTACGTGCTGGCCCGCCATGCGCTGCAGGCGGGGCTGCAGGTTCAGGTGGTCGCGCTGCCGGGCAGCCCGCCTTCCACGGCACTGGCGCAGCGCGCCGCGACGGATTTTAAGTCCGCTGGGGGAACCACCGCTGATTTCAACGGCGAACTGGTCCAGGCCGATGTATGGGTCGATGCCCTGTTCGGTCTCGGCTTCGCCCGCGCACCAAGCGGTGCGGCGCAGGCTTTGATCGAGGCGCTGAACGCGCAGCGGTCACCGGTGTTGGCGCTGGATGTACCCAGCGGCGTCGATGCCGACCGTGGCTGCGTGCCGGGCGTAGCCGTGCGCGCGACCCTGACCTTGCAGTTCATCGTCGCCCATCGTGGCCTGTACACCGGCGACGCGCTGGAATACACCGGGCGCAGACAGCTGGCACCGCTGACGCTGCCCGACGAGGCCTGGCAGGGTGTCGTTGCCGCTGCAGAATGCTGGACGCAGTCGCGCCTGCCGGATCTGCTGCCGCCGCGCCGTGCCAACAGCCACAAGGGTGAATCCGGCCATGTGCTGTGCGTGGGCGGCAACCATGGCAGCGGCGGTGCCATCGCGATGGCTGCCGAAGCCGCGCTGCGCGCTGGTGCAGGTCTGCTGAGCATCGGCACGCGTCAGGATCATGTCGGCCCGCTGCTGGCGAGGTTGCCTGAGGCGATGACGCATGCGCTGGAAGATGGCGCTGCGCTGCCCGCGTTGCTGGCAAAAGCCAAGGTCGTAGCGATCGGCCCGGGTCTGGGCCAGGACGAATGGGCGCGGGCGCTGTATGCGCGTGTCCTGCAGTCGGGCCTGCCGCTGGTGATCGACGCCGATGCACTGAACCTGCTGGCGCAGGATGCGCATGCGCTGGCCGATGCGATCCTGACCCCGCACCCCGGCGAAGCCGCGCGCTTGCTGGAAACCACCACGGCGGCAATCCAAGCAGATCGCTATGGCAGCGCGCAGGCGCTGGCCGAGCGCTATCACGCGGTGGTGGTGCTGAAGGGCGCTGGCAGCATCGTCGCCGCGCCCGGCCGCGGACCTCGACTGATTGCTGCCGGCAACCCGGGAATGGCGGTAGGTGGCATGGGTGACCTGTTGACCGGCATCATCGCCAGCCTGCGCGCACAGGGCCTGCCCGCGTTCGATGCGGCGGCCGGCGGTGCGCTGCTGCATGCCCTGGCCGGTGACGTCGCCGCTGCCGACGGTGCGCGCGGCCTGCTTCCCACTGATCTGCTGGCGCCCCTGCGGCGGCTGGCCAACCCGGAATGTTCCCGATGACCGAATTCTTCCTTGCCGACAGCGATGCCACCGAATTGCTGGGGCAGTGGCTGGCAGCCACACGTCCTCCGCAGGCGCTGGTCGAACTGCGCGGCGATCTTGGCGCCGGCAAATCAACCACGGCACGCGCGCTGCTGCGGGCGCTGGGCGTGCAGGGCGCGATCCGCAGCCCCACGTACACGCTGGTCGAGCGCTATCCGTTGTCCAGTGGCGGCGAAGCCTGGCACCTGGACCTGTATCGCATCGGCCAGGCCGGCGAGCTGGATTTCCTTGGGCTGGACGAGGGCAGTGCCGTGCTGTGGCTGGTCGAATGGCCCGAGCGCGGTGCCGGCGCACTTCCGCCCACCGATCTGGTGGTCGCACTGGAGATTGAAGGGCAGGGGCGCCGCGTGCGTCTCACTGGCATCAGCGACGCGGGACGTGAATGGCTGTTGCGGCTTCCCGGAGGTGGCGACTTGCAGGCCCTTTCTGTCGGCTGACGAGAACAAACACCGGCAGGTTACGGATTATTAAGGAAAAAGGTATTGCATTCCGTTCAGTGGGGTGATTGAATCCTGAGTCATGCGCCCGGGGAATCGACTCATTGCCATCTGTGCCGCCGTCGGACTTGGTCTGGCGAGCGTCAGTGCGTGGGCCGGTGAGGTCCGTCAGGTGCTGCTGAACACCGGTTCTACCGGAACCCGTGCGGAAATCGCGCTGGTCGGCAGTGGCGGCTACAAGACCTTGTCCTTGGCCGGCCCGAACCGGCTGGTGGTCGATTTCCCCGATTCCAGCGCGGTGCGCAACCTGAAGATGCCCTCGCCGCAGGGCGTAGTCACGGCGGTGCGCACCGGACAGCCGGTGCCGGGAACATTCCGTGTCGTATTCGACCTGGCTGAGACGGTCGCGCCCTTCCGCCCGCAGATGCAGCGCGAAGGCAATGAATCCAAGCTGGTGATCGAGTGGCCGGGCGATGGTCCGGTCGTGGCCGCCAGCCGACCAGCGGTGACCCCTGCGCCGACGCAGCCGCCCGCAGCATCTTCGGTGAGCCCGGCTCCACCCCAGGGCCCGAACCCGACCCCGACCCCGGCACAGACCGCACAGTCCCGTGGCGATGCCGCGCGGGCCACCGCGCTGTTGACCGCGCAGGTCCAGCAGCAGGCCAGCGCCAGCGCCGCGGCACCCGCCGCGCCGACGCCTGCGCCGAGCACCGCGCCGGTGCAGATGGCGGCAGCGGGCACCACCGCCAGCAGCACGCCGACGTCATCGCCGGCCGCGATCCTGGCCGGTCATGCCACCGCTGCGGTGGTGGCCACCCAGCCGAAGCCGGTGCCGACGCCCGTTGCGCCGACCGAGTCGCCGCGTCCGACCATGCCCAGCGATGCCTCGCGCATCCGCATGCAGCCGGGCATGCGTCATCTGGTGGTTGCGATCGACCCCGGCCATGGCGGCCAGGACCCCGGTGCCATCGGCCCGACCGGCAAGCGTGAGAAGGACGTCACCCTGGCGGTGGCGCGTGAATTGGCCCGACAGGTCAATGCCACGCCTGGCCTGAAAGCGTTCCTGACCCGTGACAGCGATGTGTTCATCCCGCTGCCGATGCGTGCGCAGAAGGCACGCGCGAACAAGGCCGACATCTTCATTTCGATCCACGCCGATGCCGCCGAGAACCGCTCGGCCACCGGTTCGTCGGTGTACGTGCTGTCGACCAAGGGCGCCTCTTCGCAGCGTGCGCGCTGGTTGGCGGACAAGGAAAACGCGGCCGATCTGGTCGGTGGCGTGCGCCTGCAGCAGACCGAAGGCACGTTGGCCAACGTCCTGCTGGATCTGGCCCAGAGCGGGTACATGAAATCCTCCGAGGATGCTGCCGGGCACGTGCTGGGCGGGCTGAAGCGGATCGGCAACAACCACAAGCCGAATATCGAGCGCGCCAACTTCGCCGTGCTGCGCACCTCGGACATGCCGGCGATGCTGGTGGAAACCGCGTTCATCTCCAACCCGGATGAAGAGCGCCGCCTGATCGACCCCGCCTACCAGCGCAAGGTCGCCGGTGCAGTGCTGGACGGCGTGCACACGTTCTTCAGCCGCCAACCGCCGCCGGGGACGTTGTACGCCGCACGCGCGCAGGCCGAGATCGACGCCGCAAGCACCGTGGCTGGCGGCAGCAAGTAAACCGCTGGATCGCCCGCTTCTGCTAGACCCGGGCCCTGCCTGGCTGGCGCTGCACATGGTGGATCTCGACTCTACCTGTCGCCGCTCCGCTATCATCGTGGCATGACGTCTGCCTGCCCCATCTGCCCATGAACGCGCCCGATCCGCGTCCGATCCGGCCGTTGCCGGAAATCCTGATCAACCAGATTGCCGCCGGTGAGGTGGTCGAACGGCCCGCATCGGTGGTCAAGGAACTGGTTGAGAACGCGATCGATGCCGGCGCCAGCCGCGTCGATATCGAACTGGAAGAAGGCGGTGTGCGCCTGATCCGCATCCGCGACAACGGCAGCGGCATTGCCGCAGAACAGTTGCCGCTGGCCGTCTCGCGGCACGCCACCAGCAAGATCGCCAACCTGGACGAGCTGGAAGCAGTGGCGACGCTGGGTTTCCGTGGCGAAGCGCTGCCGTCGATCGCCTCGGTCAGCCGTTTCACCCTGTCCTCGCGCCGTGCCCATGATGAGCACGGTTCGGCACTGCAGATCGAAGGCGGAAAGATCGGCGAGGTGACCCCGCGCGCGCATGCGCCGGGCACCACGGTGGAAGTGCGCGAGTTGTTCTACAACGTGCCGGCGCGGCGCAAGTTCCTGCGTGCCGAGCGCACCGAACTGGGGCATATCGAAGAGTGGCTGCGCTCGCTGGCGCTGGCCCGTCCCGATGTCGAGCTGCGTGTCTCGCACAACGGCAAGGCCTCGCGTCGCTACAAGCCGGGCGACCTGTATTCGGACGTGCGCCTGGCCGAGACCCTGGGCGAAGACTTCGCCAGCCAGGCCGTGCGCGTGGACCACAGCAGTGCCGGCCTGCGCCTGCATGGCTGGATCGCGCAGCCGCATTATTCGCGTGCCAGCACCGATCAGCAGTACCTGTACGTCAACGGCCGTTCGGTACGTGACCGCAGTGTTGCCCACGCGGTGAAGATGGCTTACGGCGACGTGCTGTATCACGGTCGGCAGCCAGCCTATGTGCTGTTCCTGGAACTGGACCCGACGCGCGTCGATGTGAACGTGCACCCGGCCAAGCATGAGGTGCGCTTCCGTGACTCGCGGCTGGTGCATGACTTCGTCTACCGCACCTTGAAGGATGCGCTGGCCGACACCCGCGCCGGCATGAGCGCGCAGGAGATCGGTGCGGGCGCCGTGCATCCGGTCGAGGGCGGCAGCGCGTCTGCGATGCCGGGGGCCACGGCCTCCAGCTTCGGCTACGTGCGCGGTCCGGCACCCGGTGCGGGACAGGGCGGAAGTGGTGGCTTTTCCGGATGGCGACCCCAGCAGCCGCTGGGCCTGCAGGTTGCCGATGCACCCGCGGCCTATGCTGCGCTGTATGCATCGCCCGCCGGTGCCGAGCGCGGTGCTGCGCTGCCGCCGATGCCGATGGAGAACGGACTGCCGGTCACCAGTGCCGACGCCGGGGTGCCGCCGCTGGGTTACGCCGTTGCTCAGCTGCATGGCATCTACATCCTGGCCGAGAATGCCGAAGGCCTGATCGTGGTCGACATGCATGCGGCGCACGAACGCATCGGCTACGAGCGGTTGAAGAATGCGCACGATGGCATCGGCCTGCAGTCGCAGCCGTTGCTGGTGCCGATCACCCTGGCGGTGGGCGAGCGCGAAGCCGACACCGCCGAAGCGGAGGCCGATACGCTGGCCGCCCTCGGGTTCGAGATCACCCGCGCCGGACCGGGCGCACTGCACGTGCGCAGCATCCCGGCGCTGCTGGCCCATGCCGAGCCCGAAGGCCTGCTGCGCGACGTACTGACCGACCTGCGCGAGCATGGCCAGAGCCGTCGCATCGCCACTGCGCGCGACGAGCTGCTGTCGACCATGGCCTGCCATGGCGCCGTGCGTGCCAACCGGCGCCTGACCGTGCCGGAAATGAACGCGCTGCTGCGCGACATGGAAATCACCGAGCGGTCCGGCCAGTGCAACCACGGCCGGCCGACCTGGGCCCGTTTTTCGCTGGCGGAGATCGACCGCTGGTTCCTGCGCGGACGTTGAGGGGAGCACCGATGCGACTTTGGGGAATGGGCGGCCTGCTGGCGGCCCTGTTGCTGGCGGCCTGCAGCCCGGCATCGACGCCGGCGCCAGCCGTCGTTGAGGATCCGGCATTTGCCGCGCGGCAACAGCAATGGCGGGTGCTGCGTTACCAGGACCTGACCCGGCCCGATGGGTGGACCGCGCTGGTCGGCCTGCACTGGTTGCAGAACCGGTCGCACTTCGTCGGCAGTGGTGCCACCAGCGGCATCCGCCTGGCGGTGGGGCCGGCCAAGCTGGGGCTGTTGCGCCGTGAAGGCGACCAGTGGTGGTTCACGCCGGAGTCCGGCACGGATGTCACCCTCGACGGACAGCCTGTGCGCGGGCGTGTCCGCATGGATACCGACAAGGATCCGCAGCCGACCCTGCTGGCCTTCGATGGTGGCAAGGGCCAGCTCAGCCTGATCCGTCGCGGCGCGCGCGATGCGCTGCGGGTCAAGCATGCCGATGCACCCGCGCGCCGCGATTTCGCCGGCTTGCAGTACTGGCCCGGTGGACCGCAATGGCAGGTGCAGGCGCGTTTCATCGCGCATCCACCAGGCAAGACCCTGCCAATCGTGGACATCACCGGACTGACCACCGAGATGCCCAACGCCGGTGCGGTGGAATTCGATCGTGACGGCCGCAGCTGGCGGCTGGAAGCGATCGGCGAGCCGGGGCAGCCGCTGTTCCTGATCTTCGCCGACCGTACCAGTGGCCACGGCAGCTATCCTGCTGGCCGCTATCTGGATACCGATGCGCCCACCGCCGACGGTCACGTGACGATCGACTTCAACCACGCCCACAACCCACCGTGCGCGTTCACCGCTTATGCGACCTGCCCGTTGGCGCCGCCGGAAAACCGCTTGGATCTGCGCGTGGAAGCGGGTGAGAAGGCGTATCACCTGCCTGAAGGAGAGGGCTGAACATGTTGATGAAACTGTTGTTGCGCAGTGCCGTTTTTCTCGTTGCCTGCGCCGCCGGCCCGTTGGCCATCGCGCGCGATGCGCCAGCCGACACATCGGCTGGCAAGCCGCCGGTGCCGCTGCTGTGGAAGGTCACCGGGCAGGGAGATGCACGCCTGTACCTGCTGGGCTCCTTCCATCTGTTGAAGCCACAGGACTATCCGCTGTCGACCGATGTCGAGCAGGCATTTGAAGCCTCGCAGCGCGTGCTGTTCGAAGTGACGCCAGAGGAACTGCAGTCGCCGCAGATGGCCAGCCAGATGGTGCAGGTCGCTACCCGCAAGGATGGCAGCGAGCTCAAGCGCGACCTGGATGCGCCGACCTGGCAGAAGCTGCAGGCCTATGCGACGCAGAACAAACTGCCGTTGGCGCAGCTGCAGGGCATGAAAGCGTGGTTCGTCGGCCTGACCATCACCGTGGCGCAGATGCAGAAGCTGGGCCTGGACCCGGCGCTGGGGCTGGACCGCCACTTCATGCAGCGGGCACAGAAGGCGGGCAAGAAGACCGCAGGCCTGGAAGACATGTCCAGCCAGATCAACCTGCTCGATGGCATGAGCGTGCAGGAGCAGCGGCAGATGCTGTCCGAGGCGCTGGACGAAGCAGGCAAGGGCGATGCCCAGGCGCAGATGCTGCATGAGGCCTGGCGTCGCGGCGATGATCGCCTGTTGTGGAACCGGATGGGCGTGGAGATGCGCCAGAAGTATCCGCAGCTCTATCAGCGCATCAATACCGACCGCAACGATGCATGGGTGCCGAAGCTGCTGCCGTACCTGCAGGCCGGGCAGAGCGGTACGCTGGTGGTGGTGGGCGGCCTGCACCTGCTGGGCAACGATGGCGTGGTGGAGAAGCTGCGCGCGAAGGGCTACAAGGTCGAGCGGGTGTGCTCGGCATGCAAGGCCAAACGTCCGTAGATCCACGCCACGCGTGGTGGCGTTGAAAACAAAACGGCGCGCCCATGGCGCGCCGTTTTCGTATCAGCCGGGGCGGTTGCCTCAGCGGCGGGTCTTGCCGCCGGTACCGGTGCCGCCGGTCGGCTCGCTCGGCTTGCCGGCCGTGCCGGTGCCGGTGCCCGTTCCGGTGCCACCGGGACGCGGGCCACCGAAACCGCTGCCCATGTTGCGCTGGAATTCCTGCCACAGCTCCAGGTTGCGCTCGGTCAGCTGGTTCATCATCGCCCACGGCGTCTGCCCCAGCAGGTTGCCCATCTGCTGGCGGAACTGCTGCTGCTGGTCGAGGAAGACCTGCATGCTGCGCTCCAGGTAGTTGCCCATGAAGCCCTGCAGGGAATCGCCGTAGAAGCGGATCAGCTGGCTCAGCAGCTGGGTGGAGAGCATCGGTTCACCGTCCTGCTCCTGGTCGGCGATGATCTGCAGCAGGACCGATCGGGTCAGGTCGTCGCCGCTCTTGGCGTCGCGGACTTCGAAGTCTTCGCCGTCGAGGATCAGCTGGCGCACGTCCTCGATGGTGATGTAGCTGGAGATCTCGGTGTCGTACAGACGGCGGTTCGGATACTTCTTGATGATGCGGGTCGCAGCCATGAAGCGGTACTCGTCACAGTAGACGCGCAGCATGGCGCAGTGCAGCAGCGGTTGCAACCGCCCCAGCCCCCGCCAGGCTTGGTTTTCCGTCGCCGGAATGTTGCGCAACAAGGCTTTGCGTGCTGCGCAGCATGACCAACGGCAGGGTGCAGCACAGGATCCTTCGATCTTGGCGCCGTTTACCAGCCCATGTGGTGGCCGCCGTTGATGTCCAGGTTGCTGCCGGTGATCCACGAGGCCTCTTCGGCTACCAGGAAGGACACGCCATAGGCGATTTCTTCCGGTTTGCCCAGGCGCCCCGTCGGGATGTCGGCGATGATCTTGGCGCGCACTTCCTCGGGCACCGCCATCACCATGTCGGTGGCCACATAGCCGGGCGAGATGGTGTTCACGGTGATGCCGAAGCCTGCATTCTCGCGCGCCAGCGAGATGGTGAAGCCGTGCATTCCGGCCTTGGCGGCGGCGTAGTTGGCCTGGCCGTACTGGCCCTTCAGGCCGTTGATCGAGCTGATCTGGATGACCCGGCCCCAGCCGCGTCGACGCATGCCTTCGATGACCGGGCGGGTGACGTTGAACACCGAATTGAGGTTGGTGTTGATCACATCGTGCCACTGCTCCGCGCGCATGCGGTGGAAGGTGGTGTCGCGGGTGATGCCGGCGTTGTTGACCAGGATCTCGACCGGGCCCAGTTCGGCTTCGACCGCACGGATCAGGGCTTCGGCGCTGGCCGAGTCGGAGACATCGCCCGGGAAGATCGACACCTGGTAGCCGCGTTCGGTCATCGCCTGCTGCCAGGCGCGGGCCTTGGCCTCGTCACGGTAGTTTGTGGCGACGCGGTGGCCCTGGTCGGCCAGGCGTTGGCAGATGGCGGTACCGATGCCGCCGGTTCCGCCGGTGACCAGTGCGACGCGAGATGTCATGGAAAGCTGTCCGGATATCAGGTGGGGGAAGGGGGATTCTGCAACATCGGCGCGGAAAGTGCGCCCGCCGGCAGCAGGATGTCCGCGCGCGGCAGCAGGCCGGGGTCGAAACTGTGCTGCGCGGCGGCCAGCAGTGCATCGCGATCGTCGATGCCTTCCAGTGCGGTGCTCGGCTGGCCCAGCAGTTCCCACAACCGGCGCAGCACCGGTACCGGCTCGCGGGCTTCCACCGGCAACGCGGCCAGTGACTTGGACAGTTTGTGGCCCGGTGCATCCAGCAGCAGCGGCAGGTGCCAGTAGCGCGGCGTCGGCAGGTCGAGTGCCTGCTGCAGCAGGATCTGCCGGGCGGTGGAATCGAGCAGGTCGGCGCCACGTACGACCTCGTTCACGCCCTGCGCGGCATCGTCGACGACCACCGCCAACTGGTAGGCCCAGCAGCCGTCGGCGCGGCGCAGTACGAAGTCGCCGATCTCGGCATGGACATCCTGTTGTTGCCGGCCACGCAGGCCATCCTCGAAATGCACCACGCTGCCCGCAGGTACCCGGAAGCGGACGGCGGGGTCCGGTCTTGTCTGCCGCGCGACGCAGTGGTGATGCAGGCCACCGTTGGCGGCCAGATCGCTGCGGCTGCAGTGGCAGACAAACGCGTGGCCATCGGCCAGCAGGCGGTCAAGCGCAGTCTGATAGGCATCGCCGCGCGCGCTTTGCCAGATCACCGGCCCGTCATGGACCAGACCGAACGCGGCCAGGGTCTGCAGTTGCGCCTGTGCCGCACCGGCAACCGTGCGGGGTGGATCGACGTCCTCGATGCGTAACCGCCACAGGCCGCCATGGTGTCGCGCGAGCAGCCAGCTGCCGAAGGCGGCGAGCAGGGAGCCGGGATGCAGCAGGCCGGTGGGCGAGGGCGCGAAACGGCCGCAGGGAAGGGAGAAAGTCATGCAGGCTGAATCGTCGGTCAGGTTGGCGCTTGAATTCAAGCTGACCGCACCGCAAATTGACGGATATCGACCCCTTCCAAGCCGGAATTTCCCATGTTTACCCGCATTGCCCTGTTCCTGGCGACCAATCTCGCGGTCCTGATCCTCGCCAGCATCGTGATGTCGTTGCTGGGGGTCAATTCGAACCAGATGAGCGGCCTGCTGGTCATGGCCGCGATCTTCGGTTTCGGTGGCTCCCTCATCTCGCTGCTGCTGTCCAAGTGGATGGCCAAGCGCTCCACCGGCGCGGTGGTGATCACCGAGCCGCGCAACCAGACCGAGCGCTGGCTGCTGGCCACCGTCGAGCGCCAAGCCAAGGCGGCCGGTATCGGCATGCCGGAAGTCGCGGTGTATGACGGCCCGGAGATCAACGCGTTCGCCACCGGTGCGAACCGCAACAACGCGCTGGTGGCGGTGTCCACCGGCCTTCTGCAGAACATGAGCGAGGACGAAGCCGAAGCCGTGCTCGGCCACGAGATCGCCCACGTCGCCAACGGTGACATGATCACCATGGCACTGCTGCAGGGCGTGCTGAACACCTTCGTGATCGTGCTGGCCCGCGTGGTCGGCGGCGTGATCGACAGCGCGATGTCCGGCAACCGTGAAGGCGGCGGCCGTGGCTTTGCCTACTACATCATCGTATTCGTGCTGGAGATGGTGTTCGGCCTGTTCGCCACGATGATCTCGATGTGGTTCTCGCGCCACCGCGAGTTCCGTGCCGACGCGGGCGGTGCTTCGCTGGCGGGCCGTCAGAAGATGATCTCGGCGCTGGAGCGACTGCAGCTCAACCATGGCCAGAGCACCCTGCCGACGCAGATCGCCGCGTTCGGTATTGCCGGTTCGACCGCGAAGAAGCTGTTCATGAGCCACCCGCCGCTGGAAGAGCGCATTGCCGCGCTGCGGGCGTCAACCGCGGCGTAAGCTCTGGCTTCCGATGGAGATGCAGGAACGCCTGGCCTCGCGCCGGGCGTTTTTGTTGTTGCGATCCGATAAGTTCATGGGCGTCACTTTTCTTTTCGCGCGAAAAGAAAAGTAACCAAAAGAAACGCGCCGCCAGTCGCGAGCCGTCGTGCTTCGGATGTCGGTTCCTTGCGCTCCTCGGTCCGTCGAGGGGCGATGCGGGAAGTCAGCCGACTAGCAGTCGGCTCTACAGGACAGCGGCACCTCTTCGCCCTCGCCGGACCTGCGGTGCTCGGCTCGCTATAAGGCGGACTGGAAGATCAAGATCAACGGCAAGAGCATCCACGCATGGCGTGGATCTACTGGGTGCAGCTGTAGCCTTTGACGTTGGGTCCGCCTTGTAGCGAGCCGAGCATCGCAGGGGAATCAGGGGCGCAGAGGCGCCGATGTCTGAGCGCAGCGAGTTCGGCGCCGTCCCCTGATTCCCCGAGAAGCGCAGGGCACCGGTGCGCAGCACCGGCTCGCGGATGGCGGCGTGTTTCTTTGGTTACTTTCTTTGCACGAGCAAAGAAAGTAACAAGCACGATCACCGCGCAAACGAAAACGGCACCTTCGCAGGTGCCGTCTCCATGAACCGCTTTACGCGGAAATTCAGAACTTCGCGTCGAACTCGGCAGCGTAACCGGTGTTGACCAGCACCTTCTGCAGCGACTCGGCCACCTTCAGGTTGCCGGCCACGATCTGCTGGGTGTCCGGGCCGCGGTTGTCCATGCGGGCCGGGGTCGCGCCCTTGAAGTCGCAGACCTTCCCACCGGCTTCGCGCACCAGCAGCACGCCGGCGGCGATGTCCCAGGCCTTCACGCCAGCCTCGAAGTAGGCATCGGCGCGGCCACAGGCCACGTAGGCCAGGTCCAGCGCGGCCGAACCCGAGCGGCGGATGTCCTCGGCGTGCACCAGCAGGGCGTCCACCGACTTCAGCTGCGCACTGGCGCGTGCGCGCTCGCGCGGGGCGAAACCGGTGTGGATCATGGTGCCTTCCAGATCCTTGCGGTCGGCCACGCGGATGCGGCGGTCGTTGAGCACGGCGCCGGCGCCGCGGCTGGCAGTGAACAGTTCGTTGCGCAGCGGGTCGAAGATCACCGCGTCGGTCGGCTCGCCGTTCTCGACCAGGGCGATCGACACGCAGTAGTGCGGTACGCCGCGCAGGTAGTTGCTGGTGCCGTCCAGCGGGTCGATGACCCACATGTGGCGACGCTCGCTCTGCACACCACCTTCTTCACCGAAGATGCCGTACTCGGGGTAAGCGCGCTTGAGTTCCTTGACGATCACCTTTTCCGCGTCCGCATCGACTTCGCTGGCGTAGTCCATGCGGCCCTTCTGGACTACATTCAGTGCCTCGAGCTTGTTGATGTTGCGCAAGAGGACGTTGCCGGCGAGGCGGGCGGCCTTGACCATGACGGTTACGGCGGGTTTCTGCATGGCATGGGCTCCCGGAAGGGCAGAAGAGAAGGGCTGGCGGGGGAAAAGAGCGGGTCCGGCGCAGTGGCCGGCCGCACAGTTTACCATTGGTCTTCGTCCAGCTCGACATTTTCCCTGTTCATGTCCCAGTTTCCTGCCGCTACCCGCCTCCGATTCGTCCTGGTCGGGACCCAACACCCCGGCAACATGGGCGCCGCCGCCCGTGCCCTGAAGACCATGGGCCTGGCCCGCCTGGTGCTGGTAGCACCGGAGAAGCCGCTTGATGAAGAGGCCTTCCGGCGCTCGGCCGGTGCCGAGGACGTGCTCGGCAACGCACCGGTGGTGGCCACCCTGGCCGAAGCCGTGGCCGACTGCCGGTTCGTGCTGGGGTGCACCGCACGTGCGCGCCGGGTCCAGCTGGAGGAGTTCCTGCCGGCCGATGCCGCCGTCCGCGCAGTGGCCAAGGCCGGCGAAGGCGCCGAGGTGGCGCTGGTGTTCGGCCGTGAGCGTACCGGCCTGACCAACGAGGAGCTGCAGCTGTGCCATGCAGCAGTACACATTCCGTCCGACCCTGAGTTCAGCTCGCTCAACCTGGCCGCCGCGGTGCAGGTGCTGGCCTATGAAGTGCGCATGCAGCTGCTGGGCGCACAGCCCGTGGCCGCGACCGGGCCGGACAGCCGCGAGCAGGCTGCCAGCCACGATCAGATGGAGAGCTTCTTCGCCCAGCTCGGCGAGACGCTGGACGAGATCGATTTCCACAAGGGGCGCGCGCCCGAGTCGGCGATGCGCAAGCTGCGCCGTCTGTTCCTGCGCAGCGAGCCAAGCGAGCAGGAAGTGCGCCTGCTGCGCGGGATCCTGGCCGATACCCAGCGCATGGCGCGCCTGGCCCAGAAGAACGACAAGGACAGCTGACGACGGCCCCATTTTTTCGGGTAGTCTGTCTGGATACCCTTGGGGGATGAAGCTTGTGTCGGGTCTGCGTAGGGCAATGCAGGGGGAACTGCTGAGCCTGGCCTTGGCCCTGCTGGCCGGGACGGCGATGGGGGCGTTGGGCAGCGGAGAGGGGCGACTCGCGATGACGCAGGATCATGCGCTCGGCAGTGTGGACCGTGCGGTTGCCGGACCGGCGCCGCCGGCGTTCGGCCGCGCGTCCGGCGCGCTGCCGCGTGTCGTCTGTTATCGGCGGGTGCAGAGTGCGTTTGAGAAGGTGTTGGGGGCTTCCGGTTTCCGCCGCGTCGATGCGCATGCGCAGCCGTGGCTGGATGGATTGAAACAAGGGTTGACGCGCGTGCGGATGGAAGTGGAATGAAGTTGCTCGGCTCGGGGATGCAGGCCCGGTTCCTGCTTGCGATGGGCGGGGCGATGCTGGTGGTGGTGGCGATCCTGGCCGTGCTGCTGGGGCGGCAGGCGGCGATGCAGGGCGAGGTGAGGTCGCTCAGCAACGGTGTCATCCACGAACTGTTCGACCGCAGCGTGCGCAGCCGTGGCGAGGCCATGGTGCGCGAGCTGTCCGATGCACTTGCCAGTCCGCTCCGCAACAACGACCTGGACCAGGTCGGGGCGCTGGTGCGCAGCATTTCGCGGCAGCCGGTGGTGCGCTACGTACTGGTGTTCGACGACCGCGGGCGGCTGGTCCACGACGGCTCGGCCGGGGTGCCCGGATCCGGACAGCCGATGACCGATCCGCTGGCTGCCGGGGCGGTTGCCGCCCAGTCGCTGGTGGTGCAGCAATCGCCCACGGTGCTCGACAACGCGATGCCGATCAGGATGGGCAATCAGCGCATCGGTGGTGTCCGCGTCGGCATGGCGCTGGATGAAGTGCTGCAGCGAGAGCAGGCGGCCAATGCGACCCTCGGCGAGCGGCTGCAGCAGATGGGAAGCCGGCATCTGGGCTGGCTGCTGCTGATGCTGGGCCTGCTGGTGGTGATCGGCGTGGTGGTGATCCTTTACGTGCAGCGCACGCTGGTGGCGCCGATCCGCGATCTGGCCGCGGCTGCCCGGCGCATCGAAGCCGGCGACTACCAGGCGCCGCTGCGGGAAAACACCCGCGATGACGAGGTGGGTGAACTGGTGCGCGGCTTTGCCCGCATGCGTGATGCGATTGCCCGCCACGACCGCGAAGTGCGGCGCATGGCCTACACCGACGCGTTGACCGGCCTCACCAACCGGTTGGCGTTCCGCGAGGCGCTGGACCACCGGTTGATGGCCGCTCGTGCATCCAATCACCGGTTGGGCCTGCTGTTCGCCGATATCGATGATTTCAAGCGGGTCAACGACACGCTGGGCCATGAGGCTGGTGACGAGGCGCTGCTGCAGTTCGCCCAGCGCATCGGTCGTGCAGTGACCGAGGCCGGCGGCGATGACGCATTGCTGGCGCGGTTCGGCGGCGACGAATTCGTGATCCTGGTCGGCGATGGCGATGTCGCGGCCAATGCGCGGTTGCTGGCCGAAGTGCTGGTACGCGAGCTGGGCAAGCCGCTGGTGGTGCAGGGCAGGGAACTGTTCCTGGGCACCTCGATCGGCGTGACCCTGTTCCCCGACGACGCTGCGGATGCGACAACGCTGCTGAAGAACGGCGACATCGCGATGTACCAGGCAAAGATGGCGGGAAAGAACTGCTACCGCTACTACAGCCGGGCCATGGATCACGCTGTCGAACGCCGCGTGCACATGGAGCAGGAGCTGCGCGGCGCCTGGGAGCGCGGCGAGCTGCGGCTGGCCTACCAGCCGATCTTCCGCATGCGCGACCGCCGCATGGTCGGTGTGGAGGTGCTGCTGCGCTGGCAGCACCCGACGCTGGGCACGATCCCGCCATCAGTGTTCATCGAGGTGGCCGAGCAGAGCGGCTTGATCGAGATCATCGGCCCGAAGGTGCTGCGTGCCGCCTGCATGGAAGCCGTGCAGTGGCCCAGCGGCGTGGCCGGCGACGAGCTGTTCATCTCGGTCAATGTGTCGCCACGGCAGTTGCGCGGTGGCGAGCTGCCGGCGTTGGTCGCGCAGTGCCTGCAGGAGTCGGGCCTGCCGGCCTCGCGCCTGCACCTGGAGCTGACCGAGACGGCGGTGATCGGCGATGAGATGCTGGCCGCGCAGCTGCTGGACCGCCTGCACCGGGCAGGGGTGAAGGTGTGGCTGGACGACTTCGGTACCGGCTTCTCCGGTCTCAGCCACCTGCGGCAGGTGCCGGTGGACGGGGTCAAGATCGACAAGAGCTTCGTCGCCGACATGCAGCGCGATCCGGACGATCTGGCCCTGACCACGGCGATCATCGCCATGGCCCACGCACTGGGCATCACGGTGGTGGCCGAAGGTATCGAGCAGGAGGCGCAGTTCGAGCTGCTGGCCCAGCGTGGCTGCGATCTGGGCCAGGGCTATCGATTGAGCCACCCGGTCACTGCCACCGAGGTGGTGCGGATGATCGAGGCGGGCGTGTGACAGTAGATCCACGCCATGCGTGGATGTTTCTGCCAGAAAAGCCCATCCACGCATGGCGTGGATCTACTGTTACACCGGGCGCTTGCTCGGGTCGCCGGGCAGTTCGCGGACCAGCTTGGGTACCAGATAGCCGGACAGCCGGGCAGTGAGGCCGGCAATCAGGGCCTTGGCCTGGACGTCGTCCACTTCGAAGTGGGCCACGCCCTCGACCCGATCCAACTGGTGCAGGTAATAGGGCAGCACGCCGGCGGCGAAGCTGCGCTCGCTCAGGTCCTGCAGCGCCTGCACGCTGTCGTTGACCCCACGCAGCAGCACCGCCTGGTTCAGCAGCTGGGCGCCGACGCCGCGCAGGCGGGCCATCGCGGTATCGACGCTGGCGTCGAATTCATTGGCGTGGTTGGCGTGGACCACGATCGCCAGCGGCCATGGCAGGTCGCCCAGCCAGGCCAGCAGCTCATCATCCACCCGCTCGGGCAGCACGATCGGCAGGCGGGTATGGATGCGCAGCCGGCGGATATGCGCGATGCCGCGCAGTGCATCGGTCAGCTCGGCCAGCTTGTGGGTGGCCAGCGACAGCGGGTCGCCGCCGGACAGGATCACCTCATCGATGTCCGGGTCTGCGGCGATGGCGTCCACCGCCTCCTGCCATCCCCCCTTGGCGGCGTTTTCGGCGCCATAGTCGAAATGCCGGCGGAAACAGTAGCGGCAGTTGATCGCGCAGCTGCCGGTGGCCACCAGCAGGGCGCGGCCACGGTACTTCTGGATGACCCCGGTGGCCTTCTTTGCTGCGCCGTCGCCCACCGCGTCGAAGCTGAACCCGGGGGCCGGGCGCATCTCCGCGTCGATCGGCAGCACCTGCCGCAGCAGCGGATCGTGGGCATCACCACGGCGCATGCGCGCGACGAAACCCTCCGGCACGCGCAGCGCGAACTGGGCGATGGCGGCCTCTGATACACCCAGCGCCGCGGCATCCAGATCCAGCCGGGCCAGCAGCGTCTGCGGGTCGCGCAGGGCCTGCCGCCACAGCTGCTGCCAGCGCGCGGGCGCGCCTGGCGACTGGGTCCGGGGGAAGGCGGAAAGCTGCATGGAGAGGGGGCCTGCGGTTATCATGGACACATAAACAGTTGCCCGCCGGGGTTCCGGTGGGCTTTCCATTCTATCCGGCTCGCCGCACGCGCGGCGGTTTCGCCATTTGAGGAGCTTGAGCATGGCCACTGCGGGCATGAACGATGTCAAGAACGGGATGAAGATCCTGGTCAACAATGAACCGGCCGTCATCTCCGAGACCGAGTTCATCAAGCCGGGCAAGGGCCAGGCCTTCACCCGCGTGCGCTATCGCTTCATCAAGTCGGGCCGCACGGTCGAAATGACCATGAAGGCGACCGACGACGTGGAAGTGGCCGATGTGGTCGATACCAATATGGACTACATGTACAGCGACGGCGAGTACTGGCACTTCATGGACCCGGAAACCTTCGAGCAGGTGCAGGCCGACAAGGCCGGCATGGGCGGCGCCGAGAAGTGGCTGAAGGGCGAGGAGTCCTGCATCGTGACCCTGTTCAACGGTTCGCCGATCTTCGTGCAGCCGCCGAACTTCGTCGAACTGAAGATCACCGAGACCGACCCGGGCGTCCGTGGCGATACCTCGGGCGGTGGCGGCAAGCCGGCCACCCTGGAAACCGGTGCCGTGGTGCGCGTGCCGCTGTTCGTCAACCAGGATGAAATCATCAAGGTCGACACCCGTTCGGGCGAGTACTCCTCGCGCGTAAAGTAATCCGGGTACGCGCCGGCGCATTCGCGCTGGCGCTCCCACGATCCGCCATGCGGATCGTGGGCCCCCGCTCACCAGCACCCACACCCCGCCGCTTCGCGGCCGCCCCTGACTCAGGGGCTTGCCTTCAAGAAGCTCAGCGGTAGCCGTTTGACCGGTGATCAGTCGCCAGGTCGGAGCCAAGGCTACGTACGGTCCTTCCCCCATAGCCAGTGAGCCCGCATGAGCGATAGCCCGCACCTCCCCGAAGCCTGCGATCTGCTGATCGAAGCCGGTTACGTGGTCCCGATCGAGCCGCATGCGGTGGTGCTGGAAGACCATGCCGTCGCCGTGCGTGGCAGTGAGATCGTGGCCATCCTGCCGCGTGCCGAAGCGCGTGCGCGTTTCCGCGCCACCCAGGTGGTCAGCCGCCCCGAGGCCGCGCTGATGCCGGGCCTGGTCAACGCACATACGCACAACCCGATGACCCTGCTGCGCGGCGTCGCCGACGACCTGCCGCTGATGACTTGGCTGCAGCAGCACATCTGGCCGGTGGAAGCGGCGGTGATCGGCCCCGAATTCGTGGCCGACGGCACCACCCTTGCCATTGCCGAGATGCTGCGTGGCGGCACCACCTGCGCCAACGAAAACTATTTCTTCGGTGACGTGCAGGCCGCTGTCTACAAGAAGCACGGCTTCCGCGCGCTGGTCGGCGCGGTGATCATCGATTTCCCTACCGCCTGGGCCAAGACCGACGACCAGTACTTCGCCAAGGCCGGTGAACTGCACGACCAGTGGCGCACCGATCCGCTGATCGGCACCGCGTTCGCGCCGCATGCGCCGTACACGGTGAACGATGCCAATTTCGAGCGGGTGCGGATGCTGTCCGACCAGCTGGACATGCAGGTGCATCTGCATACCCATGAAACCGCGCAGGAAATCACCGATTCGATCAAGCTGCACGGCCAGCGTCCGCTGGCGCGGCTGGATCGTCTCGGCCTGGTCAACGACCGCCTGATCGCGGTGCACATGACCCAGCTGACCGAAGCCGAGATCCACCTGTGCGCCGAGCGTGGCGTCAGCGTGGTGCATTGCCCGGAATCGAACCTGAAACTGGCCTCCGGTTTCTGCCCGGCCTGCGCCCTGCAGCGCGCCGGCGTGAACCTGGCCATCGGTACCGACGGCTGCGCCAGCAACAACGACCTGGACATGTTCAGCGAGAACCGCACCGCGGCGATCCTGGCCAAGGCCGTGGCCGACGATGCCACCGCGCTGGACGCGGCGACCACGTTGCGCGCGTCCACGCTGGGTGGCGCCCGCGCGCTGGGCTTCGGCGAGCGCATCGGCTCGATCGAGGTCGGCAAACAGGCCGATCTGGTCTGCGTCGACCTGTCCGCGCTGGAAACCCAGCCGCTGCACAACGTGCTGTCGCAGCTGGTGTATGCCACCGGGCGCCAACAGGTCAGCGACGTCTGGATCGCCGGCAAGCCCAAGCTGGTGCAGCGTGAGCTGGTCGGCATGGACCTGCCGGGCATCATCGCCAACGCGCGCCAGTGGCGCGAGCGCATCCGTCATATCCGCGCCTGAGCACAGGCGCCGCAAGGACAACCGTCATGACTGCCCCCCACGCTTCTTCCAATTTCGATCAGGCCGAGCTGGACAAGTTCGCTGCGCTGGCCAACCGCTGGTGGGACGCCGATGGCCCGCAGAAGCCGCTGCACGCGCTGAATCCGGTGCGCCTGCAGTACGTTGCCGACCGCGCGCCGCTGCGTGGTGCGCGCGTGCTCGACATCGGTTGCGGTGGCGGCCTGCTGAGTGAAGCGCTGGCCCAGGCCGGTGCCGAGGTGACCGCCATCGACCTGGCGCCGGAGCTGGTCAAGGTCGCGCGCCTGCATGCACTGGAAAGTGGTGTCAGCGTCGACTACCGGGTACAGGCCGCCGAGGACCTGGCCGCCGAACAGCCGGGCAGCTTCGACGTGGTGACCTGCATGGAAATGCTCGAGCACGTGCCAGATCCGGGCGCGATCATCGAGGCCTGCAAGCGCCTGCTGAAGCCGGGCGGCCATCTGTTCCTGTCCACCATCAACCGCACGGCTGCAGCCTTTGCAGTGGCCATTGTCGGTGCCGAGTACGTGGCGCGGCTGCTGCCCAAGGGCACCCACCACTACCAGGAATTCATCAAGCCGGCCGAGCTGGCGCGCTGGCTGCGCGAGGCCGACCTGCAGCTGGCCGATGTCAGCGGCATGGCCTACGAGCCGTGGCGCAACCGCGCCCGCCTGAGCAGCCGCACCGACATCAACTACCTGGCCCACGCGGTCAAGGCGCCGTGACCGCCGCAGCGTTCCCGCGTGCAGTGCTGTTCGACCTGGACGGCACGCTGCTCGACAGCGCACCGGACTTCGTCGCCACCCTCGATGCGATGCTGGCCGAGCGCGGTCGCGCACCGATCGATCCGGCGCAGTTGAGGCCGGTGGTGTCCAAGGGCTCGCGGGCGATGGTGTCGGCCGCGTTTCCAGAACTGGAAGCGGCCGAGCGCGATGCACTGATTCCCGAGTTCCTGCAGCGCTACGAAGCTTCGATCGGCCAGCACGCCGTGTTGTTCGACGGGGTTGTCGGCATGCTCGATGCGCTGGACGCGGCCGGTACGGTGTGGGGCATCGTCACCAACAAGCCGGAATACCTGGCACAGCTGATCGTGCCGCAGCAGCAGTGGCAGCAACGCTGCGCCGTGCTGGTCGGCGGTGACACCCTGGCCGAGCGCAAGCCGCATCCGTTGCCGCTGCTGCACGCCGCGCAGGCCATCGGTATTGCGCCGGAAGACTGCGTGTATGTCGGCGACGATGAGCGCGACATCATCGCCGCGCGTGCCGCCGGCATGCCGTCGGTGGCGGCGCTGTGGGGCTACCGCCTGCACAGCGATGACCCGTTGGCCTGGCACGCCGATGTGCTGGTCGAGCGCGCTGGACTTCTGCAACTGGCCAGTCTCTGGCCGACCCGGCCGGCGACCCCGGCCCAGCCGTAAGGAACAACGTAGTGAGCAGTACCGCGCTGGATAGTTTCCTCGACAAGTGGCGCAGCCGCTGGCCGGAATGGTCGGTGGCCGAGCCGTTCGTGGCCGAACCACAGCGCCCTGTCGCGCTGGCGTGGTTCGCGCTGCTGCAGGAATTCGACGATATGCTCAACACCAGTGGCGACCCGCTGCCGGCCGACGCCAAGCTGGCCTGGTGGGGCGAGGAACTGCGCAGCTGGGCCGCGCAGCGTTCGCGGCATCCGCTGGGCCGTGTGCTGGAGCCGGTGCGCGCACCGTGGGCGCAGCTGGCCGAGGCGCTGCCGGATCTGGTCGAGGCGCGCACCGTGGCGCTGGACGCTGCCGGTGCCGAGCGCGCGCTGGGCAACTATGCCGAAGCGGTGGCGGCGGTCGAGGCGGTGGTGTTTGCCGACACGCCGCGCAAGGGCGCGGGTCGTGCGGTGCTGCAGCAGACACTGGCCCAGCGCCTGCAAGACGCTGGCGTGGCCGGCGTGCCGCGCAGCCTGCTGGACGAAGATGCCGGCAATGCTGCGCAGCGTTGGGCGCAGCAGCTGCTGAAAGGGTGGGGCGCCCGTGTGCCCGGTCCGCGCGCGCGCCGCGTGTGGTCGAGCCTGGCGCGTGCCCGCCTGGCGGCGCAGGCCGCCGGCAAGCCGATTGAAGCGACGCCGGTGCGCACGTTGCTGCGCGTGTGGTGGGCCGCGCGCGGCTGAACGATTGGCCGCTGCGCTCGCCGGGCATGGCCCGGCGCTACCAATTCAGCGCACGGCCCATGTGCGATAAACGATCCGTCCCGCGGTAGCGCCGGGCCATGCCCGGCGGGGAAGCTGCGCGCGTTATCTGCGTTCCAGCACCAGCAGCGGATCGATGCGGGTGTCGAACCAGTTCATGCCCCAGTGCAGATGCGGGCCGGTGGCACGGCCGGTCGCGCCGACGGCGGCGATCACCTGGCCCTGTTCGACGCGATCACCGACCTTCACGTCGATGCGCGACAGGTGCAGGAAGTTCGAACTGACCCCGAAGCCGTGATCGAGCAGCAAGGTGCCGCCGGTCAGGTACAGATCCGGGCCTGCGAACGTCACTACACCAGCGGCCGGTGCTTTCACCGGGGTGCCGGTCGGCACCGCGATGTCCATGCCGGAGTGACCGGCACCCGGCTGGCCGTTGTACACGCGCGCATTGCCGAAGCGGCCGCTGATGCGACCCTGCACCGGCCAGATGAAGGTCTGGGTGAAATCGGTGCGGTTGTCGTCGCGTGCGCGCGCCGCGGTGACCTGCGCCTGCTCGCGCTTGATCCGCTCGGCGATGGCCGGTGGCGGATTGACCGTCTTCGGCGGCACGCCGTTCACCCGCTCGGTCGGCCAGTCGCGCGGCGTCACGGTGACGGTGGCTGTCTCGCTGCCGCCATCCGGTCGGCGGATCTGTACCTGCAGCGGTCCCTTCTCATCGCGACCGATGCCGAACACCACGCTGCCGTAGCTGCTCACGCGCAGCTCGCGGCCTGCAAAGCGCACGCTGCTGCCGGCGGGAACCTTGCCGATCACCAGCGCGCCCTGCGAAGCGCTGGCCGGGAACACCACGCGGCTGTCGATCAGGTCGCCGATGCCGTCCTGCGCCTGTGCCGCCGGTGCGGAGAACAGGGGGGCTGCCAGCAGCAGCGCCCCGCACATGAGTGCCGAACGCATCAGCGGTCGTAGGTCATGCGCTGGCCAGCGGGTTCGCCCACCAGCGAACTGCCGTCCCACACCAGCTGGCCGTTGACCCAGGTGGAGGCGATGCGCGATTGGAACGTGGTGCCCTCGAACGGCGACCAGCCGCACTTGGACAGCACGTCCTCGCGCTTGACCGTGAACGGCACGTCTTCGACCAGCACCAGGTCGGCGAAGTAGCCTTCGCGCAGGAAACCACGCTCTTCCACGTCGAACAGCTGGGCGGGAGCGTGGGCGAATTTCTGCACCACCTGCTCGCGGGTCAGCTTGCCTTCGTGCACGCGTTCCAGCGCGGCGACCAGCGCGTACTGCACCAGCGGCAGGCCGGACGGCGCCTGCGCATAGGGCTTCTGCTTCTCTTCCCAGGTGTGCGGGGCGTGGTCGGTGGCCAGGACATCCAGCACGTCGTCAGCCAATGCGGCGGTGATCGCCTCGCGATCGGCCACGTCCTTGATCGCCGGATTGCACTTGATCAGGTTGCCCTTGGTGGCGTAGTCCGGGCGGGCGAAGTGCAGGAAGTGCACGCAGGTCTCGGCGGTGATCTGCTTGCGGCTGCCGTCGGCGCGGATCAGCGGCCCCTTCTCGAACAGCGCCAGTTCGTCGGCGGTGGAAATGTGCAGCACATGCAGGCGGGTGCCGTGCTTGCGCGCCAGCGACATCGCCAGCCGCGTCGACTTGATGCAGGCTTCGCGCGATCGGATGTCCGGGTGCATCTCCGGGGTCAGCGCGTCGCCGTACTTTTCCTGGAAGGCCTTCAGGTTGGCATCGATCATCGGCGTGTCTTCGCAGTGCGTGATGATCGGGGTCGGGCACTCGCGGAAGATCGCGTCCAGGGTTTCCGGGTTGTCGACCAGCATGTTGCCGGTGGACGCCCCCATGAACACCTTCACGCCCGGCGCCTTCTTCGGGTCGAGCGCGCGGATGGCGTCCAGGTTGTCGTTGCTGGCGCCGTGGTAGAAGCCGTAGTTGGCCCAGGCACGGCCGCGTGCCAGCTCGTACTTGGCTTCGAGGATGGTCGAGTCGAGCGTCGGCGGGTTGGTGTTGGGCATGTCCATGAAGCTGGTCAGGCCACCGGCCACGGCCGCAGCCGACTCACTGGCGATGTCGCCCTTGTGGGTCAGGCCTGGTTCGCGGAAGTGCACCTGGTCGTCGATCATCCCGGGCAGCAGCCAGCGCCCGGCCGCATCCACCACCTGTTCGCCATCACGCGGGGTCAACCCTTTGCCGATCTGCGCGATGCGGTCGTTCTCGATGCGCAGGTCGCCTTTGAAGGTGCGGCCTTCGTTGACCAGGCGGGCGTTGGTGATGAGCGTGGAGGACATGTCAGTGTTTTCCTGTGCAACGGCAAGAAGGGGCGTCGGGAGATTCGGGCACTGGATCGAAGCCGCCGGGATGGAACGGATGGCAGCGGCCCAGCCGTCGCGCGGCCAGCCAGCTGCCGCGCAGCGGGCCGTGCCGGGAGATGGCGTCCATGGCGTATTCAGAGCAGCTCGGCACGAAACGGCAGCGAGGCCCCAGCAGCGGGCTGATGAAGCGCTTGTAGAAGCGCAGCAGGGCGATGAGCAGGCGCGAGATCACTCAGTCATCTTAAGCCAGTTGGCATGAAGGCCGCATTTGTGCAGGATGGGCCGTTGGTCGCATGTCGTAGATGGCCTGCGACCGCTATCGGCACCCCTCCAGGTGCCGGACAGGTTCCGTACCGCGCAAGGCGGTCCGTGTTCGTCGGACCGCGCCTTGGACCCGTTGACTCCTGGACTGAATGGAGCGGGCCCCCGAGGTTGCTGCTGCGGGTCGGGTAGGCTATAAAGGCCCGCTTTCCCGGGCCCCGGGGAATCCAAGGAAGAGCGTTTCGTGGCTGCTAAAAAAACTGCAAAGAAGGCCGTCAAGGCCGCCAAGAAAACCGCCAAGCCTGTTGTGAAGAAGTTGGCGGCCAAGCCCGTTGCCAAGAAGCCGGCCAGCAAGCCGGTGACCAAGGCGGCATCCTCACAACCGGCGGCCAGGAAGGCCACCGCAAAGAAAGCGCCGGCCAAGTCCGGCAAGCCGGCAGTGGCGAAGAAACCCGCTGCGCCGGTCAAGGCCAAACCTGTCGCTGCCAGCAAGAAGGCACCGGCGGTGAAGAAGGTTGCCAGCAAGGCTGCACCGGTGAAGAAGGCCGCTGCCAAGCCGGCACCGAAGAAGGCAGCAGCCAAGCCGGCGCCGAAGGCGGTGGTGAAGAAGGTTGCCGCCGCGCCTGCTGCGAAGCCGGCAGCAAAGAAGGTGGCGCCTGCCAAGCCGGCACCTGCCGCCAAGACTGCCAAGAATGTCGCCCCGCCGGCTGCCAAGCCGACGCCGGCCCCTGTAGTGAAGTCCGCACCGAAGCCAGCTGCGAAGCCGGCCCCGGCCAAGTCTGTCCCGGCCAAGACCGCGGCAGTGGCAGCAGCCAAACCGGCCCCCAAGCCGGCCACCGCCGCCGCTTCTGCAGCATCGACCGCCCCGCAATCCAAGAATCCCGTGCCCGTTTCGAAATCGCCTGCTAAAACCGCCGTGAAATCCGATTCCGCTCCGAAGACCGTGACCCGCCCCGTGGGCAAGGTTGCCGTGGCCGTCGCTGCCCGTTCGGCAGCGCCTGCGCCGCGCAGCAAGTACAAGGTCGTCGAATACAAGACTGATGAGGCCACTGGCCGCCCGATCCTGCCCGCAGGCTACAAGCCGGCCTCGGACGAGGAGTACATGAGCTCGCTGCAGCAGGAGTACTTCCGCCAGCGCCTGCAGAACTGGCGCGCCGACCTGGTGGAAGAGTCCAAGCAGACCATCGAGAACCTGCGTGAGGAAGTGCGTGACATCGGCGATGAAGCCGAGCGCGCGACCCGCGAGACCGAGAACTCGCTGGAACTGCGCACCCGTGACCGTTACCGCAAGCTGATCGGCAAGATCGACAGCACCCTCAAGCGCCTGGAAGCGGGCGATTACGGGTACTGCGTGGATACCGGTGAAGAAATCGGCCTGGAGCGCCTCGAAGCGCGCCTGACCGCCGAGCGCACCATCGACGCCCAGGAACGTTGGGAGCACCTGCAGAAGCAGCAGGGCGACTGATTCCGGTTCGTTGTGATGTCATGCGAAAAGCCCGGCTTCGGCCGGGTTTTTTTGTTGGGTTCGAGTTGACTGCGTAGAGCGGCGCCTTGGTTGTTCCGCGAGCGAGCGGGCGGGTCACCCGGGCCAGGACACGCCGTAAACCCATCCCTGGGGGCTCGGTCGCGCCATCCATGGCGCGAACGGTCCTGGCCCGGGTGACCCGCCCGCTCCAGACGGTTCCCGAGTGCGGCCGCTGTAGAGCCGAGCCCATGCTCGGCTCAGGCCGAAGCCGTAGGGCAGGGAAGAGCAAAACAAAAACAAAAACAAAAACAGCCAAGCATGGCTTGGCTCTACCAGGAGCGGTCATGCGTGCGCTCGCGGCTGTTGGGTCCGCCTTGTAGCGAGCCGAGCACCGCATCGAGGGAGAGTGACGGGCCCAGTCAAATGCCCGGCGCCGCCGAACCCGCTCTCCGCGGGATCACTGCAGGTCGCGCAGATTCAATCTCCGCAGCGTCGGGTTCTTCCACGCGGTGATCCCGGCCACGCTGAGCACCGCGAACCCGCCCAGCACCACCGCCGGTACCAGCCCCAGAACCTTGGCCATCGTGCCGGCATAGAACGCGCCCAGTTCGTTGGACGAGCTGATGAAGATGCCGTTGATCGACGATACCCGGCCACGCATCTCTTCCGGCGTGGCCAGCTGCAGGATGGTGGAGCGGATCACCACCGACACGCCGTCGAAGGCGCCGTAGAACAGCAGGATCAACGCCGACAGCCAGAAGTGCTGGGACAGGCCGAAGCCGATCACGCACAGGCCGAAGCCGGCCACGGCGAACAGCAGCACGCGACCGGCGTTGCGGTGCAGGGGGTGGCGCGCCAGCCACAGGCCGACGCACACCGAACCCAGCGCCGGGGCTGCGCGCAGGATGCCCAGGCCCTCCGGGCCGTGGTGCAGGATCTCGTGCAGGAACGCCGGCAGCATCGCCACCACGCCGCCCAGCAGCACCGAGAACATGTCCAGCGCCATGGCGCCGACCATGATCCGGTTGCCAACCACGAAGCGCGCGCCTTCGGCGATGCTCTTGAAGATCGGGGCGGCGGGGCCGGCATGCACCGGTTCTTCCACTTTCAGCGTGGCCAGGCAGCCCATCGCCACCAGCGCGAAGGCCGTGGCCACCGCATAGGACAGACCCTTGCCACCGAAGCCGACCAGCACGCCACCCAGTGCCGGGCCGGCGATCATGCCGGTCTGGAACACCACGGCGCCGAGGCCGGCGCCACGGGCGAAATGTTCACGTGGCAGCACGCGGGCGAACAGCGCGTTGTAGATCGGCGACAGGAAGGCGCGGACCATGCCGGTCAGGGCGATGGCTGCATAGATCGGCCACACACCGTCAACCGGCAGCCAGCCCTTGGCTACGCTGGTCAGCACCAGCGCGGTGGCGATCAGTCCGGAACAGGCGACCATGCCCAGCTTGCGGCGCGGCAGATGATCCACCAGATAACCGGCAAACGGGGCCACACAGAAGAACGGCAGCACCTCGGCCAGGCCGATCAGGCCCAGCGAGAACGGATTGCGGGTGACTTCGTAGATGTGCCAACCGACGGTGACCGCGACCACCTGGTAGGACAGCATCGCGAAGATGCGGTACGCCAGCAGCCGGGCGAAACCGGGCCGGGACAGCAGGCCCAGCGCGGTGTCTTCGGCTGTGGCAGGTTCGCTCACGACGGATCGCGCTGCAGCTGGGCCTGCGCGGTCTCACGGATGAAGGCCAGCATCGCCGCCACGCCGTTGCTGCGGGTCGGCGACAGGTGGCGGGACAGGCCGATATCCTGGATATAGCTGGGTTCGGTGGCCAGGATCTCCTGCGCGGTGCGCCCGGAGTACACCCGCAGCGCCAGGAAGATCAGGCCGGAGACGATGGCCGAATCGCTGATGGCGTGGAAGCGCAGCGACTGCGTATTGCCTTCCGGCACGATCCAGACCATCGACTGGCAACCGAGCAGGCGGTGCTCTTCGGTCTTCCATTCTTCCGGAAAGGCGGGCAGCTTGCGGCCGAGGTCGATCAGGTACTGGTAGCGCTCGGACCAGTCGCCGAAGAAACCGAATTCCTCGGCGATGGCCGTCTGTGCCTCGGCGGCGGTGGATTCAAGCGGGAACGGGGAGTCGATCACAACAGTCTCTACAGTGGGGGCGTGGCCGGTGGGGCCGGCCACGGGGCAGGGCAGGTCAGCCGCGCTTGCGCGACCAGCGCACGCCCTGCGGGGTGTCTTCCAGCACGATGCCTTCGGCGGCCAGCTGGTCGCGGATGGCGTCGGAACGGGCGAAGTCGCGCGCCTGCTTGGCTGCCGCACGTTCGTCGATCAAGCCCTGGATGCGCGCGTCGTCGTCGCTGTCGCCAGCGGCGTTGCCGAACCACTGCGCCGGATCGGCCTGCAGCAGGCCCAGGGCGAGACCCGCGCCGAGCAGTTCGCTCTTCAGGCGTGCGCGTTCGCTGGGATCGGTGGCGCGGCGCGCTTCGCCGGCGATACGGGCCACTTCGGCCAGCGCCTGCGGCGTATTGAGATCATCATCCAATGCCGCTTCGATGTCTGCCGGGATCACTGCCGTGGCGGCCACCTCGGCCAGCTCGCGCAGGGTGCCGTACAGGCGGTCGAGGGTGCGGCCGGACTGTTCGATCAGCGCGTCGGACCAGTCCAGCGGCTGCCGGTAGTGGGCCGACAGCAAGGCCAGGCGCAGTGCCTCGGGGGCGTGTTTACGCACCAGGTCGTGGACGCGCTCGATGTTGCCGATCGACTTGCTCATCTTGGCGCCGCCGAAGTTGAGCATGCCGTTGTGCAGCCAGAAGCGTGCGAACACCTTGCCGCCGTGCGCGCACTCGCTCTGCGCGATCTCGTTTTCGTGGTGCGGGAACTGCAGGTCGACGCCACCGGCATGGATGTCGATGGTCTCGCCCAGGTGTGCGGCGGCCATCGCCGAGCATTCGATATGCCAGCCTGGACGGCCGCGGCCCCACGGCGATTCCCAGCCGGGCAGGTCGTCGCCGGACGGCTTCCACAGTACGAAGTCGCCGGGCGCGCGCTTGTAGGGAGCAACCTCGACACGGGCGCCGGCCAGCATTTCGTCCGGATCGCGGCGCGACAGCTTGCCGTAGCCCTCGAAACTGCCGACGGCGAACAGTACATGGCCTTCGGCGGCGTAGGCATGCCCGCTGCTGACCAGCTGCTCGATCATGGTGATGATCTGCGGAATGTGCGCGGTCACTTCCGGCTCGATGTCCGGCGGTGCCACGCCCAGCGCGGCCATGTCTTCACGGTAGGCGGCGGCGAAACGGTCGGTGATGGTGCTGATCGGCACCCCCTGCTCGCGTGCGGCGGTGTTGATCTTGTCGTCCACGTCGGTGATGTTGCGGGCATAGCGCAGGGCACCGAAGCGCCGCCGCAGCAGGTCGGCCAGCACCCCGAACACCACCGGCCCACGGGCGTTGCCGATGTGCACGTAGTTGTAGACCGTCGGGCCGCACACATACAGGGTCGGACAGGCCGGGTCGAGCGGGGTGAACGGTTCGAGCTGGCGAGTCAGGTTGTTGTGCAGGCGCAGGGTCATGGGTCTGTGACTGGGGGACAAGCCTGTGATTTTAGAACGTGTCGGGCCCCTTTGGGGGGACCATTGCCACCGGTGGACGTCACCGGCGGGTGGGGTGGGGTGGGCAGGAACGACGCGGACGGGTAATGTTCAGCCCCTTGCGGTCACCACTGCCTACACTATTGCCGTGTCCCTGCTCCCATCGCCAATGAAAACCACCGCGTTGCTGACCCTGGCCTGCCTGTCGGCGCTGCCCGCCGTGGTCCTGGCCCAGGAGGCCGAGCCCCGCAACCGGGTGGTGATCGTGGAGAACGTGAAGTTCGACTACGCCCAGGTGCTCAACGTGGAGCCGGTGTTCCAGACCCTGCGCGCAACCCGTACCGAGGAGCACTGCGAGCCGGTCTCGACCCGCACCCTGGCCCCGGTCAACGTCACCGGCGAGGAGCCGGTCGAGGACAAGGGCCGCATCGGCCGCCTGTGGGATTCGGTGCGCTCGATGTTCAAGCGCAGCGACGAGGAGACGCTGGAGGAGCTTCCGGCGGAAACCCCCGCCCCGGCGCCGGCCAATACCGGTCCGATGCTGACCCGGGACTGTCGCATCGTGCCTGTCGGGCGTGAGTTCCGCCGCCCCATCGCCTACGACGTGGATTACGTCTACAAGGGCACCAAGTACCGTTCACGGCTGCCGGAAGACCCTGGCAACCGGCTGAAGATCCGGGTTTCGATCACCCCGTGGGTAGGCCCCGAGCAGGCTGCCGCTGGTACCCCCTGATTCTGCGACGCCGGCCTCTTGCGCCGGCCCCGGCCGCATGTAAAGATTGCCGACCAATGAAGCTCACCGACTTCCAGCACGACAGCAGCGCCGCCCGCCAGGCCACTGGCATGACGTCGCGTGCCCGTCGACCGGAACCCCACATTCTCGCTGGGTAATCCGGAGCTTTCTGCTGTTCGTCCGAAAAAAACCCAGCCCGCCGGCTGGGTTTTTTCGTTTCCGCGTTCTGAAAGCTTCATCTGCAACCTTTTCGTATCACCTTGGTTCCCGGTTTTCCCTTCCACCTTCCACCGCGTCGGCCACCGGCGCCGCTCATGCAAGGAATGATGATGTCCCCCAAGCACTTCCTGAACACCCAGGACTGGAGCCGCAGCGAACTTGACGCGCTGCTGACCCAGGCTGCGCTGTTCAAGCGCAACAAGCTCGGCGACCAGCTCAAGGGCAAGTCGATCGCGCTGGTGTTCTTCAATCCGTCCATGCGTACCCGCACCAGTTTCGAGCTGGGCGCGTTCCAGCTCGGTGCCCACGCAGTGGTGCTGCAGCCGGGCAAGGATGCATGGCCGATCGAGTTCAACCTCGGCACGGTGATGGATGGCGATACCGAAGAGCACATCGCTGAAGTGGCCAAGGTGCTCGGCCGTTACTGCGACATCATCGCCGTGCGCGCGTTCCCGAAGTTCGTCGACTGGGCCTACGACCGCCAGGACGTCGTGCTCGAGAGTTTCGCCAGGTACTCGCCGGTGCCGGTGATCAACATGGAGACCATCACCCACCCGTGCCAGGAGCTGGCGCACGTGATGGCCCTGCAGGAGCATTTCGGCACCCAGGACCTGCGCGGCAAGAAGTACGTGCTGACCTGGACCTACCACCCCAAGCCGCTGAACACCGCCGTGGCCAACTCGGCGCTGACCATCGCCACCCGCATGGGCATGGACGTGACGCTGCTGTGCCCGACCGCCGACTACATCCTCGACGAGCGCTACATGGGCTGGGCCGAGCAGAACGTGGCCGAGAGCGGCGGTTCGCTGAAGATCAGCCATGACATCGACAGCGCCTATGCCGGTGCCGACGTGGTCTATGCCAAGAGCTGGGGCGCACTGCCGTTCTTCGGCAACTGGGAACCGGAGAAGCCGATCCGCGACCAGTTCAAGCACTTCATCGTCGACGAGCGGAAGATGGCGCTGACCAACAACGGCGTGTTCAGCCACTGCCTGCCACTGCGCCGCAACGTGAAGGCGACTGACGGCGTGATGGATTCGCCGCAGTGCATCGCCATCAACGAGGCCGAGAATCGCCTGCATGTGCAGAAGGCGATCATGGCCGCTGTTGCCGGGCGCTGATTTCTCCATTCGAACATTTCCGCCGGGCATGGCCCGGCGCTACCAGGACATACCCCCATGAGCAACAAAGACGTCGTTCTCGCCTTCTCCGGCGGCCTTGATACCAGCTTCTGCGTGCCGTACCTGCAGGAGCGCGGCTACAACGTGCATACCGTGTTCGCCGATACCGGCGGCGTGGATGACGAAGAGCGCGATTTCATCGAGAAGCGTGCCGCCGAACTGGGTGTCACCAGCCACCAGACCGTCGATGGCGGTCCGGCCATCTGGTCCGGCTTCGTCAAGCCGTTCGTGTGGGCCGGTGAGGGCTACCAGGGCCAGTACCCGTTGCTGGTGTCGGACCGTTACCTGATCGTCGATGCCGCGCTCAAGCGCGCCGCCGAACTGGGCACCAACATCATCGCTCACGGCTGCACCGGCATGGGCAACGACCAGGTGCGTTTCGACCTGGCAGTGAAGGCCCTGGGTGACTACCAGATCATCGCGCCGATCCGCGAGATCCAGAAGGAACACACCCAGACCCGCGCCTACGAGCAGAAGTACCTGGAAGAGCGTGGCTTCGGCGTGCGCGCCAAGCAGCAGGCCTACACCATCAACGAGAACCTGCTGGGCCTGACCATGTCCGGTGGCGAGATCGATCGTTGGGAAGCACCGGGCGAGGGCGCCCGTGGCTGGTGCGCACCGCGCAGCGAATGGCCGGAAGCACCGCTGACCGTCACCCTGAAGTTTGTCGAAGGCGAAGCCGTGGAGCTCAACGGCAAGGCCCTGCCGGGTGAGCAGATCCTGGCCCAGCTCAACAAGCTGTTTGCCCCCTACGGCGTCGGCCGTGGCGTGTACACCGGCGACACCGTGATCGGCCTGAAGGGCCGCATCGTGTTCGAGGCACCGGGCCTGGTCTCGCTGCTGGCCGCGCACCGCGCGCTGGAAGATGCGGTGCTGACCAAGCAGCAGAACCGCTTCAAGCCGGACGTGGCGCGCAAGTGGGTGGAGCTGGTGTACGAAGGCTTCTACCACGACCCGCTGAAGACCGACATCGAAGCCTTCCTGAAGTCCTCGCAGGCCAAGGTCAACGGCGAAGTGGTGCTGGAAACCCGTGGTGGTCGTGTCGACGCCGTTGCGGTGAAGTCGCCGCACCTGCTCAACACCAAGGGCGCCACCTATGCGCAGTCGGCCGACTGGGGCGTGGAAGAAGCCGAAGGCTTCATCAAGCTGTTCGGCATGAGCTCGACGTTGTATGCGCAGGTCAACCGCGGCTGAGCCGCGATCGACCTGCCCGCGCATTCCTCCTTAACCCCGCGCCGTTGGCGCGCCCCCTTCAACAAGAAGGGGGCTCTCCTCCAGACGCGTTCCGGTAGCGCCGGGCCATGCCCGGCGGAAATCCACAGGATTGTTGATTCATGCTTGAACAGACGCTCGATCACCTGCAGGCGCTGGTGTCCTTCGACACCCGCAACCCGCCGCGTGCGATCACCACCGGCGGCATCTTCGATTACCTGCGCGACAACCTGCCCGGGTTCAATGTCGAGGTGATCGACCATGGCGCTGGCGCGGTCAGCCTGTATGCCGTGCGCGGTACGCCGAAGTACCTGTTCAACGTGCATCTGGACACCGTGCCGGACTCGCCGCACTGGAGTGCCGACCCGCACGTGATGCGCCGCCTGGACGACCGTGTGGTCGGCCTCGGTGTGTGTGACATCAAGGGGGCGGCTGCTGCGCTGGTGGCTGCAGCCAATGCCAGTGATGGCGACGCGGCGTTCCTGTTCTCCAGCGATGAAGAAGCCAACGATCCGCGCTGTATTGCCGCGTTCCTGGCCCGGGGCATCAAGTACGAAGCGGTGTTGGTGGCCGAACCGACCATGAGCGAAGCGGTGCTCGCGCATCGTGGCATCAGCTCGGTGCTGATGCAGTTCGCCGGCCGTGCCGGCCACGCGTCGGGCAAGCAGGATGCAGCCGCCAGTGCGCTGCACCAGGCGATGCGCTGGGGCAACCGTGCGCTGGGCCACGTCGAATCGCTGGCCTCGGCGCGCTTCGGTGGATTGACCGGCCTGCGCTTCAACATCGGGCGCGTTGAAGGTGGCATCAAGGCCAACATGATCGCGCCGGCGGCGGAAGTGCGCTTCGGCTTCCGGCCGCTGCCGTCGATGGATATCGATGCGCTGCTGGCGACCTTTGCCGGTTTCGCCGAACCGGAAGCGGCGGTGTTCACCGAAACCTTCCGTGGCCCCAGCCTGCCGGCGGGTGACATCGCCGAAGCCGAGAACCGCCGCCTGCTGGCGCGCGACGTGGCCGATGCGTTGGATATTCCGATCGGCAACGCGGTGGACTTCTGGACCGAGGCGTCGCTGTTCTCGGCCGCTGGCTATACCACGCTGGTGTTCGGCCCGGGCGACATCGCCCAGGCCCATACCGCCGACGAGTTCGTGACGCTGGAGCAGCTGCAGCGCTACACCGACGCCGTACATCGGATCATCGCCGCTGGCGCCTGATCGACCTACAACGCCGCTGCGCTTCTGCGCGGCGGAACTGCAACGCGGCGACCGCCGCCTGTGACGAAACCGAAATGTCTCCTGCCCTCCAGCCCCACCGCCAGACCCGCCAGACCATCGTGCGCCTGCTCTCGAGCATGGCCAGCGCGAAGGAGATCAGCCAGTACCTCAAGCGCTTTTCGCAGCTGGACGCCAAGCGCTTCGCCGTGGTCAAGGTCGGCGGCGCAGTGCTGCGCGACGATCTCGACGCGCTGACCTCCTCGTTGTCGTTCCTGCAGGAGGTCGGCCTGACCCCGATCGTGCTGCACGGCGCCGGACCGCAGCTGGATGCGGAACTGTCGGCCGCCGGCATTGAAAAGCAGACGGTCAACGGCCTGCGGGTGACCTCGCCGGAAGCGCTGGCAATCGTGCGCCGCGTGTTCCAGCAATCCAACCTGCGCCTGGTCGAAGCCCTGCAGCAGAACGGCGCGCGCGCCACGTCCATCACCGGTGGCGTGTTCGAGGCGGAGTACCTGGGCCTGGATACCTACGGCCTGGTCGGCGAGGTGAAGAAGGTCAACCTGGCGCCGATCGAAGCCAGCCTGCGTGCGGGCTCGATCCCGGTCATCACCAGCCTCGGCGAGACCGCCGGCGGGCAGATCCTCAACGGCAATGCCGACTTCGCCGCCAACGAACTGGTGCAGGAACTGCAGCCGTACAAGATCATCTTCCTGACCGGTACCGGCGGCCTGCTGGACGAAGAGGGCAGCGTGATCGATTCGATCAACCTGTCCACCGAGTACGACCACCTGATCGCGCAACCGTGGATCCACGGTGGCATGAAGGTGAAGATCGAACAGATCAAGTCGCTGCTGGACCGGTTGCCGCTGGAATCGTCGGTGTCGATCACCCGGCCCGCCGACCTGGCCAAGGAACTGTTTACCCACAAGGGCTCGGGTACGCTGGTACGCAAGGGCGAGAAGGTGCTGCGTGCAACCGCTTGGAGCGAGCTGGACCTGCCGCGCCTGAAGGGCCTGATCGAATCCAGTTTCGGCCGCACCCTGGTGCCGGACTATTTCGAGAAGACCACGCTGCTGCGCGCCTATGTCAGCGAGAACTACCGCACGGCGGTGATCCTCACCGATGAGGCCGAGGGCGTGTACCTGGACAAGTTCGCCGTGCTCGACGATGCGCAGGGTGAAGGCCTGGGCCGCGCCGTCTGGAACGTGATGCTGGAAGAAACTCCTCAGTTGTTCTGGCGCTCACGCAACGGCAACCCGATCAACCATTTCTACTACGCCGAATCCGATGGCTGCTACAAGCAGGGCAATTGGAAGGTGTTCTGGTACGGTGCCGATGGCATCGACCGGATCAGGACCTATGTCGACCATTGCGCCGTGCGTGCACCGAGCCTGGAGGGCTGAGCACGATGAATCACGCAGACTGGACCAAGGTACCCACGCTGACCGGCACGCATGCGCGGCTGGAACCGCTGCAGATGAGCCATATCGATGGCCTGCGCGGTGCGTTGGGTGACGGTGCGTTGTCGAAGCTCTGGTACACGCAGGTGCCCGATGCGAAGACCATGACCGGCTATGTGCAGGCCGCGCTGCAGGTGCAGGCCGAGGGCAAGGTGCTGCCGTTCGTGGTGTTCGATGCCAACGACCAGATTGTCGGCACCACCCGCTACTACGATCTGCAGCCTGACGTACCGCGGCTCAGCATCGGCTACACCTGGTATGGCGAGTCGGTGCAGCGCACCGGGGTCAACTCCGAAACCAAGCTGATGCTGCTCAGCCACGCCTTCGAGCGGCTGGAGTGCCTGAGCGTGGTGTTTGAAACCAGCTGGTTCAACTTCACCTCGCGCACCGCGATCGCGCGCCTGGGCGCCAAGCAGGATGGCGTGCTGCGCAATCACCGTCGCCATCCCGACGGCACGCCGCGCGACACCGTCATCTTCTCCATCATCGACGCGGAATGGCAGGGCGTGAAACGCCACCTGCAGCACCGCCTCGACTCGCACGCATGAGCACGCACGCATGAGCACTTCCTCCTCGTTCACCGTCGGCATCGTCGGCGCCCGCGGCCATACCGGCGCCGAGCTGATCCGGCTGGTGGCCGCGCATCCGAACCTGCAGCTGGGCTTCGTCTCTTCGCGCGAACTGGCCGGGCAGCGCGTGTCCGACCACTACCCGCAGTGGCAGGGTGAACTGCAGTTCGAGAATCTCAACGCCGATGCCGTTGCCGCCAAGGGCGTGGATGCGGTGATCCTGGCGCTGCCCAACGGACTGGCTGCTCCGTTCGTGGCGGCGCTGGAAACGGCGAAGCCGGACACGGTGATCGTCGATCTGTCGGCCGACTACCGTTTCGACACTGCCTGGTACTACGGCCTGCCCGAGCTTACCCGCGACCGTTACAACGGGCAGAAGCACATCAGCAATCCCGGCTGCTATGCCACTGCGATGCAGCTGGCGATCCATCCGCTGCGGGAGCTGCTGGCTGGCCCGCCGCAGTGCTTCGGCGTGTCCGGCTACTCCGGTGCCGGCACCTCGCCGTCGGACAAGAACAACGTCGAGCTGCTGGCCGACAACCTGATGCCGTACGCGCTGACCAACCACGTGCACGAGCGTGAGGTGTCCGTGCAGCTGGGCGTGGCGGTCGAATTCATGCCGCACGTCGCGCCGCATTTCCGTGGCATCACCCTCACCGCCAACCTCTGGTTGAACCGTGTGCAGACCCGCGAGCAGATCGTCGAGCGCTTCCAGCAGGCCTATGCCGGTGAAGCGCTCATCGAGGTCGTGGACGAGGCGCCGTGGGTGAGCCGCATCGCCGGCCGCCATGGCGCCCAGGTCGGCGGCTTCACGCTGGCGCCGGGTGGCAAGCGGGTGGTGGTGGTGGCGACCCTGGACAACCTGCTCAAGGGCGCGGCCACCCAGGCCATGCAGAACCTCAATCTCGCGCTGGGCATCGACGAACTGACGTCGATCCCGCACTGAAACCGTACAGGAGCCCCCCATGGCAGACCTTCTTTGGCAGAAGCCAGGCGTCGCTGTCGATGCCCAGATCCAGACCTTCCTCGCCGGCGACGACGTGATCCTCGATCGCGAATTCTTCCTGCATGACATCGCCGCCAGCGCCGCGCACGCGCAGGGCCTGCAGCACATCGGCATCCTCAGCGCCGACGAACTGGCAGGGTTGCTGCGCGAGCTGGAGGTGCTGGCACAGGACTTCCGCGAAGGCCGCTTCGTGCTGGATACGCAGTATGAAGATGGCCATTCCGCCATCGAGGCACGGTTGACCGAGCGCCTGGGTGATGCAGGCCGCAAGATCCATACCGGCCGTAGCCGCAACGACCAGATCCTGGTCGCGACCCGGTTGTGGTTGAAGGAGAAGCTGCAGCGCGTCGCGCAGGTCAGTGCCGAAGTGGCCAAGGTGGCGCTCGACCGTGCGCAGGCCGAGCAGCATCTGCCGATTCCCGGTTACACCCACATCCAGCGTGCCGTGGTGTCCTCGGCAGGCATGTGGTGGGCTGGGTGGGCCGAGGCCTTCATCGACAACGCTGTGCGTGCCCGCGATACCCATGCACTGGTTGATGCCAATCCGCTCGGCACCGCTGCCGGTTACGGCGTGAACCTGCCGCTGGATCGCGAACACACCACCGCTGCGCTCGGCTTTGCGCGCATGCAGATCTCGCCGATCTACGCGCAGCTGTCGCGTGGCAAGTTCGAACTGGCTGCACTGGAAGCGCTGGGCGGTGCGACCCTGGACCTGCGCCGCATCGCCTGGGACCTGTCGCTGTTCACCAGCGCCGAATTCGGTTTCGTCGCGCTGCCGGCGCAGTACACCACCGGCAGTTCGATCATGCCCAACAAGCGCAATCCGGACGTGATCGAGTTGATGCGGGCGACCCATGCCAGCGTCGCCGCCGCACGCACCGAGATCGAGCAGCTGCTGTCGCTGCCGTCGGGCTACCACCGCGATCTGCAGTCGTCCAAGGGCGCGATCTTCCACGGCTTCGGTCGTGGCTTGGCCGCGCTGGAGCTGCTGCCGGCGCTGTTGGCCAACCTGGAATGGCGCGATGACAAGCTGCGCGCAGCGATCGATTCGGGCATGTACGCCACCGATGTAGCGGTGGAAGCTGCGGTCGCGGGCGTACCCTTCCGCGAGGCCTACAAGGCCGCTGCTGCCGGCGCCGACAGCGCGGGGCAGGGGCGTACGCCGGAAGGCAGCCTGGCGGCGCGTGTATCGCCGGGTTCGGCGTCGGACCTGCGCCTGGATGAACTGCGCGCGCGCTGGCAGGCGCTGTCCTGATGGCCGGCACCGTCTACCTGGTGCTGGCGATGCGCCAGCCCGGCTTCACCGACGCTGTGGTGCAACCGCACCGCGACTTTCTTGATGCGTTGCAGGCCGAGGGCAAGCTGCAGCTGACCGGCGGCTTTGCCGATGGCAGTGGCGGCGCCTATGTGCTGTGCAACGTCGACAGCCTTGCGCAGGCACAGGCCATCGTCGCCACCGATCCGCTGGTGACGATGCAGGCATCCGCGCTGAGCGTCCATGAATGGAATACCCGCTGAGGCGCCCCCGATGACTGTCCACGCCGCCAACGTTGCATCGCCGTTCCCCGAACAAGCGCTGCCGTCGTGGCGGCGTGCTGTACTCAAGGTCGGCAGCAGCCTGCTCGCGGCCGATGGCGGTGGCCTGTCACCGCGTCACGCGCTGGGCCTGGCCCAGTTCGTCTCGGCCAATGTGCTGGCCGGGCGCGAAGTGGTCATCGTCTCCTCCGGCGCGGTGGCTGCCGGCCGCGCGATCCTGCCCAGGGCCGATGAACCCGGTGCGGCGATGGCTGCGCGACAGGCATTGGCGGCACTTGGCCAGGCGCAGCTGATCGGTCTGTGGCAGCGCTTCTTCGAGCGCCCGGTGGCGCAGGTGCTGCTGACCCATGACGATCTGCGCAACCGCCGTCGCTACCTCAATGCGCGGGCCACCCTCAACGAGCTGTTGCGGCTGGGTGCGTTGCCGGTGGTCAACGAGAACGACACCGTATCGGTGGACGAGCTCAAGCTCGGCGACAACGACAACCTGGCCGCGACCGTGGCGGCGCTGGTCGATGCTGATGCACTGTTCATCGCCACCGACATCGATGGCCTCTACAGTGCCGACCCGCGCACGCATGCCGATGCACGGCCGCTGCACGACGTGCCCGAGTTGAATGATGCCGTGCTGGCGATGGCCGGTGGTGCCGGTTCAGTCGCCGGTACCGGCGGCATGCGCACCAAGCTGGAGGCCGCGGCCAAGGCCGGCCGTGTTGGCATCGAAACTTACCTGTTCAACGGCCGCAGTGGCGAGGTGGTGCGCGCGCTGGCGCAGGATCGCCTGTTCGGCACCCGTATCCACGCGGCGCGCAGCCGCGAGGCCGCCCGCAAGCACTGGCTGCGGCACGCACCGCTGGCCGAAGGCGCGATCCTGATCGACGCCGGTGCCGCGCAGGCGATGCGCGAGAAGGGCGCATCGCTGTTGCCTGGTGGCATCACCGGTGCCGATGGCGCGTTCCGCCGTGGTGACATGGTGCAGGTGTGCTGGAACACCGAAGCTGGCCGGGTCTGCGTGGCCCGTGGTGTCAGCCAGTACGCCGCCGATGACGTGCGCCGCATTGCCGGCCGCCACACCCGCGACATCCAGACCGTGCTCGGCTACAACTACGGCGGTACCGTCGTCCATCGCGACGATCTGGTGCTGCCATGAACCCATTGCAGGATGTCCCGATGAGTGAGATCGAATCGCAGGCCCGCGCCTGCCGTGACGCAGCCCAGGTGGTCGCTGGCCTCGACAGCGATGCCCGCAGGGCGCTGCTGCTGGCGATGGCGCAGGCGCTGGAGGTCAATGCCGGGCAGATTCTTGCGGGCAATGCGCGCGACCTGGCCGCCGCCCGCGACAAGGGCGTGGGCAGCGCGATGCTCGACCGCCTGGCGCTGGACCCGGCGCGCCTGTTGGCGATGGCCGATGCGGTGCGCGAGGTGGCGGGCCTGCCGGACCCGGTCGGGCAGGTAACCCGCGACGACGTGCGTCCGAACGGCATCCGCGTACAGAAGGTGCGCGTGCCGCTGGGGGTGATCGCGATGATCTACGAAGCACGCCCGAACGTGACCGCCGAAGCCGCCGCGCTGTGCCTGAAGGCGGGCAACGGCGTGATTCTGCGTGGAGGTTCGGAGGCCATCCATTCCAACACTGCCATCGCGCAGGCGTTGGCCGGGGCATTGAAGGCCAACGGCGTGCCCCCTGCCGCGGTGACGGTGCTGACCGACCTGCGCCGCGAAGCCATGCTGGAACTGCTGCAGCTGCATGAACTGATCGACCTGGCCATCCCACGCGGTGGTGAGGGCCTGATCCGTTTCGTCGCAGAACACGCGCGAGTGCCGGTGATCAAGCACTACAAGGGTGTCTGCCACCTGTTCGTGGATGCCAGTGCCGACCCTGCAAAAGCGCTCGATCTGCTGGTGGATGGCAAGTGCAGTCGCCCGTCCGCGTGCAATTCACTGGAAACCCTGCTGGTGCACCAGGACATTGCCGCAGACTTCCTGCCGCGGGCTGCGCAGGCGCTGGCCGAACGTGGTGTGCAGCTGCGTGCCGACGCGCGCGCGCAGCCGTTGCTGCCGGGAAGCACTGCGGCCAGCGAGGACGACTACGCCGCCGAGTTCCTTGATCTGGTACTGGCGGTCCGCGTGGTCGACGATCTTGACGCAGCGATCGCGCACATCCGCACCTATACCTCCGACCACACCGAAGTGATCGCCACCGAAGACGTGGCCAGTGCCGAACGTTTCGTCAACGCGTTGCGCTCGGCGGTGGTGATGGTCAACGCGTCTTCACGTTTTTCCGATGGCGGCCAGCTCGGCCTCGGCAGCGAGATCGGCATCTCCACCACGCGCCTGCATGCCTATGGCCCGATGGGACTGGAAGCGCTCACGGTCGAACGTTTCGTAGTGCGCGGCGAAGGCCAGGTCAGAAGGTAGGTTCACGGCCGGGCTGCGCCCGGCACCCGCAGAGGCAACTGCAACGGCCGAAGCAACGGCAAAAGCTGGGTTCCTGTGGGATGGCGGGGTGGGTCCGGTTGCGGGGGACGCCGCAAGTACGTCCCTGTAGGCTTGGGCGCGCCATCCATGGCGCTTACACCCCCGCAACCGGAC